>CAZHZH010000012.1:0-40980 GCA_964537205.1 uncultured Bacteroidaceae bacterium
TGAATGTCTTATAGTGGTTGGTATTGTAAAATTAGATATGACAATGCTACAGTGGAGATACCTATGGTCTTGGGTGGCTTTATTCCAATAACTTGATATTTTTGTGTTCCGAGATAGATGCTTTAAAAACTTTTTATAACTTTGCGCTTGCTGTTGGAATATACAGAGGTATCTTATAAGTGTAGTTATGTTTTTTTCCTGTGGCAATGAAAATTTGTGGAAGTAACGTCTATGTGTATGGTAAGCCTATGAACAAGACTTTGCCTATTGTATATTTGCATACGTTTGCGCACGAAGGCGAGGCGGTGTGGAATGAATGTTTGCGAATGAGCACACGGCAGTTCTGCCTTGTGGAAATTTGTGTCGATGACTGGAACGACGCAATGTCTCCATGGTATGAAGACGACCTGTCTGACGGAAGACCTGCGTATGGCGGAAAGTCAAAAGACACATTACACTCTCTATTGACTGATATTGTTCCAATTGTTGAGTCAGATTTAAAGATAACACGCAGGATCATTGCCGGCTATTCTCTTGCTGGATTGTTTGCGTTATGGTCGGTTTACAACACGGATCTCTTCTCATCTGTGGTTTCCTGCTCTGGGTCTTTTTGGTATCCTTCATTCCTTGATTATGCTAAAAGTCAGGTGATGAAATGCCGCACGACTTCGATTTACCTTTCTCTTGGCGATAAAGAGAAGAAAACGAGTAATCCTGTAATGCGGCAAGTGGAATCCAACACTCAGGCGTTAGCTGATTTATATAAGAGTCGTGGTATAAACACGATGTTCAAATTGAATGAAGGGAATCATTCGTATCATGCCAATTGGCGTGTCGCAAAGGGTATACAATGGATATTGCGGACTTAATGTTGGTACTTAATACGTTGTTCAATAACAAAACCGGAGAGCCCCGGCCGCTTAGTGGCGTAGGGATAAGTTGTAGTTGTAGTAAGCGGTATTGCCTGTTATGTCTTCTACGACTTTGAGGAATGGAGGAAACTTAACGTCTTTGTGGCATGCTATGCCTTTTGTTTCAAGTATGGTTAGGTCGCTTACAGGGGCTGTGTATGTGTCGAGTTCGAAGAATTGCCCTTTCCATATAAAACTTTTGCGTGTTTTGTGTATGGTTTGTCTGTAAGGGTCGGCTTGTTGTAACAGGGACTCATAGATGTTGCCAGATATTTGACGTTCAGTTACGACTTCTTCGGTTGGTGAGATTGTTCGTTTCACTGTGTGGATGAATATGCTCTTACCATTCCAACTGCGCATGCGAAGGCGCACTTCGCAATCAGGATCGGCAACGAGGTAGGTTTGGGTTATCTCACTATCAATGGTATCTGGCAGAATATCACCAACGACTTCCACAAGATACTTGCGTTCGTGTTCTATTGGTTGGGGAAGTTCGAGTACGTTTGAAATCTCTTTCAGCACTCTGTTGAGTTTGCTGTCGAAATCCTCGTTGTTGTTTATGACACGAAGGTGTGGATGATCCTTCCACGCGCGTATGACCTTCTTGTCGAGTGAACGCGCCACCTTCAACCCCTCTTCGTCGGCTTGTTCAAGTCGCTGTGCGTTGTTGTTGGTTGTATAGAATTGCTCAGCTCCATCAGCCGCTGATACAAGGTGAAGTACTGCGTCGTAACGGCTCAATAGTTGTTGGGTGTTCGTGCCGACCTCCTTGGTGATTTTGTCCCACAATTCTGGGTTCATATAGGCAGAAATGTCCATTGTACCACGATCACAGACGATTACTGTTGGTTCGGTCAAGGTCTCTGCCATCTTTGTGAATTTGTTTTCAAGTGCCAGTTGAATTTCGAGTGTCGCTTTTTCTCCTTGATAGAAAAATTCGTTGTTAGTCGTTAAGTAGTCCATGCCTGCTTGTGTGAACATAGTCGGCACTTCTGGTATGGTGAATACCTTGTACCCCAGGTTGGAGAAATGTTCAATTACCTTAACCAACGCACTTGTCTTCCCTGCGCAAGGACCTCCTGTGAGGACTATTCTCTTAAGCATTGCCTGTTATTTTATAGTACGACATCCACGGGGTCGAACCCTTTGGCTGTGAAACGTACGATTGTTGTATTTGATGTTTTCTGTATGTATGCGAGAAGCCTGCCATGCAGCGCACGTCGTGTGTCGGACTTTGGTGCGCTCATGTCTGAATTGTCAGAGTTCTCCAAGCCAAGCAGTCGGCCTCCTTCGATTACTTTGCATGTCACATTGTCGTTCGCATTAAAGACTTTCAGCCCGTTGGCATCTTCAATGTCGACAATGACATGAACAACCTTATCGGTCGGTTTGTGTCCTTGTGGGTCGATATATGCATGCAGCCTGGCAGCCGGTCCGTTCGTCTTAATCTCGTATTGCGTGGTAAGTCTGCCGTTTGCGTCAAATCCTTCCACACGCAGAGTGCCTGCCTCGTATGGGATGTCCCAATGGATGATTCCAGTATTGTCATCATATTTTTTCTGCTTTCCAACTACCTTGCCATTTAGGACGAGCCGGGCAAATGGTTGGTTGGTGTAGCAAAGGACGCGTATGGTCTGATTCTCTTTATAGTTCCATGTGTCCCATGCGTCAGTTGAAAGTCTTTCTTTTCTATAAGGATTATCCCTTCGGATTAGTTGCGTGCCAATATATGCCATTGGTCGTTTGTCCCAAAGTGAACGGAAAAACTGTCCGCGTGGCTTCATAAAACCTGAGAAGTCCACAAGCCCTGTGTTGAGACCCCGTGAAGGCCATGTTCCAGATTCGCCGAGATAGTCAAGTCCTGTCCATACAAATTGTCCGAAGATGAAATCATTGTCACGCACAGCCTTCCAAGAGTTCAAGTTCGTACTGGTCTCGCTTCCATATATAATACGGCTTGGGTAAGTTCTATGGTCTTCCGCATAGCGGTTTTCAGTGTAGTTGTACCCGCAAACGTCAATAACTTTGGGATATTCCGTCTGGTTGCTCATGACTACACCTGCCATCGCGCCTGTAACGGGACGGGAAGGGTCGTTCTGGCGGATTATGTCGGCCAGTCGTTTAGCTATAAAGCCAATACGTTCTGCACGCGGAGCGTTTTGTTTAAACCCTCCATACATTGGCTGATTAATTTCTGCACTGCCGCCGTCGAGAATCGGATGGGTGTATGGATCGTTAGGATAGTCGACTTCATTGCCAACACTCCAAAGGAACACGCTTGGGTGGTTTCGGTCGCGGCGCACCATGTCAGCTATATCGGTGTCGATCCATTCTTCAAAGAAGTCATATGTGCCATCGTAGCCAGGGTGTCCTTGGTTCCACCCCTTTATCCACTTGCGCTTTGCGAACTCCCATTCATCAGAGCCTTCATCCATTATGAGGAAGCCCATTTCATCAGCAAGGTCGTAAACATCGGGCGCTTGAATGTTATGACTCATACGCAAAGCGTTAACTCCCATTTGCTTGAAGGTGAGAAAGCGGCGATACCATACCTCACGCGGAACAACTGATCCAAGAACCCCCGCGTCGTGATGAATGCACACTCCCTTTACCTTCATCCATTTTCCATTGAGAGCGAAACCATGGTTTGCATCGAAATGCAATGACCGGATGCCGACACGCACAGATGTGGTGTCGACAACTGTGACTCCATCAAGTAGCTGAACGTTGAGAGAATATAAATAAGGTGTGTCAATGCTCCATAAATGTGGGTTGCGCAGGGTGATCCGCATTGATGTCGAGTCACTGTTAACTGTGGAGGTTGTACCGCCTATGATACTGCCTGACGCGTCAGTGAGGATCGCTTTCGCTGTCAGCGATGCAGAACTTTTCCCTTTGTCTACTTTGACGAATACATTCACTGTAGCCTCGGCATCGGTTACACCTGTAGAGTTATAAGTGACACCCCACTGGCTGAAATGAATTTTGTTAGCACTTATCAACCATACGTTTCGATATATACCCGAGCCTGTATACCATCGGGAATCAGCGTATTTGCTGTGATCCACACGTACCGACAGAACATTGCCTCCTTTGTTTAGATATTTAGTCATATCGTACATGAAAGATACGTAGCCATTAGGACGCTTTCCCAACAGCTGTCCGTTGATGTATACTTCACTGCGATTGTAGACACCCTCGAAGTAAATAAAGTGCTTGGCTTTGTTGTCGTCTATAACAAAATGCTTTCGATACCATGCGATGCCGCCAGGCAGATATCCAGTACAGCTTGCAAGTGTGTCGGACGGAACGCCCTCAATTGACCAATCATGCGGCAAGTCGAGCTCGCGCCAGCTTGTATCGTTGAAATCAGTTTTAAAGGCATCTGGGGTATCGCCCAGATTGAACAGCCATCCATTGTTGAACAACTTGGCATCACCAAATGAAACTTGCGCTTGTGTACAGATGGTACATAAGCATGCGGTAAAGAAGAGTAGGGTGGTCTTGACGATTGTCATGCAATAGCGCGTAATTAAAAGAGTGAGGCCAGACCATAGTCCGACCTCACTCTCAGAAAGCTCTTATTTAATTTTAATCTTTAATATATTGACAGAGAACGCAGGCACTTGGAATTTTACGGTAGTTGGATTTGTCGCGCTGATGTCGCCAACCGTCGGATATATGTTCTTTGGTGAATCGAGTGTGTTTTCATCGTTACCATCTTTTGATGACAAGCGAAGAAGGCTTAGCGCAGACTTGTCGCTTGTGTCGACTGTGCAATTCTTTAGGTTCACAACACCATCAGCATAGCCTTCGCCTACATTGACTACTTTCACATACATAGTTTTGTTTGCGTCGTCAATGGTGGTCGACGCATAAACCCCTTCCATTGCCGCACTCTTCTGAAGCTTGCACGCGAAATCCAGTTTGCCGTCGATGTAGCACTTGACGCTGTCTCCATCGACATCGACTTGAAGGTCGTACCACTTTTCAGCCTCTACGTTGAAACGTTTGTCGCGACCTAATTGTATCCTTCCACCGCCAATGGCTTGTTCTACATTGTTTTGGGTGTTTGTCCAACCGCCGACATTGAACCATTCGTAGTTTTTGCTGTCTTTGTAACCGAACATAAGCAGGAAGCCTTCTGCACCGCTTTCCTTCTTTGCCTGAACTTTGTACGTATATTTAGTCGTCAGAATTTCCCCTTGATATAGTGCTATGGCTGGCTGCTCAAACGAACTTTGTATTAGTTCGCCGTCTTTTACGTCCCATGTCCCATTGATCTTCTGCCATTTTGCAAAGTCACTAATAGGTATTGTATTGCTATTGACAATAAGCTGTGCGTTGCGATAGTGGACATTCGTCCCCCATGTAGCGACACCTACATGTACAGGCTTCGCCTCTTCTTCCTCATTGGCTTGAGGCATGGTCAACTTATAGTCCCAAGTGGTCTTGATGACTTGTGTGCCGATGTTGTTTGGAAACATTTGTTGAACATAGTAGGATGGTGTTCCCATTGCCTTTTCGGAATTGAAGCGGATCATGTCCGGACGCCATCGCGCGTCATTCTCGTTCACGAAAATAGGAGCATACGAATTCATCACTACTACGTCCGCATTGTTCTCCATACCCATCATGTAGACAGCTTCACCAAGCGCGGCGTTCAGGTTGCCTAAATCACCGAACTGGCTTGTCACGGCATACTCGCCTACATATACTTTGTACTTATTGCGGTCGTAAGTGTCATATTTGTTGAAACGGTCGGCAAACCATTTAGGGTTGCGATAGTAGTGTTCGTCTACCATCTCAACAGGATAGTCGTTGCGCCATGACGGGTTGTCAGTCGACCATGATTCAACATTGCCTATACAATGTACATTTGGATATTTTGCTTTAATGGCATTATAAAATTGAATGTAACGCTCTGGATAATGGTCGCTTTGATCCGAATTGTTGTTCATGTTGAAATTGTAGTTTTCATTGCCAATCTCAATATATTCCAGGTTGAATGGTTCCGGGTGTCCGGCATCAGCGCGCATTTTTCCATATTTGGTGGTTACATCGCCATTTGCATATTCAAGAGCATCCATGCATTCTTGTATCCACTCGTCAATCTGATTATAAGGAGTGCATCCTCCATGCCATATGCCGACATTTACCACATACAGAGGTTTGGCTCCAAGGTCTTCGGCAAGTTGAAGGTATTCATGGAAACCTATGCCGTCGCTTGTCCTGTATCCCCAGTTCACATTTGCATGCCCCTCCCTTTGCTCGATTGGACCGATTGTACGCTTCCAACGGAATGCGTTGTCGGGACTCTGCTGACCTTCTACAAAGCAACCGCCAGGAAAGCGCATAAACCTTGGATGCATGTCGGCAAGCATCTGCGCGAGGTCAGGACGCATCCCATTTTCCCTGTTTTTGAATGTTGGAGGGAATAAGCTTACTACATCAAGTTGGAATTCACCGGCTTTGTCAGTGGTGATTGTAAATTCAGCTTTCGGGTCGTTGCCTGTAGCCTTGATTTCCGCGGTATACTTTGCCCATTTAGACTTTAAGTTTACCTTGACTGATGTCTCTCCTAAGACTTTCCCGCTTTTTGATTGTAAGCGAGCTATAAATATCCCTTTGAATTTTGTATCGCTTTTAGCCCAAAATGACAGCTTGTATGTTCTGCCGTCAACTGCGTTTATACCCCAAAAACCTTCATTCATAACTCCGTCGCCCGCCTTTTGTACCTTGACATCCAGGGCATGGTGCTGGACATCGTTAAGCAGGTTGTTGGTTGTTAGTTGGATTGTCGAACTACCGATGGTGTACCAGTTACTAATGCGTGACGGTGTTCCTTCACGACGTTCTCTACCCCCAAACATGGAATCGTCTTCAAATGACCGGTTTCGTATAAGTTCCGCGTAAAGACCTCCATCGGCCGCATGGTTGATATCCTCGAAGAAAATGCCATAATGAGTTCCGCCAATTTGTGGACCTCTGTCTGATGCGTCAATGTTGATTGTCACTTGCGCTTCACTTGTACATGCAGTTGCCAATAATGCCGCTCCTGCGATGATTGTTTTTAGTCTCATATTAAGTTGTTATTTGCGATGTTAGTTTTTATGTCTGCCAAAGTTATAAAATAATCTTTTACTAACAAAATAAATGATTGTAAAAAACAGAAAAGAACCTCCAAAGTTCTTGAAAACTTGGAGGTTCTTTTCTATCACTTGTCAATACATGACTTATTATATTGTAGTAATAGTGGGTTACATATATATTATCAATGTATTATAAATGGTCGCATCTATTAGAAGAACTTGTATCGTTCATCTTTTACGTTGGCATTTAAGTAAAGAGTGTTGATGACGGTCTGTGCAGCGGTACGGAAGTGTGTTTGAGCAACTTGATTCTCCTCCTGCTTGGCGTCATACTTCTCTGAAGTCTTTGTCTTGTCAATTACTTGCATTACGTATGCTCCTCCATCACCTTTTATCGGACCTACAAACGCACCCTTCTTGGCCTTTGAGGCTGCCGCACTTATCATTGGTTCGGAAGTCGCTGTAGCGCGTATGAATGCCGGATTTGCAAAAGAGATGTGGTTGACCGTATCTACAGACGCTCCTTTTGTCTCGGCATCTCCAATAGTCTTGACACCCTTCAGCTTTTCGGCAAGCAGGTCGACTTTCTTTTCCTTGACCAGTTGTGCCTTGATTTCAGCAGCAACCTTGTCGTATGCACGATAACCTTTTGGATTGACATCTTCAAGAATTACGATTAGAAGATGGTCGTTGTCTCCACATTCGTAGAGTTGGCTTACGTCACCTTTGCCAGCTTCATCAAACACCCACTTGAGTGCGTCGTGTGTATTGTGTATTCCTGCTATGTTGTGCATGTTGCTTGTTAGGTCAGGATATGAAAGGACGTTGTAGCCCGATTTCTCAGCATTCGCTTCAATCTTGTCTTTTGTGTTATTTTCTGCAAGGAATGAACTGAAGCGATTGTATGCTGATGTGTAAGTGTCGTCAGAGAATTCGAGGGACTTTACAACTGCCGCTACATTATATTTTTGAACAGCTCCCTTTCTGTCGAGAACTTGTACGATTATATTATAACCATTTGTCAATTTCACAGCCTTATACCCGTTTGGTTGCAGGCTGTAAATGGTCTTCAACATGGTCACGTCATCTACCTGGTAGTTGCCGTTTTGGTACTGCTCAGTTGATATCCATGTGCTATCGGTCTTCTGATTGTACTTCTTTGCTATTTCCGCATAAGTAGCACCGCCATCGAGTGCTTTGATGATACTGTCGGTTGTCGTCTTGGAAGCTGCTTCATCCGTACCACCTACAACAAGCTGTCGATAGAGTACGCTGTCTGCCTGTGTTTGTCTGTCAACCAATTTGAATGTATAATAGGTGTTTGTAGCCGCATCATATTTAGGAGCAGTTGTCTCACCTACGGCAATACTGTCGAGGAGGTCTGCAATCATATCAGGATAAGCGTCTTTCTTCTTCAGCAAGTCGTTGTAGTTGAGAAGGCTCGTCGCCTGACGGCATACATTTCCTGCGGCGGTGCTGTTGGTCGTTGCCGCCAACTTGCTGTATGACTCTTGTATTGACTCCTCAGCGTCTTTCTTGTCCTGCTCACTCGGAGTAACGGTCACGTCAACATATTTAATGTCGCGTGATTCGATGATCTGTTTGTATTTCTCCTTATCTTCTTTGTATTTTGCTTTGGCTTCATCATCTGTAACATTAACCTGATCGTCTGGTATTGAAGCCACTGTCAAAGACGCGAGTATGACATTCGTCTCGTCCGTGCGGTCGGCAAAACTCCTTTTTGCCTCTACAGGGTTTGACAGGATGATTTGCGAAAGCAACACTTGATACTTTTGTGTGAGGTATTGGCTGCGTATCTGTTTTTGTACAAACATATAGTACTTGTATGCTTTTTCATATTCCTCTGGAATGGTGTTGCCAGAATCTTTGAGGCTCTTATACTCGTTAAGGAACGCCTGAACAATACTATAGTCGTATCGTCCGCTTTGGCGGTTTATGAAAAGAGGTACTTGCAACAGTTGGCTTTGTCCATTTTTTATAATCTCGGCAATTTCGTTGTCGGTCACGGTAATACCAAGTTTCTCACATTCAGCCTCAATAAGTGTGTTTTGAACGAAAGTGTTCCATGCTTCGTCTTTGATCCGGTTGAGGTTGTCTTCCCCCGACATCGATGTACCATTTATAAATTCATAGTAGTCCTGCAGTTCTTCAAACAGTTGTTGGTACTCGTGGTACGGAACTGATTCTCCTGCAATTTCCGCTATGTTTTGCTGGCTTTTGTGAAAGAGGCTTTCCACCCCTTTTATAAGGTCTCCAGCTACGAACAGGAACAATGCTACAGCGATAGCCACTACAAGCAAAACTCCATGCTTTCTGATTTTTCCTAATGCTGCCATAAATGTTATGTTTTTTATTCTTTTATTATTCAGTTATTGATTGCCTTCAAGGAATATGCAGTTAAGCCATATTCTGACTGACGGCAAAAATCGCACAAAGATACTAATTTTTCTTTTACCAAAGATGTCCGTATATGTAAAATTTATTTATGAGCTTTGTTTTTGAAACGATTTTATGGATTTGTGACTACTACAGTCGTGTCGGATTGGAACATAACAAGTTCTTCTTTGTCCGGCTTTGGTACTTTACGCTCCTCTTCCATTGGGAAGGCTCCTGACGAAGAATGTATAAGATAGTCGGTCATGGTCTCGTCCGAACGGAAGTTGTATCCACGAAGGTCTTGCTCGACACCGTTTATTTCCATGTAGGCAGGTGAGTAGATTTCGTGTGCTTGCATATCCCAATAAAGTAGTGAAGTCTTGAATGTCTCTCCTTTTAGGTTTTTCACGCAAACGCGCCCGCGAAGTTCCCATAGGTGTTGTTCGTTATAGTAGTAGGCAGTATCACAATTGACGAATGCTTCTACGTGATAGTTCTTATCGAATCGTTCCAGAAACAATCCTTTCTCGAATGAGTAGTGTTGTCGTGCGGTTCTGTCGTATATAAACCATTCTTCACTGATTATTTTGTATCTTATTACTCCGCTGTCTGATATCAGCGTGCTTACTCCGTAGCTTTTCAGTACGGGCAGGCTGTCGCGATTTTCTATGATAGGGTTGTTCCTGCCGTCGTCTGTCTGACAACTAAAGAGTCCCATGGAACAAGATAGTCCCATGAGACTTAAGGTACTCAATAATATTACAATGTGTAGGGATTTCATCAAGAAGGCTTAGCGAAGTCTTAACTTTGTTGTCTCTCCCATTACTGAAACGGTTTCACCTGCCTTCACGCCGGCAAAGAATGCCTCACTTTTTGGATAGTAGCCATTCTTATAGTGTGCAATTTGACGGTTTGCCGCAGCTACACATGAAGGGTCTACTTGTATTGCGCGCAGGCATTTGTCGGTTGCGAGGCAATAATAATAGCTTCTTGTAAGCATGGCTTTTGAGTCTTGGCTTGCTGCTGGCGCATTGCGTACGATACAGTTCGCAATCAATAAATATGCCTTTCCAAGTGAAGGCGTATATTTCAGTGCGGTGTTACAATATTGCCTTGCCTCACTAATCCGTCCCTTACTGTAAAGAATTGATGCAATTGTATATGCGGTCTTGCCTTTCTTGACTGGGTCGGTTTCGAGTTCGATGGCTTCTTGTAGATATTTCATCGCATTTGCCGTGTCGCCCGTCTTGAGCAGCTTAGAGGCCTTTCCAAGTGCTGCATTTGGAGTCTTATTGAGTTCGTATGCATAGTCGGCGGCTTTATAGTATAAGTCGGACTTGTCGCAGTCAAAGTTCTGCAATATCTTCAAGATGGTGTTAAGTTCTGCGAGGTTGTTCTTCGCACTTTCAACTTTTTCGCTGTATATCTTTGTCAGTGCGTCGCAGTCAGCGGCTCCAGACTTGACAAACAGGTCATTACATTTGTCGAGTGTCGGCTGGTAGTTCTGTATAATGCGTTGCGCCTCAGGCGAAAGAACGACTCTTTCTTCCCATTCAGTTGAGTCTGCTGATTCCGGGTTGGCCGGTATGATCTCTGTCGGATATGATTTTGCCTCTTCAAGCAGGCGCTCGCATATATCATTACAATTCATGTAATCGTTGATAAAGTCTTCACGAGTTTGGTCGTCTTGTTTGGCGTAGAATCTGTTGTACGAACACTCGATGAAGTAGTAGAGTACATATGCGTCAACGTTTTGTCCAAGGTCGTCAATGCCAGAACGGAAAATGCGGTAAGCTTCCTCATTGTCCTTTTTAGGTGCGAAACAATAATAATCATATGCTTTACGGCATAGGATGTTTCCTTTTGTCGTTAATGTAGTCTTAGTCGCGAAAGAGTTGAGGTCGTCCAAATTCTTTATACGTAAATCGTGCATGTTCATCAGAGTGTTGAAAATCTCTTCCTTCTTGGCAGGATCGGTCTCCGTCATAAGAAGGTTTTCGCAAATCACGGCTCCGTCTTGATAAATACGAATTTGTGCGAGCGGAGCTTTCTCTAAAACTATTTTCCAATAGTCATAGGCTTCCTTGTAGTTTTTATCTTTGAATGCTTCGCGATACAAACTAAAGTTGTTAATGACATCGATGCTATCTTGTCCATGTCCTATACGGTCATTGAATGTAGTTCCCGCATATCTTTGTGCTGATGCTCCCAAGGAGATTGTTGTTGCCATCAATAAGGCTGTAAATACTTTCTTTTTCATTGTTATCCTTGCTGTGTTTAAATGCTGTTTGTTTATTAATGGTCAGACACCGTTTTGCCGGCATCTGGCGTTATTGCTTTGACTTGTTTTTTGTTTATTCGTTTATTTATTGCATTTTCCATTTGTAGAACCATCGCTCACTGAATGTAAGCCCGACGGTAACCTTGAAATAATTTTCTGTCAGTTTGCTGACTGACTGTGAATTATTGGCAGTAGACAAATATGGTATGTTGCTATGTATCCATTGGAAACTTATATTTAGTCTTGGAATATTATACCAATTATACCATATGTTTTTGTTAGATATTGGTATGGCGACGCCTGCCGACACTCCAAACTCGTATGGTTTGTCCGTTACTACGCTTGTGTTTCCCGTACTTGCATACGATTTGCTGTAGTATCCTCCAATTTTATATGTTATCCGCCTACCGATGTGAGTATTATTATATTGTGGAGTGTAATCACCTCCAAGGGCAAATTTCAATTTGTCGTTCAGTAATCCTTTAGTACTGACATACGAGCCGTTTTCCGCTTGTGTAGGAAACTTGCACTTACTCCATTTTTGTAGTTCAAAGTCTGCGCCTATCCGTAATGTTTTTCCTTTATAATAGGTTATGCCCGCGGCGAATGAATGCGGGAGCTGAAAGGCGTTTTTTATAGTGTCGCCTGATATGTTCATTATGGAAGAAGCTGATGAACTGTACGTTTCCGTATAACGGACTGCCTGATTTTTTATGTCATGCCCCAGTCCATAGTTGAGACCTAATATGATTTTATCATTCTTGTTGATGCCTTGACTAAATTGCAAGCCAAAATCTACAGTCCATGTATTGATGTTTGCTGAATAGCCGCGTATCAGGGAGTATGCGCTACTTTCACTGAACGACATTGTCATTGAGTGGGTATAGTCGCCAAACAAATAACTCCCATTGACACCTATTGATAAAGGCTTGAATAACTGCACTCCAAAACCGGCAAGGGCTTGATGCAGTCCGCCATCTCCCGAATATGAGTACGACGATGTCATGTCTTCCGAGCCAGGAACATCCTCATTACTTGATTGGAAACTATAGTTTATATCAGTGTATGGCAATATGGCAAATGTCACACCGAGTCCTTTAGTCGCCCTGAAGTGAAATGCCGCATAGTCGAGATTCGTGTTTTTTGCGTTATGTTGCAGGTTCCCCATTTTGTAATTACCATTCGACAAGGTCAGCCCAAGGTCGAATAGGGCGGTGAGGCTGTCGACTTCTGAATAGGAGGCAGGATTGGCTACGTTGATTATTGATCCGTCTCTGAATCCTTGTGCTACTCCGCCCATGCCTTTATTGAACCCCATTGACCTGTCAGCCATTATGCCGAATCCGTAGCGGCTGTATGGAGAATTTACCCCGTTTTGTGCTGATGCGGTTATTGATGTTTCTACCATCAGTACAATTAATATCGTGGATATTGTTAGAATCTTCATATTATCTTCTATCGCTTTTCGTCCTGTTGTATACGATGTCTTTATTTACGTATATTGTAGGTCAAAACTTCGTTCAGTCCTTTCAATACAATGAATTTATCTGCAAAAATACGTTTTTTTATCTCATCTTCAAAATATAATTCGTCTCCACCCGTAAAAAATACGCAAAGATTAGAATGTTTTAATGAAAATTTACGGATATAGCCTTCTATTTCATACTTCATTCCATCGAGCACTCCGCAGCGAATCGCACTCTCGGTGTCTTCTCCAAGACGTGGACGACGGCCTTCATGGTTAACCAGTGGGAGAAGTGATGTATGTTCATGAAGGGCTTTGAAACGCATCTCCATTCCTGGTGATATATTGCCTCCGAGGAACTCTCCATGACCAGTAACAAAGTCGTATGTTATGGCAGTTCCCATGTCAATGATTAATGTCTCGCATTTGGATATGTTATATGCGCCTATAGCCGCCGCAAGTCTGTCCATGCCGAGAGTTTGAGGTGTTTTGTATAGGTTGTGAATAGGAATCTCTGTCTTATAATCAAAAAACATAATATCTTGATGCAACCGTTTCAAAGACTCGTTCAATTCAATATTTGGTTTGATAGTAGAGCTTACGATACTGTGTGATGGTTTGTAAAAGGCAATATCAGCGGCAATCATGTCGGTAGATATGCCTTCAGTACGATTGTAGTGAATCAAGTCGCTTTCTTCGAACACGCCGTATTTAATTCCGGAGTTACCTATGTCGATTGTGAGATTTCTCATTTTGGCGCCTTTTTGTAAAAGTATATTGCTATAAATAAGAAAACAATATTTGGAATCCATACTGCGAGCAATGGTGGAAAGTTAGCATTGATGGCGAAAGTAGACGATATGGTTTGGAACATAATGTAAAGGAAGCTCAAGAAGAGTCCTATACCGAGTGCAATGCCCATGCCGTTTTTACGCTTGCGCGCAGAAATAGATAGTCCGATCACTGTTAATATAAATGCGGCGAACGATGAAGCTCCTCGCTTCCAGTATTCTACCTCAAAGGCTTGAATATCGGCAAATCCGCGTTTCTTCTGATGGTCGATGTAGCTTGCGAGTTGTGGGTTGGTCATAGTCTCTTGCTGTCCCTTGCGGATAATCAAGTCCTGAGGCTCCATATTGATGGTTGAATCGATGCGCGTGCCATAGTTGATTATCTCGCGCATTCCTTGTAAGTCCCGTTCTTGGTAATTCTTTATTATCCAATGGTTGGGCTCTTCCGACAGGGTGTCGTATTGTATGATTGCGGCCTGCAAGTGACTGACAAGTTTCTTGTTAACAAACTTGTCGAGTGTAAAGTCGTATCCTGTCTTTACATTGTCTTCATACCTTGATATATATGCAATGACCCCTGTGTCAACCTCCAATTGTACGTTGCTTGTATAATTAAGCGTGGCGCGTCGTCGATAAGTGTTTTCGAAGTTTACGCGCTGTACGTTGCCTTTTGGAATGACATAAGCTCCCATAATGAAGGTCAAAATACACAGTACGCCCGCTGAAATCATATAAGGACGTAACAGACGGTTAAAGCTGACTCCGGTTGACATCATCGCAATGATTTCGGAATGTTCGGCAAGCTTGGTTGTAAAAAAAATGACGCTTATGAATACGAAGAGTTGGCTGAACAAGTTCGCATAGTATGGGATGAAGTTGATATAGTAGTTTACAATCTCCGAAGCAGGAACTTTCTTGGCTATATACTTGTCAATATGTTCATTAATGTCGAACACGACGGCGATGCTTATGATGAGTGCAATAGAAAAGAAATAAGTGCCGAGATACTTAGTTATGATGTATCGGTCCAACCTCGTGACCGGGCTGTGTTCTATGCACCAGTCTTTTATTTTGGAGAGCCGCTCCGGTTCCTTAATCTTTATTCTTCTCATCTGTTTTAGTATGCGAACTATGGTCAGATTCTTCTGCCCAATTCATCAATTACCTTACTTTTCCATGTGCTGAAGTCTCCACTAATAATGTGCGCGCGTGCCTCGCCCACCAGCCATAGGTAGAATGCCAGATTGTGTATTGACGCTATTTGCATGGCAAGCAATTCGTGAGCCTTGAATAGGTGGTGGAGATACGCTTTTGTATATGCGGAGTCTACGTATGACGTACCCTCTGCGTCGAGCGGCGAGAAGTCGGTTTCCCATTTCTTATTCCTTAGGTTGATTGTACCGTGCCGTGTAAAAAGCATTGCATTCCGCCCGTTACGCGTGGGCATCACACAATCGAACATGTCAACGCCACGCTCAATCCCTTCCAATATGTTTTGAGGTGTTCCCACACCCATGAGGTAGCGCGGTTTGTTTTTGGGAAGTATGGAGTTTACCACTTCAATCATTTCATACATCACCTCGGTCGGTTCTCCTACAGCAAGACCTCCAATGGCGTTACCTTCCGCTTCCTTACTTGCTACATGTTCCGCAGACTCCTCTCTTAAGTCTTTGTATGTGCATCCTTGCACAATAGGGAAGAGGGCTTGATGATAGCCATACTTGGGTTGGGTTTCTTTGAAGCGTTGGACACAACGGTTGAGCCAGCCTTTCGTAAGTTGTAGTGACTTCTTGGCGTACGAATAATCAGACGTGCCTGGTGGGCATTCGTCAAATGCCATCATTATGTCTGCACCTATTGATCGTTCGATGTCGATTACCCGTTCTGGACTGAAGAAATGTTTTGAACCGTCGATATGGCTTCTGAATTCTACTCCTTCAGACGTTATTTTACGTATACCTGAAAGGGAAAATACTTGAAAGCCACCGCTGTCAGTAAGCATTGGACGGTTGAATCCGTTGAACTTGTGCAGTCCGCCGGCAGCTTCAAGTACATCGGTTCCAGGTCTTAAATACAAATGATATGTATTACCAAGGATGATTTGCGCTTTTATATCGTCCTTGAGTTCCCATTGGTGTACAGCCTTTACACTGCCCTGCGTACCGACAGGCATAAAAATGGGAGTCTGTATCTGGCCGTGTCCCGTCGTAATCAGACCTGCCCTTGCATTAGTCTTGGAGTCGGTGTATTCAATGTCAAATGTAAGCATTCCTTCTTTCGTCACCGATTATGGTTCTTGTTTCTGATGTTCGTCTTCCTTTATAGTTAAGTCGACAGGGTGTTCTACTTTCTCGTCAAGTAGGGCGAACTCGAGCACTTCTCTTACATTCTCCACATAGTGGAAAGTAACGCCTTTGAGGTAGATTTCCGGTATTTGCTTAATATCCTTTTCATTGTCCTTACAGATAATGATGTCAGTGATCCCTGCGCGTTTTGCGGCAAGGATCTTTTCCTTGATACCTCCCACAGGCAGTACTTTTCCTCTAAGTGTAATCTCACCGGTCATGGCGAGGTTTTTCCTGACTTTCCGCTGTGTTAAGGCAGATGCGATTGAAGTACAGATCGCAATTCCTGCTGATGGTCCGTCTTTAGGAACCGCGCCTTCTGGCACGTGAATGTGTATGTTCCAATTTTCGAATACACGTGAATCTACACCAATGATGTCGTTGTGTGCCTTTAGATATTCAAGAGCCAATACAGCTGATTCTTTCATCACATCACCAAGATTGCCTGTGAGTGTAAGTTTCTGCCCCTTGCCTCTACTGAGACTTGTTTCGATGAACAGGATTTCGCCACCCACAGAAGTCCAGGCAAGACCTGTAACGACTCCTGCATAATTATTGCCTTGATATTTATCGCGTGAATACAGTTCCGGACCGAGTAATTCCACTACATCGCTTACTGTCAGGCTGTGGTCGGGCAGTGTTTGGTCTTTGGCGTATTTGAGTGTTATCTTCCTCAGTATTTTATTGATAACATGATCGAGCTCCCTGACGCCTGATTCGCGAGTATAGTCTTCGATTAGTTTCTCGATGGCCGCCTTGTTGAATTTGACACCGCTCTTCTCCATTCCGAGTTTTTGAAGTTCTTGAGGAATAAGATGCCGTTTGGCGATTTCTATCTTTTCTTCCGTTAGGTATCCGCTCACCTCAATGAGTTCCATTCTGTCAAGCAACGGGGCGGGGATGGTGCTGATGTTATTGGCGGTAGCAATGAACATGACCTTCGACAAATCGAAGTCGCAATCCAAGTAATTGTCGTGGAACGCGCTGTTTTGTTCCGGATCAAGTACTTCGAGCAATGCGGAAGAAGGATCACCATTCACTCCGTCTGTGCCAACTTTGTCTATCTCGTCGAGTATGAATACTGGATTGCAGCTTTTGGCTTGAAGAATCGCCTTGATGATTCGTCCCGGCATTGCACCAACATAAGTCCGCCTGTGGCCGCGAATTTCTGCTTCGTCGTGTACACCTCCAAGGGACATCCTGACGTATTTGCGCTTCATGGCCTTGGCTATGCTTTTACCTAAAGAGGTCTTACCCACGCCTGGAGGGCCATAGAGGCAAATAATAGGGCTTTTGAAATCACCACGGGTCTTAAGGACTGCCAGATATTCCATTATACGCTCTTTCACTTTCTCCATTCCGTAATGATCCTTGTTAAGTACTTTTTCGGCATTGGCAAGGTTCAGATTGTCTTTGGTTTCCTCATTCCATGGGAGGGAAAGCATTGTGTCAAGATATTCGTATTGTACTTGATAATCCGCTGTTTGTTGGTTCATGCGTTTGAACTTGTCAAGTTCACGCTTGAATATTTCTTTTATGTCATCGTTCCATTTCTTTTGTTTGGCACGTTCCTCAAACTTATCTATATCATTCTGGCTGCCAGACCCCAGTTCTTCCTGTATCTTCTTGATTTGTTGTTGGAGGAAATACTCCCGTTGTTGCTTGTTGATTTCCTCCTGTGCCCTCATGTTAATAGAGGCTTTGAGAGAGACAAACTGATATTCGCGATTCAGGCATTCCAATAGGTGCATTGCCCTGTCGGTCATTTTGTTATATTTGAGCAAACTGAATTTCTCAGCTATTTTTATCGGCATGTTGGCACAGATGAAATTGACGAGAAAGTCTGGGTTGGGAACGTTTTGCAATGTTGGCATAACGTCGAAACTTCTGAGCTCCCCTGTATGTATGTATTTGTCTAATACATCATGTATTGCATCTATTATGGCTTCATATTCTCGATCATCCCTATCAGGTGATATCTCTAAGTTCTTCTTTAGGTGACCTACAAGGTATTCTCCGCCATCGTGGGTTTCAATCATCGTCACGCGGGAGAATGCCTGTAAAATAGCAGTCTTACTACCATCAGGCAGTTCGAGTACTCTTACAACCTTGGCCACAACTCCGAGTGGATAAAGGTCTTTTTCAGTCGGTTCGGATATAGAGTCATCCTTCTGGCTGAATACTCCTATAAGGTTGTTGTAATGTTCAGCCTCGCTCGTGAGCCTTAGAGATGATTTCCGGCTAATGGTAATAGGCATGATAGTCAATGGAAACAACATGGAGTTTTTGAGCGGAAGTATGGGGATAATGTCCTCATCTTTAATTTCAATATTGAGCGTGCTTACCTTGTTTGCATCCATGTCGGCTATAACTGATATAGATTGACTACGCGCTAAATTATCCATGAACTCATCGTAATTCGATTTCATCTTTTATAAATTCTCCTGTTTTTACTTTCTCTATATTTGTTGTTTTCTTTGCTTGCTGTTTTGTCCATCATCCAAAACGTGTGGAACACGGCTTTGCAAATTAGGGACAAAGGTATAAATAATTTCTTGATAATTGACCATCGTGCCGTGTTTTTTAAGTAAAGTATGTTGTTTTTCGGAATTGATAACAGATTTATAGTTGGTTATATATTATTGTCCCGCTAAAATGGGATGAGTTTAGATATTAATACAAATGACCAATGATATTAATATCAATGCCAAACCATATTAATATAAACGGTCAACTATATTAATATCTGATTACTTTTTGGATGGTAAAAATACAAAATCAAATCCGTTTCACTTCAAAACCACTTATAAAGAACTGTATTTCAATTATTCCAATGGTCTTTTAGACTACTTTAATGGGACAGTAATGAGTTCGTTATGTTCATAATGATTCGATGTTCAGCTGTTTTCATGCCAATGTTGTGCTTGAATTGTATAATTATAATGTTTGGGAACGCTTTCATTTGACTTTTTATTTATATCTTTGTTGTGATTAACGTGTCGGATACAAAATATGTGTCTGATAGAAAGTATGTACTTATGACAAATAGAGAAGAACTTGAAATGAATCCTGTGGTGAAGGAAGCCTTAAGGCGGATGCGCAACGGAGAACCGTATGTTGCCGACTCACCGGAAATTTGTGCTTTGAGAGGTGAGGTGAAGAAGTTGTTGCGAAAATTGAATATCACAGAGTATTATACTGAATCTATGCAGGATATAGTGCGTGAACTATTACCTAACAGCTCAAAAGACATTCATATTGAACCGCCATTCTATTGTGATTATGGCAACTATATTTATGCAGATGAAGGAGTTTTCATAAACTACGACTGCATTATCCTCGATGGTGGAGGGGTTTATATAGGCAAGAGAACGCTAATCGCTCCAGGTGTGCATATTTTCACCGCGCATCATCCGCTAAATGCAGATGATAGGGATGTATGGGAAATTGCCACACCGGTTCGAATAGGGGAGAGATGCTGGATCGGAGGTGACGTAACTATCTGTCCCGGAGTTACAATAGGTGACAGGTCTGTGATCGGCGCAGGCTCTGTCGTAGTAAATGACATTCCTGCTGATAGTCTTGCTGTAGGTAATCCTGCCAAGGTCATTAAAACTCTGAACGGCGGCGGTCATGTCAACGCTGCATACAAGAAATGACGACATGCGCTTGTTCCTTGTTGAATTAGAATGGGAACAAGAGTGGCAGCACGAAAATCATAACAACACCTATAATGACTTGTAGTGGCAGACCCACTTTCACATAATCAGTGAAAGTGTAGTTTCCAGCTTTCATGACCAATGCATTAGGAGGTGTGGAGAAAGGTGAAGCAAAACACATACTCGCTCCAAGGGTTACCGCGAAAAGGAATGCATGTGGATTGACTCCCGTCTGTTGTGCTGACACCATGGCGATGGGAGCCATAAGGATGGCTGTCGCTGTATTGCTTATAAACATTGTCATGAGTGATGTCGTAAAGTATATGCCTGCCAGTAAGGCAACAGGACCTATTTGTCCCAAATAGCTTACCAGTGTCTGTGACATAAGGTTTGAAGCTCCTGTTTTTTCGAGGGCGGTTGACATTGGCATCATTGCGGCAATAAGCATTATACTTTCCCAATTAATAGTGCGATATGCGTCTTCAACGTTTCTGAAACAGCCAGTGAGAATAGTAAGCAGTGCGGCTATAATGACTGCCGTTACTGGCGCGACAGGGATAAAGTCGAATACCATCATGGCAATCATGGCAATCATGATAACGGCCGCCGTTGTCGCTTTATAATCGAGTACGACTTTTTCAGCTGAGACATCGGGACGTCCAAGAACGACCCAATCATTACTCTCGTTGTTAAGCGAAAGAATGTTTTTCCAACTTCCTTGTACCAGGAGTACGTCACCATTATGAAGTCGGCAATGACTTAGTCCCTCAGTCAGATACGTTCCGTTTCTTCTGATTCCCAATATGCTTACGCCATTGTGTTCACGTATATTGGAATCGCATATTCGCATGCCTTCCAGTCTTGAACCAGGAATGACAATGATTTCGGCCAAGCCCAGTTCGTAGAAACTGAGCTGGTTGCCCGCTAATTGCTTCAATCGGTAATCAGAAGCCATCATGTCTATGTTTTCAGCTTTACCCTGCACATATATTATGTCACCAACTTGAAGCTTGGTGGATGGTGATGCCAATTTTTGCCGCACGTCGTGAATCAGCCCCTTGTACAGCTTGCGTTCACTGCGTATCTCAAGTACTGTAACATTATAGGTGCTTGCAAGTTCGAGTTCGACCAGTGTCTTTCCCACAACAAGCGAATCTTCTGTAATGAGGAATTTGCTTATGTTAGATTCTATTCGGTATTCTGACACCAAGTCGGAAAGAGTACGGTCACTATTTTTTGTGTTCTCCTTTGACTTCTTTGTAAGGAACCACCGGCTAAGCGGAAGCAACACCACTATACCGATAATAATACAAATAACACCTATGGGAAGGAACGAGAAAAAGCCCAAATGGTCGTAACCAGCCTCGACTAATGTTTCATCGATGACGAGGTTGGGAGGTGTGCCTATCAAGGTGAGCATGCCTCCGAGACTGCCGGCAAATGCCAATGGCATCAGTAGTCTTGACGACTGGAATCCTCCTTGTGCCGACATGCTTACAATAATCGGCATCATTAACGCCACAGTCCCTGTATTGCTGACAAAGGCTCCGATGACTGAGGTCGAAACCATTACAAGAATAAAGGTAAGCGTTTCATTGCCACCAGCTAATTGCATGAGTTTTTTTCCGATTGTTTGTGCGATTCCTGTTTGTAATATCGCGCCTCCAACGACAAAAAGTCCTGTCATCATTACAACAATAGGCGAAGAGAATCCTGCAAGAGCTTCGGATGGGGTCAGAACACCAAAACATAAAAGAAGGGCGAGTGCGGAAAGTGCTACAATGTCGGAACGGATGCGTCCCCATATAAAAAAACAAACTGTCAGAGTCAAAATTATTAATGTAATAGTCATTGGCTGTGGCTTATATTAGAAATTGAGCTGCAAAGGTACAAAAGATTTTTGAATTGACAAAGCATAGTATGCACTTTCATTAACATGTCGTTTTTTTCAGTTTGCCGTATAAAAATAAATATGTACCTTTGCATTTGAATAAAGTTTGTAGACAAAGAATGGTAATGAAAAAGACATTAGGTATACTGCTTCTTGCAATTGCAATGTTTACAGTAGCGGCATGTTCCGACAGCAAGTTTGAAGACTACGAATTGGTTATACCAAAGGAGGCGGATATTGTCGTTTCTGCAAAACTCAACAATATAGTCTCAAAAAGCGGGTTGGCGCAGTCGCCTCTATTTGTTGTTGGTAAGAATCATTTGGAAGGCTTGGTGGGCAGTGAAATGCGCGACCTGCTAAACGAAGTGATAGACGACCCGTCGCTAACGGGCATTTCTTTTGAAAGTCCTGCATATCTGTTTGGCATAAAGGGCAGTATATGGGGAGCTACTATGAAGATTGAGGATGAATCGCTTACGGAAAAATTCATAACCTCTTTGTCTGACAATGGGCTGTGTGGAAAAGTGAAGAAACATGATGGATTATGTTGGACCACTCTCCTTGATGATATTAATATTGTATACTCAGACAACACTTTGCTTTTTATTCTGCAGACAAGTTCCAAAAATCGTATGGACAACGAGAAGTTCATGCTTTCACTTATGGAACTTGAGGAAGAGTCCGCGTTTGTGACAACAAGCAAATATGCGAAAATGACGGAAATAGCAGATGAAGACTTGCAGATGTACATGAACTTTGCCGCATTCCCTTCCATTAAGGCCAAAGCCGACGGGTTTGTTCCATTGAATATAATGTCCAAGGGATTGGAAATGACTGCGGGAATGACCGTCGAAAATAGTGAATTGAAAGTCAAGGCGACACTATTCAGCAGTGATAGTACGGCTCAAAAGCAAATAGATTCGTACTTTAATGGATTCAAACCGATAAGAGGAGACTATGAGGGACAAATTCCTCGCAGTAGCAGTACTTGGGCTTGCCTTGGTATGGATGGTCGGAAAATGATTGGTATAATGAATGGCATCCCTAAAATAAAGGAGATGTTGTTAGGTGCCAACCTCGGTATAGACGCTGACAATATGATACGGTCTATAAACGGCGACGTGCTTGTCTGCATCGGTCAACATGATCTCTCCAATGTGGCAAGTGGCATAAAAGTCTATGCGCAATTGGATAATACAGATTTTATGAAAGACGTAAATTATTGGATCAAGTCGGCTAATGATTACGGACTGACTCTTTCTCCTTTGAGTAATCATGACTTTTTATTGAAAAGCGACGACTTATGTCTGTATTGGGCGGTCAATGGAAAAGAATTGTATCTTGGAACACAACGTTATCATGCATTGGGAGGTTACAAAACAGGATCGCCGGCAGATGATGATATGGCTGGGAATTTAATGTATGTCTATGTGAATTTGACGGACAACAATCCGATATTCAGCCATGCGATAATTAAATCAGCAAAATCTGGTGAGTTTGCCATGGACGTATACATGTCAAACCTCGAAAAGAATATGCTAAACGGATTATTGAATTCACTATGGAAACAATAACACTTAACCACACCTTGCCAAACGTTTTCAATCAACGGAATGACATGAATAGTGATGTGTGGAACAATGATGTCGTATTTGAAAAACAGAAACTGTACCTCGTGGAGGCTAATTCGGGAACGGGTAAGTCCTCATTGTGCAGCTATGTTTTTGGATACCGGAAAGATTATCAGGGTAATATCCTTTTTAATCAATCGGATATATCCAATTTCACTATAAGGCAATGGGTAGACATACGCCAACGGTCCCTGTCATTGCTTTGGCAGGAACTTCGCTTGTTTCCCGAACTAACCGCTTTAGAGAATGTGGAGATCAAGAACAAACTTACCAACTTCCAGTCTGACAAACAAATTAAAACATGGTTTGACATGCTTGGAATAGCCGACCGTATGAATACTAAAATTGGCAGGATGTCATTTGGACAACAACAACGCGTGGCACTCATTCGTGCGCTTTGTCAGCCGTTCGACTTCGTCTTTGTCGACGAACCCATAAGCCATTTGGACGATACCAACAGCATGATTGTTGGTGATATTCTCACTAAAGAGGCAAAACGCCAAGGTGCCGGCGTTATTGTAACCAGCATAGGCAAGCACATAGAGTTGGATTACAACAGAGTATTGAAATTATGAAATTGGTCTGGAAATTATTAAGGCAGCACATCAGCATACCTCAGTTTGCGGGATTCTTCTTCGCAAATCTCGTCGGCATGACGATTATCATACTTGGCATACAATTTTATACTGATACTAAGGAGATTTTCGACAAGGAAGACAGCTTTATGAAATCTTCTTACCTTATTATTAATAAGAAAATAGGTTCATTAACCACTATCACTGGTAAATCAAGCGCGTTCAGCGAGGATGAATTGCACGATTTGGAAAACCAGGATTTTGTTGTCAAAGTCGGACGATTCACTTCATCGTCTTTCGACGTGCGGGCTTCGTTCAGTCTCGATAATTCAACAAATATATCAACCGATATGTTTTTCGAATCGGTAGAAGATGATTTCGTTGATGTAAAAACCAATGATTGGAAATATTCTGAAGGCAGCATGGATGTACCGATAATATTGCCGCGGAGCTATCTCGATCTTTACAACTTCGGGTATGCGCAGAGCCGGAATATGCCCAAATTGTCAGAAGGAATCCTTGGTGCCATTAGGTTGAAAATACAAATCAGAGGGAATGGAATGGACGACATGTATGTAGGTAGGATCGTAGGATTTAGTAGTCGGCTTAATACGATACTTGTGCCGCAGCAATTTATGGATTGGGCAAACACTTATTATGCGAATTCTAAGACAAAAGCTCCGACACGCCTGATTGTCGAGGTAGTCAACCCCACAGACGAACACATAACCTCTTACCTGCAAGACAACGGGTATGAAACCGATGCCGATAAACTTGATGCGAGTCGTCAAACATTCTTTCTTCGGGTGGTGGTTGCTATTGTTATGTCAGTCGGATTGGTAATATGTATACTTTCTATTTATATTTTGATGCTTAGCGTGTACCTACTCGTCGAAAAAAACAGCTCGAAACTCGAGAATCTTTTGCTCATAGGCTACAGCCCGGCTAAAGTGTCAATGCCATATCAAATTATTGCCGTCGGTCTTAATGCAATTGTGCTGATCCTTTCATTTGTCTTATTAGTGATAGGAAGAAATGCTTATTTGGGATTGTTTGAGGCGTTCTTCCCTAATTTCGAGATCCCGACGATGACTTATGCCCTTATGTCGGGTGTGGCATTGCTCATAGTAGTGTCAATAGTTAATGTAATTGCAATTAAATCAAAAGTGATGTCAATATGGAAGAGGAAAGATTAATGCGGCTATATGCAGACTCTACAGGTAAAAATCCCGTGAAGATAGAACACATGTTCGGCGGTGGTGGCAGCAGCAGAAAATACTATATAATTACCGATGAGGATGGTGGCACAATGTATGGCGTGACAAGCAAATCTCCCGGAGAGAACCGCGCATTCTATAATCTTGCAAAACTGTTTGCCGCTAAAGACCTGCCTGTGCCGGCTGTTTATGGTATAAGCGAAGATGGAACGTGTTACCTACAGGAAGATCTCGGCACAGAAACCTTGCAAGACTATATTCGGAAAAACCGTGATGAGAATGGAGAATACAACGAGACCGCCAAGTCGATGCTTAGAAAAGTTATGTCGCAGTTGCCTGACTTCCAGTTCAAAGGTTCAGGCGGGTTCATTTTTCAGCAATGCTATCCAGTATCATCTATGGACGAGATGAGCATCATGTTCGATCTGAATTATTTCAAGTATTGTTTTGTCAAGCTTACAGGAATTGAATTCAATGAAGTTCAGTTGGAACGTGATTTCCAAAAGCTGACCGTGGATATTATGTCAGATTGCGGAAACAATTTCCTCTACCGTGACTTTCAGTCACGCAATGTGATGATTAAGAATGGAGAACCTCGATACATAGACTTCCAAGGAGGTCGTCGCGGTCCTATATATTATGATGTGGCATCGTTTATATGGCAGGCGTCAGCAAAATATCCAGAAGATTTAAAGAATGAGCTGATCAATACATACCTTGAGGCATTATCAAAATACCGCAAGATTCCACGTGAGGAGTTCGTACGCCATTTGCGCCGATTTGTGCTGTTCCGCACCATGCAGGTCTTAGGCGCGTATGGCTTCCGTGGGCTATGGGAGAAAAAACAACATTTTGTACAGAGTATCCCGCAAGCATTGGCTAATTTGGAATGGCTTGTGAAAAAAGGCGTTGTAAACGAGTATCCATACTTGAAGGAAGTCTGCCAGATGCTTATTGACAACTATAAGTCATTGTTCTTCGACCCAACTAAAAAAGAGAAACCCACTTTAGTCGTTAAGGTTTTCAGTTTCGCGTATAAAAACGGCGTTCCGCAAGATGAATCAGGCAATGGCGGAGGCTATGTTTTCGATTGCCGCGGAACAAATAATCCCGGAAGGCATATTGAGTTCAAGAACATGACGGGATTGGATAAACCTGTAATTGATTTCCTTGAAAAGGATGGTGAGATATTAAGTTTTCTTGAACACATATATCCGCTTGTCGACTTTCATGCGCAAAGGTTCATTGAGCGTAAGTTTACAAGTTTGATGGTTTCATTTGGATGTACAGGAGGACAACACCGTAGCGTGTATTGTGCCCAGCACATGGCGCAACATCTACACGA
Organism: uncultured Bacteroidaceae bacterium; assembly: GCA_964537205.1. Lineage (GTDB taxonomy): Bacteria > Bacteroidota > Bacteroidia > Bacteroidales > Bacteroidaceae > Colivivens. The sequence continues at coordinate 26,601 of CAZHZH010000012.1, forward strand.
CCGGTTTGGCTGTAAAGTCATTCTGTGCCATAGGGAGCAAAACATTACGCAGGTGTTCGACTAAGTGATGCAAAATCCATTGCTATATATATAATAAGGTGTAAGGTATGTCGAATAATGTATTTATACTTGCGGCAGGGCTTGGTACGCGATTAAAACCAATCACGGATGCAATGCCCAAGGCACTGGTTAAGGTTGGAGGCCGCCCTTTGTTACAGATTCTTATCGAAAAGTTGAAATGCCAGATAAATGACCTGTCGATTGTAATCAATATACATCATTATGGACAACAGATTATTGACTATGTAAGGGATAATGACCTGTTTGGAGTGCCTATACAGTTCAGTGATGAACGAGACGGATTACTTGATACTGGTGGAGGGCTAAAGAAAGCCGCTCCTCTTTTTGGCAATTCTAATCCTATACTAATTCATAATGTAGATATATTGAGCGATATTGACTTGAATGATTTTTATCAGCGGTGTCGTTCCGACAAATCCTGTGTTGCAACACTGATTGTCAGCGATAGGATGACAAAACGATATTTATTGTTCGACGACGATAACCGCCTCGTTGGTTGGACGAATGTTGAAACTGGTGAGGTGAAAAGCCCTTATAAGAACCTCAATGTCGCAAACTATCAAAAACATGCTTTTGCGGGAATTCACGTAATGTCCGAGTCGCTGATAAATCAAATGAATTCATGGGAAGGCAAATTCTCTGTTATCGATTTCTATCTGTCACAATGTGGCAAGCAGGCGATAAGGGGTGAAGTTCGTAATGACATACGTATTTTGGATGTAGGAAAGCTTGACACCCTTGCAATTGCGGATAAAATGGTTGAAACGCTCGGCTTATAGCTGAATTTATGCTTTTGGACAATTTTAATTCAGTATTTTATTTGTAACTTTGCATTGACTTATCAGGAACCCGTGTCCGGGTTTTAGTTAAACGCTCTTGTTGATAGACAAGAAGATAAAATATAAGCAAATAGTAAATGAAAAATATGATTAGGATAGCGATACAATCGAAAGGCCGGCTTTTTGATGAGACAATGAATATTCTTCAAGAGTCGGGCATTAAAATACCAAGCAGCAAGCGTACTTTGCTTGTTGAAGCGTCTAATTTCCCGTTGGAGGTTCTTTATCTGAGGGATGACGATATACCGGAGACGGTGGCTGATGGAGTCGCTGATATCGGCATTGTCGGTGAAAACGAATTTGAGGAACGTGGCGCGGGTGCGGATATAATTTCACGGCTTGGATTCAGTAAGTGCCGGTTGTCATTGGCAATTCCAAAAACAGAAAACTATACAGGAATAAACTGGTTTGAAGGCAAGAAGATTGCTACCAGTTACCCCGTATTGCTTCAGCGGTTCATGCGTGAGAAGGGGATAAACCTTGAGATACACGTAATACAAGGCTCTGTTGAAATTGCTCCGGGTATAGGGCTGAGTGATGGTATATTCGATATAGTTAGCAGCGGATCCACTTTGATAAGCAACAACTTGAAAGAAGTTGAGGTCGTTATGAATAGTGAGGCGCTGTTGATAGGTAATAGGCAGTTATCCGATGACAAGAAGACGATACTGAAAGAGTTGTTATTCCGCTTCAACGCTGTAAGGGCGGCTGAAGATAAAAAATATGTTTTGATGAATGCGCCAACCGACAAGGTACATGATATTATCAAGGTGCTGCCTGGCATAAAGAGTCCGACTATCATGCCGCTTGCTACTGAGGGGTGGAGCAGCATACATACCGTATTGGATGAAAAACGTTTTTGGGAGATTATTGGCCAACTGAAAAAACTCGGCGCTGAGGGCATCCTCGTGTTGCCAATTGAAAAAATGATTTTATAGGAATATGGAAGCTATATTACGACCACATAAGGATGCGAAGGAATTGAACTCAGTAGTACAAGATGTGCTTGCCGATGTTCGTAACCGCGGTGACGCTGCAGTAAAAGACTATGAGGAGAAGTTTGATAAAGTCTGGCTGCAATCATTGAAGGTATCGGACGAGGAACTTGCAGAGGCGGAAAATTTAGTCAGTGATGATCTTAAAGAAGCCCTTAGACTCGCACACGGTAATATTAAGAAGTTTCACGAGGCGCAGAAATTCGTAGGGAAGAAGATTGAAACATCACCAGGAGTATGCTGTTGGCGGAAAGCCGTTCCGATTGAAAAGGTCGGATTGTACATTCCAGGAGGTACGGCTCCTTTGTTCTCCACCGTATTGATGCTTGCCACTCCTGCGAAGATTGCCGGATGCCGGGAAATCGTGTTGTGTTCTCCACCATCGCGCGATGGCAAAATTAATCCGGCCATTCTCTATACCGCAAAGATGGCAGGAGTGAACAAGATATACAAAATCGGCGGAGTACAGGCAATAGGGGCAATGGCTTATGGTACGGAGTCTGTTCCGAAAGTCTACAAGATTTTCGGTCCGGGAAATCAGTATGTGATGGCTGCGAAGCAATATGTCGGACAGCATGATGTGGCCATCGACATGCCAGCTGGTCCAAGTGAAGTCGCCATCATTGCTGATGATACGGCTAACCCTTTTTTTGTAGCCGCTGATTTCCTGTCGCAAGACGAACACGGTGTGGATTCACAGGCGGTACTTGTCACAACAAGTAAATCAATGTTGGAGGTCGTCAAATCTGAAGTTGAGCATCAATTGCAGACTCTTCCAAGAAAAGAAATCGCAAGTGTTTCAGTAAAAAACAGCTGTTTCGTTTGTGTCAATACTATGGAAGAGGCAATTAATTTGATCAATGATTATGCCCCTGAACATTTGATTATTGCGACACAAAACTATATGGAGGTCGCCTCAAAAATTGTCAATGCCGGGTCTGTGTTTCTTGGAAATTACTCATGTGAAAGTGCCGGCGATTATGCGTCGGGAACCAATCACACTCTGCCTACCAGTGGATATGCAAAAGCATACAGTGGTGTCTCCCTCGACAGCTTTATACGCAAGATAACATTCCAAGAACTTACAGCCGAGGGTATAAGAAATATAGGACCTGCCGTTGCTTTGATGGCGCAATACGAACATCTTGACGCCCATAAGCGTGCAATGGAATTCCGTATGCAAGAGGTGAAAAGGAACGGAGACTGAACTCCGTTTGTCATACTATATAATATGAATCGTTTAGCTATATGATAACAAACTTAGTAAGAAAAAACATACAGCGGCTGAAGCCATACAGCTGCGCTCGTGACGAATACAAAGGGAAAAATGCGTCTGTGTTCCTCGATGCTAATGAAAATCCTTATGGAGCGCCGTACAATCGTTATCCAGACCCACTGCAGGAGGAATTGAAAACGATATTGTCAGAAGTGAAGCATGTGCCTGCTGAAAACATTTTCCTCGGAAACGGATCGGATGAGGCTATTGATTTGTCGTATCGGATCTTCTGCGAACCACGCCTTGACAATGTTGTTGCAATCGATCCCACTTATGGAATGTATGAGGTCTGTGCGGATATAAATGATGTGGAATACCGCAAAGTACAGCTCGACGAACATTTCCACATGAATCCTTATAAAATTCTCGATGCGTGTGACAACCATACAAAACTTGTGTTTATCTGTTCTCCTAATAACCCTACCGGAAACAATATTGATCGCGAGGATATTATTAAGGTTATACAGGGCTTGGCCGGGATTGTTGTGGTTGATGAGGCGTATTCCGACTTTTCCCAACAGCGTCCACTTCGATTTGACATTCAGAAATACGACAACTTGATAGTGTATAACACCTTGTCAAAAGCTTATGGATGCGCGGCCGTACGCCTTGGTATGGCATTTGCGTCAACTGATATTATTTCATTATTTAATAAGGTAAAGTATCCGTACAATGTGAATTTGCTGACTCAGGAGAAGGTCAAAGAGGTGCTGACCACTGCCGAGATGAAGGTACACAAAAATATAAACCTTATAATTGAGGAACGTGGAACAGTGATGCGTGCTTTTGCGCAATTACCTATATGTACGAAAGTCTATCCATCCGATGCGAATTTCTTCCTTGCGAAAATGACAGATGCTAATAGCATATATCGTTACCTGATAGACCGTGGCATTATCGTGCGTAATCGCAGTTCCGTGAACTTGTGCGGGAATTGTCTGCGTGTTACCATTGGAACCAAAGAGGAGAACTCGCAATTGCTTGGCGCACTTCGGCAATACAAATAGCAAATGTTATGAAACGTGTTTTATTTATAGATAGAGACGGTACTATAATTGAAGAACCCGCAGACGAACAAATAGATACTGTCGATAAGTTTCGCTTCCTGCCAAAAGCAATAAGTGGACTTAGTTTCCTGCGTGATAAGACCGATTATGAATTTGTGATGGTGTCCAATCAAGACGGGCTTGGTACTCCTGTCCACCCACAGGAGACTTTCGATATGTTTCAAAGTCTGTTGCTTGACACTCTAAAAGCTGAAGGTGTGGATTTTGATGACATATTGATTGACAAATCTTTTCCAGAAGACAACTTGTCGACGCGAAAGCCGGGAATAGGAATGCTAACAAAGTATCTTTCTGGCGATTACGACTTGGAAAACAGCTATGTGATAGGAGACCGTGCCACTGACGCTGAACTTGCAAGGAATATAGGATGCAAGGCCTTGATTCTCAATAGCCGCTTCAATAATGCCGCTGATGTGCAAGGCCATGATGATAATTCTGTAATATACGTAGACGATTGGTCCAAGGTGACTGAGATCGCGTACGCTGGTGAAAGAACCGCAGAGGTGCATCGCCAGACGAAAGAGACTGATGTCTATGTGAAACTCAATCTCGATGGCAATGGAAAGTCGGACATTAATACTGGAATCGGCTTTTTCGACCACATGCTGGAGCAGATTCCTAAGCATGGTGGAATAGATTTGGAAGTGAAGGTGAAAGGTGACTTGTGTGTTGATGAGCATCACACAATTGAAGATACAGGAATCGTACTTGGCGAATGTATCTTGAAAGCCTTGGGGAGCAAACGGGGTATTGAACGTTATGGATACGTCTTGCCAATGGATGATTGTCTGTGCAGTGTGGCACTTGATTTTGGAGGACGTGCATGGCTCGTATGGGACGCTGAATTTAATCGCGAGAAAATAGGCGATATGCCAACGGAGATGTTCTTGCATTTCTTCAAGTCGTTCAGTGATTCTGCAAAGATGAATCTTAACATTAAGGCGACTGGTACGAACGAGCATCATAAAATCGAAGGAATTTTCAAAGCCGTATCCAGATCCATTAAAATGGCAATTCGGCGTGACATTTTCAAATATGAACTCCCTTCAAGCAAGGGAATTTTGTGAGTTTCAAAAAATAATGGGTTTATATTTTCTTCATTAAAGAAATATTGAGTAAATTTGGTCGGTCTTTATGGATATGAGCGGCGTGGAGATTAGGTTCATGTCATCATTTGAAATGAAGGCGTAATTCAAACATTAATTTATTAATTAATTCATAATAAAAATTATAATCACAATGAAGATTTCACGTATCGATCACCTTGGAATAGGTGTTGAGAGCATTGAAGCAGTGCTCCCTTATTTTGAGAATGTACTTGGTCTTAAGTGTTATGCTGTTGAGGAAGTTGCAGACCAGAAAGTAAAGACTGCCTTCTTAAAAGTCGGTGAGGTAAAACTCGAACTTCTTGAGCCTACATCCCCTGACTCTGCAGTTGCCAAATGGCTCGAAAAGGGTGGTAAGGGTGTTCATCATGTTGCTTTTGCCGTAGAAGACGGAGTTGCCGAAGCTCTTGTAGAGTGCGAAGGTAAAGGAATACGCCTTATTGATAAGGCTCCTCGCCCAGGTGCTGAAAATATGATGATTGGTTTCCTGCATCCAAAATCCACAGCCGGAATCCTGACAGAACTTTGTGAGCCAAAGAAGTAGAAACAATTTAAATTCAATCAAAAGGTATAATAAAGATATTCAATGAGTACTCAATTAGACAAAATCAAAGAACTTGTTGAGAAGCGTGAGAAGGCACGCTTGGGTGGAGGCGAAAAAGCAATCCAAAAGCAGCACGATAAAGGCAAATACACGGCTCGTGAACGTATTGCGTTGCTTCTTGACGAGGGAAGTTTCGAGGAAATGGACATGTTTGTAAACCACAGATGTCACAACTTCGGAATGGAAAAGAAAATTTTTGACGGCGATGGCGTTGTTACTGGTTCGGGAACAATCAATGGTCGTCTTGTTTATGTTTTCGCACAGGACTTCACTGTTAATGCGGGTTCATTGTCAGAGACAATGGCTTTAAAGATATGCAAGATCATGGATGCGGCAATGAAGGTTGGCGCTCCTGTTATCGGTCTTAATGATTCTGGCGGTGCGCGTATTCAAGAGGGCATCAACGCTCTTGCCGGTTATTCTGAAATATTTGAGCGTAATATTCTTGCAAGCGGTGTCATCCCTCAGATTTCAGGCATTTTCGGCCCTTGTGCTGGTGGAGCTGTTTATTCACCTGCCCTGACAGACTTCACTCTCATGATGGAAAACACCTCTTACATGTTCCTTACTGGTCCGGCTGTTGTTAAGACCGTACTTGGTGAGGTCGTTTCACAAGAAGATCTTGGAGGCGCTTCTGTTCACTCCACTAAGTCTGGTGTAACTCACTTCACGGCTGCTACCGAGGAAGAGGCAATGGCCATGATTAAGCAGTTGTTGAGCTATATTCCGCAGAACAACCTTGAGAAGACTCCGCGTGTTGAATGCACCGACCCTATAAACCGAATGGAAGATTACTTGAACGAGATTATCCCAGACAATCCTAACAAACCATACGACATGTATGAAGTGATTGCTGCGATAGTTGATAACGGTGAGTTCTTCGAAGTTCAAAAGAGTTTCGCTCGCAACATCATTATAGGTTTCGCACGGTTCAATGGTGAGTCTGTCGGCATCGTTGCAAATCAGCCTAAGGCTCTTGCCGGTGTGCTTGACTGCAATGCCTCACGCAAGGCCGCACGCTTTGTGCGTTTCTGTGATGCCTTTAACATTCCTATTGTCACACTTGTCGATGTCCCTGGATTCCTGCCTGGTACCGGCCAAGAATACAATGCGGTAATTCTTCACGGAGCAAAACTCCTTTATGCTTACGGCGAATGTACGGTTCCGAAGGTTACTGTAACGCTTCGTAAGTCATACGGTGGATCTCATATCGTGATGAGCTGCAAACAACTGCGCGGCGACCTCAACTATGCATGGCCTTCGGCTGAAATCGCTGTAATGGGTGCCGCTGGTGCCGCCGCTGTTCTCTATGCTAAAGAGGCAAAAGCGAAAAAAGAGGCAGGAGAGGATGCCGCTGCGTTTATTAAAGAAAAGGAAGATGAGTATACAAACCTCTTTGCCAACCCTTACAATGCGGCAAAATATGGTTATATAGATGATGTGATAGAACCACGTAACACTCGTTTCCGTATCATACGCGCTTTGGCTCAGCTACAGGATAAGAGACTTACAAATCCTGCCAAGAAGCATGGTAATATTCCACTTTAAAAATACAGACGGCTATGATTATTCCTTTAGTAGAAGTGAATTGGACTAATGTCTGGATGGAAACCGGAATAGGTTTTGGTATCGTATTTGTAATACTGATACTGATTGTCTTTATCCTGACCCTCTTCGGCGTCGTATCGAGGAAGGCGGGACAAAAAACCACGGCTCCCATTCAATCTGTTCCTGCCACAAAGGCGGAAGCAGATTTGTCTGCGTCCGATAGCGACCAGGCGGCTATTGCCACTGCACTGTATTTATATTATCAGAATGTACATGATGTAGAGAGTGGGGTGATAACAATCAAGCATAACCCGAACTCTGCATGGCATCACGAATTGAACAAACATTTATAATTTTATCTTATTACAAGACAAATGAAGGACTTTAAGTTTAAAATAAACGGTAAGGACTACGATGCCTCTGTTGAAGAACAAGGAGAGGGTTTGGTTCAAGTAACCGTTAATGGTACTGCATATAACGTAGAGATTGAGCATGAGGCTGCTGCTGCGCCTGCTATACATAGTGCGGTTGCTCCTGCTGTTTCCGCTGCTCCAAAAGCTGTTTCTGCTGCGCAAGCGAAGATTACCGCTCCACTTCCAGGCAATATAACAAAGATTCTTGTCACTGTCGGACAACAGGTCAAGAAAGGTGACGTTGTCATGATAATGGAAGCCATGAAAATGGAGAACAATATCACTGCCGAGGCTGATGGAACTGTAAAGGCGGTTGTAGCGCAATTGGGTCAATCGGTAAATCAAGGAGATGTCCTTGTCGAGCTTGAAGGCGCTGCTGTAGCGGCTGCTCCCGCTCCAGCTGCTCCGAAACCGGTGGCAAAACCTGCTAAACAGGCAGCTTCCAAGCCTGCCGCTGCTCCTAAACCAGCAGCGTCGGTTGGTGGAAAGAAAATTCAAGCTCCTCTTCCTGGCACTGTTACGGCAGTGAAGGTACAGGTAGGACAGAGCGTAAAGAAAGGTGATGTACTGGTCGTTCTGGAAGCTATGAAGATGGCAAACGATATAGTTTCCGAATGGGATGGTACAGTTAAAAATGTTCTTGTACAACAAGGCGCGTCTGTCAATGTAGGCGATGCGCTCGTAGAAATTGGATAGCCACAATGAAACGAATATCCAAAATGTTTTGCATGCTTTGCATGCTTATGCTTGTATCGTTAGGTGCTTCAGCCGCTGTTGATCCAAATGCCACTCTCGACTTTGGTGAGACAATGACGAAGTTCTTCCATGATATGGGTATTGTACAAATGTTTGAGGGTGATGGTTGGAAGAACTTTATAATGATCATCATCGGATGCGTACTTTTATACCTTGCCATTGTGAAGAAATACGAGCCGTTGTTGCTTTTGCCAATAGCATTCGGTATGCTGCTCACCAACTTTATTGGGGGCGACTTGTATAACTCAAAGTTGTGGAGTGACTTCCTCGACGAGTCAAATCCTGCCACATACCATAACTATCTTGTTATAATGCGTGATGGAGGCTTGCTCGATTGGCTGTATATTGGTGTGAAAGCGGGTATTTATCCTTGCTTGATATTCCTCGGCGTTGGTGCGATGACCGATTTCGGTCCGTTGATTGCCAATCCAAAGAGTCTGTTGCTTGGAGCTGCCGCCCAACTTGGAATCTTCGCTACATTCATCGTCGCACACCTGTTGGGTTTCAATCCTCAGGAAGCTGCGTCAATAGGTATCATTGGAGGAGCCGATGGACCAACTGCCATCTTCCTTACTTCCAAACTCGCACCACATCTGCTCGGACCAATCGCGGTCGCCGCTTATTCTTATATGGCATTGGTTCCTGTTATCCAACCGCCAATCATGCGGGCTTTGACAACGAAGAAGGAACGCCGGATCGAAATGAAGCAATTAAGGGCGGTTTCAAAGACTGAGAAGATTATCTTCCCAATCATTGTCGCTATCATCATATCATTGCTCCTTCCTTCTGCCGCTCCTCTTATTGGCTGTTTGATGCTTGGCAACCTTTTCAAAGAAAGTGGTGTCGTTGACCGTTTGAGCAAGACTGTTCAAAACGAACTTAATAATATCGTTGTGATTTTTCTTGGTACTACCGTTGGTGCTACGGCTACAGCCGAGGCATTCCTCAATCCTCAGACTCTGAGCATTCTTTGTCTGGGTGTTGTAGCTTTTGGTCTTGGAACCGCTGGTGGTGTTTTGCTTGCCAAGTTCATGAACTTGTTCTTAAAAGAAAAGATCAACCCACTTATCGGCTCTGCCGGTGTATCAGCTGTTCCAATGGCCGCACGTGTCAGCCAGGTTGAGGGTCAAAAGGCAAATCCTCACAACTATCTGCTGATGCATGCTATGGGACCAAATGTAGCCGGTGTCATAGGATCCGCGGTTGCCGCAGGCATACTGTTAAGTATGCTCGGTTAATACTAAGCTAAGAACTTTTTTGTTTTTTATTGTTTGAGACCGCTTAAGTATCCTTGTATTCTTGGGCGGTCTTTTTTTCTGACATAACGTATGGAGACTTTATATAATTAACATAAACATGATGAGACAAGAGATTAATTTCACAAAGATGCATGGTGCGGGTAATGATTACATCTATGTATACCTTCCTGATAATCCAATTTCAAATCCTAAGCAATGCGCCATTGAATGGAGTCGCTATCATTTCGGTATAGGTTCTGACGGACTTATCCTTATCGACAAGTCTGACAAGGCGGATTTTTCAATGCGTATATTCAATAACGACGGTTCTGAGGCCATGATGTGTGGCAACGGCGTGCGTTGCGTTGGAAAATTTGTTCGTGACCACCACCTGACCGATAAAGAAACTGTATCGGTAGATACACTGTCGGGTGTAAAGCGAATACGACTTTACGAACAAGATGGAGAGGTGGTAAGCGGAACGGTCGATATGGGCGAGCCTTCGTTTGAGAATAAAAAACAATTAGCAAATGGTTCCGGACGGATGATCAATGGAATTATTAGTGTGGACAGCACAGACTACAAAGGTACATACGTATGCATGGGAAATCCGCATTTTGTCGTTTTTGTCAATGACATTAATGATGTGAAACTGGCCGACATCGGACCTTTGCTCGAACACCATGCTTTATTCCCAGAGAGATGCAATATCGAATTTGCCCAGCTTGTCGCGCCCGACACTCTTCGTACACGTGTATGGGAACGTGGTTCGGGAATTACACTCGCTTGTGGCACTGGCGCGTGCGCCACTGCGGCTGCGGCATGCATAACGAATGTTTGCTCTGATCAATCTGACATAATAATGGATGGTGGCACGCTTCATATTGAATGGGACAGACAGACGAACCATATATTCCTCACAGGTCCCGCAGTGCGTGTGTTCGAAGGCAAGATGGTCCTATAATGCCATATGGCTGCTGAACAGAGAACCCCTGCGCTTATCTTTCCCTTCGTTCAATGAACTGTTTCATTTCATATCTGTCACCTGTGTCCTTGCTGATTTGGTCGTAGAAGGACTGGTTGTATCCCGGGTAAGAAATCTTTCCATCTTCAACCATCACTTGGTCATTGTGCTTAACGATGATCAAGCGTGCGAGTTCTTCCCATTTTGTCATCATCAGTTTGGCGTATTCTGCTGTCTTCTGGTTAATGTATGCATGCCTGTCTTCCGCCGGGAGGGTAGGATATTTAACTTCGTCGGCCTTTATTTGAACCTCGTAATAGTCTTCCAATTCTTTCTGAACTTTGCGCAGGTCGGGTATAATCACGCTGTAACGTGGGTAGATCATGTTCGCCACGAAATTATTCATCCAGAACGCACTCTTCGTAGAGAACTCATTGTAGTTGTTGTTTTCCCTCTTGAATGGAACTGGTACTTCGGTCGTACCACAATATACAGGCACGTATGCCACCATGTTTGCGTCGTCACAATTGTAGTGCATCACACCTCCTATGGCATCAGGCAGCCAATTGCGAAGCTGGGCGACAAGGGTGAATGCGGATTTTTGTGTGGCGATCGGTCGTTCCACGAAATAGTGCTTGCCTCCTGACTGGTATGTCATAGGCATTGGACGTATGGGCATTCCCCATGGTCCCGCACTCATGTCTGTTGTCATGTCAAGCGGCGTGCCTTCGTAATGGTCGCGCATATCGTTTATCACGTCTCCGACGGACAGCTGCTTATCGGGTTTGATGTACAATGGCAGATGGTCGTACGTTGAAAAGTCACCGTTTAGGTATGGCAGATATTTGTCCATTTCCGCTTTGTCGGTGTGGTGGCGGAAGAAACTGTACACGCGGGTGTCTGCGTATCGGACATTTTCAAAGTCAATAGGGCAGTAGGTGTCACGAAAACTGAAATCCTTGTCTTTTCCGCTATAATATCCCTTTTCCCTCGCAAAAGAGATGACATCCTTACTGTACATGCAGTTTTCCTTGTCATTCAACGGGAATTGCCTGATTCGGCTCAAGTTGGCATGCGCGCAAATCGCATCGTCCGGTATCCTTACGGCTACCCATACCGCGCCTTTCGTGTCAGGCCCCTTTCCAATGATTTCCATGATCCATGCCTCGTTCTTATCGCAAATGGTAATTGTCTCACCCGATGAATTATAACCATATCGTTGCACAAGGCCGGTCATTACCTTTATCGCCTCACGTGCGGTTGACGCCCGTTGCAGGCCAAGCTTTATCATCGTGTCGTAATCGAGTAGGCCGTTTTCATTCACAAGTTCAAGCCTGCCGTCGAATGTGGTCTCTACAATACAGACTTGTTTCTCGTTTATGTGTCCAATGACATTGTATGTCTCCCGTGCCTGTGCCACCACTCCTCTCACTTCGCCTGAAAACCAATCTCTGATCTCTATCGTTTCGCCTTCCTTATGCTTGCCGCCCGGAATGTATGTCAATGAACCGGCAAACCCATATCCGTCACAGTTGTACGTACAAATTACCGATCCGTCAGCCGAGGCGTTCTTACCTACAATCAAGTTTGTGCATGCGTCGGCACTACTGACCGTGAGTGTCATCGTTATTATTAATACTGCAATTTTATTCATTTATTGTTTGTATTTAATTGTCGAATTTAGTTTTCTCATATCTGTTTTATTCTGCAAAAGCGGAAATATCAAATGTCATAACTTCATGTATATTCTTGTTCTTCTTCTCAAAAAATGGTCGTATTGAATTGACGAATGAGTCTTTCAACTTTACTTCTGCAGGATTTAAAAGGGAGTCTGGTACGCTGACAGGGTATACTCTGTGCTGTTTGTGTCCGGACATCGCAGGACGAGTTACGAAGTATAGTGAATAGTGGCAGTCCGACATCCGTGTTGTGCTGTCTTTCTCTAACGTCATCTTTACCAACATGCCGCCATAAGTGTATGGAACAGACTGGTTCGACACAAAGTTGCCTAAGGAATATGCCACGACGTGTTTGTTCCCATCGTTGTCCTCGCGTACTTCTATTGGTTCGGGAACATGAGGATGCCCTCCAATCACGTGCGTCACACCTTTGTGTATTAGCCAGTCAGCTAACACTTCCTGACTTTTCACCGGGTTGATCGTGTATTCCACGCCCCAGTGCATGAACGCTATAATAGCATCAGGGTTCATGCGTTTTGCTTCCGCTATATCGTTCGCTATTTGCATGGTGTCTATTATGTTCACAACATCGGGCTGTGGTACAGGTATGCCATTTGTTCCGTATGTGTAGTTTAGTAATACTATTTTAAAACCATTTCTTTCAAGTACGAAAGGATATTGTTGTTGCCTTGTGGTGGAATCAGTATAGGTTCCGAGATGTGACACCTTCATCGAGTCCATCATTTCGATCGTGCGCTCGATGCCTCGTTTCCCCTTGTCACATGTATGGTTATTCGCTGTAAGGAAAATATCGAATCCTGCGGCCTTGCAATCTCTCAGCAGTTCGTCAGGACACGAGAAAGTAGGGTAGCCGGTATAGGGCGGTCCGGCAAGGGTGGTTTCAAAATTGGCAATTGAAACGTCAGCGTCTGATATTTCACTGCTTATGAAACGAAAACATTCTGTATAGTCGTATGTTCCATCGGCTTGTAGCGCACCATGAATCTGAGGTGCGTGTTGCATGATGTCACCAGCAAAGAGCAAGGTGATTCGTGCAGGCAGAGTGTCTGCTACGTATGCAAGTGTGTCGTTAGTGTCTTTTTTTTGTGAGGTTGCTTCACACGACTGCATGGCAACCACAGGCAGAATGGCGAATAATGCAATAAGTCGTTTCATGGTCTTTGCTATATAGTGATAAGGTGTTTGCTGGTGATAATTAGATTATCATCAATGCTTGAATTGTGAGTGTCTGTCACAACTGTGGCTGAAATAATTGCGGATTTAATTATGACTTTTCTTCGTTCCATAAATATACGATGTAATCCATAGGCAAAATTACAAATTTTGTTTGATACGAACAAATATATTCCGCTTGTTTTAATAATTTTATAATGACCAACAGGTGATTATACTGTTTATGCCCTTACGTCATCCACACTCCATGCCCCGTGCAGGGTCACCACTTGAAACATCTACATAGATGCCTAAGAAAAGAGTTCATACCCAAATGGGTGCCAATTCCGCCAAACGGGTATATTTTTGGGTAAATATATAAAATATTTATGTTTAAATTTGGCGGCTATAATAGAAACAACTAACTTTGCAGCCGTAAAACTTAAAAAAATGAAGTAGTATGAAGAAACAAATTAAATTGACCATGTTGGTCGCATTGGTAACCGTAGCAGGGCTGGGAGCTTACAAGACTTATCAAGATTACAAAGCAGACAAAGAGAGTAATCTGGTTATGCAGAACATTGAGGTTCTAACAGAGGATGACGTAGTAGGAGAGGGTTGGTATTTGCATCATTTTGAAT
>CAZHZH010000013.1:0-15196 GCA_964537205.1 uncultured Bacteroidaceae bacterium
AATATATAACATAATCGACACGAATGTCGTGTGGTTTGTGTGGTACGGTATCAACAAACTGGAAAGGAAAGCATATCCCGATGGCATGGCAGTGCAACAAAGGCAATAGCCTGTCGTAATAGCCTTTGCCCCTGCCGAGCCGGTTGCCCTCTTTGTCGAACGCTATGCCGGGGATTACCGCAAGGTCTATACCGCCGTATTCAGCTTGTGGAACAAGAGCGCCTAATGACTCTACTATGTCAAACGCTCCAATCGTTGTGGGTGACAAAGAGTCGTGTACATGAAGTTCCAAATGATTGCCAACAACAGTTGGAAGCAAAATGGTCTTCACGTCTTTATACCTGTCAATCAGATCGTGTGTATTCACTTCGTCGGGTAGGGAATGATACATCAGAATTCGACGGGCGCTTTGAAACCACGGATGCCCTTCGAGTTGCCTTATCACCTCCTCTCCTTGCTCAGGCAGAATACCTTCCGCGAACAAGCGGGATTTGGCATGCGCGAGCCGTTTCCGCATCTGTTCCTTTGTCTCCATTGTCTTCGGGGAGTTTCGGGGTCGTGAGTCCTTCGTTGAAGAGTTCGATGGCCCGTGACACTGTGGTGTCACTCTTATTTATGAATTCCAGATACTGTTGCATATCCAGCATGTTGTATATGATCGTACCATGAACCGCATTCTCAATGAGTTGTTGTGAACGCAGTATCATATTGTTGCGGCGCTTGACACCATTGTTGTCACAGTAGTTGATGAATTGTTGTATGACATGATCTTTCCGCAGTTGTTTTAGTATGTCGTTGGCAGTCCGCAGCTTGGCGTATTTCGCACGGTTGGCGTCTGTGAATTCGAAGCAGAACTGTGATACGAGTCCTTTTGCTACAATTTCCTGATAGTATGATGTGAACATTGTGGTATCTTCTGCAACAAAGTAGTCGGGCATTATACCACCTCCGCCATATACTTTTCGGCCGATGCTTGTTTCGTAGACTTCACCTGTCTGCCGTATGCTGTCCTCATGGAAAAACTCCCCGTGCTTGTAACGTGTGAGGATGTCCTCCTCGTAGTCTTTGTCCTCTCCGTTGACATAAGGCTTTTGTATGCAGCGTCCAGATGGAGTATAATATCTTGATACCGTCAAGTGAATCAGACTGCCGTCGGAGAACGCGATTGGTTTTTGCACCAGTCCTTTTCCGAATGTACGTCGCCCTACGATAATGCCTCGGTCATTGTCCTGTATCGCACCTGCGAATATTTCCGCCGCGCTGGCAGTTATCTCATCAGTAAGTACAATCAATGGCAAGTTTTGGTACGATCCACGTCCGTCACTCATGTAGTTCTCCCGCTTTGCCTTGCGTCCCTCCGTGTAGACAATCAGTTTGTCTGCCGGTAAGAACTCATTGACCATTTGGATGGCACAATCGAGATAGCCGCCGGTGTTTCCGCGTAGATCTATCACGAGTCCTTCGAATCCGTGTTGTTCCAATTGAGCCAAAGAGATCAGAAGTTCAGGGTAAGTTGTCTTGCCAAACTTGTTGACCCTGACATAGCCGAGTTTGTCAGTCAGCATGTATGTCGCGTCTATGCTCTTCACCGGAATGTCACCCCGTGTGACGGTGAATGCCAATGGCTTTGTATGCCCGAGACGCAGTACGCCGAGTTTTACCTTTGAACCTTTTTCTCCCTTCAACTTGTGGACAGTTTCTGTATTCGTGACCTCCTTTCCAACATATGGTTTCCCGTCGATTGAGATGATCCTGTCTCCAGCAAGCATTCCTACTTTTTCTGCAGGTCCGCCTTTTATAATACTTGTCACATATACCGTATCGTTTTTCACTGTAAACTGCACTCCGATTCCGCTGAAACTACCATCGAGGTCGTCGTTGGCGGTCTTGGCCGCTTCCGCGGAGATATAAGAACAGTGAGGGTCGAGTTCAGCCAGTATTTTAGGCATGGCCTGTTCCACAATATCGGCTATATTGACCGTATCAACATATTGATCATCAATGATATGTAATAGGTCGTTGATTTTATTCGACGAAGAATTGATTATATTCAGACGGTTGCCTGAAAATCTTCGTGCGAAGAATGTCCCGATAAAAATGCCGCAGATAACGCTAATGGCTATAATTATCGGAACGAACCTGGAAGTATGATGTACGTTCATTGTAGTATTATATATAGGTTGTCAATCTTTCTGCGTGTTCTCAATATGTACGACTTCGATGCCAGCTCTTTTAAGCAGTTCTATGCCGTCTTGCAGGCGGTATTGCTCGCCATAGATGACTCGTTTGATACCTGATTGTATGATGAGTTTTGAGCATTCGAGGCATGGTGAAGCCGTAACATACAGTGTCGCTCCCTCACTGGAGTTGTGTGAGCGTGCCAACTTCGTTATTGCGTTCGCCTCCGCATGCAGTACGTATGGTTTGGTGACATCGTTCTCTTCGCATACATTTTCAAACCCGGATGGTGTGCCGTTGTACCCGTCACTTATTATCATTTTCCTCTTGACCACAATGGCTCCCACCTGACGTCTCTTGCAGTAGCTGTTTTCTGCCCATATCTTTGCCATACGGAGGTAGCGCAGGTCGAGTTGGTGTTGTTTGTTGTCTTCCATTTCTTTTAATTAATCAGTTGTTCATATTATAGAGAGCTTAGCTCTATGTATGTGTCTTTATCCTTTATTATCCTTATTATGTTCTTGTCACCACTATATGACGTGGCATTACGGAGTACATTATACACGTTGTTGCACATTGCATTGGCGCCTGTGAGGTCTGTAGTGTTGCTGAATGTCATTGAGAAACTGCGTGAGTCTCCGTCTGCCTTCCATGTGCCTTCGATTATTGTGCCGGCCTGCAACACGCCTTGAAATGTAAGGGAATTGAAAACGATGTAATATGTGTTGTCGCTCTCATAGAACTGGCTTACATCACTTATCGCTTTCTGTCCGTTATAAGTGATTCCCGTCACTTTGAAGCGGTGTCCGTTGAATATCTCGCTGATATCATCGTCGCTATCACACGAAGTGAAAGTAAACAGCGATGTTAAAAACAAAATTAGTGTAATGGAACTTCTCATACGGTCTCTTTATTTGTTATGATGCCATTCCGTTCCAATAGGGCGTCTATTGTAGGTTCTTGCCCACGGAAACGCTTGTATAATGTCATAGGATGTTCTGTTGCTCCTTTCGATAAAATATTGTCGCGGAAGCTTTGCGCGGTCTGCTTGTCGAACAATCCGTTCTTTTTGAATACGGAGAAGGCGTCGGCATCGAGTACTTCAGCCCACTTATAGCTGTAATAGCCGGCAGAGTAGCCCCCGGCCATTATATGCGAGAATTGCACAGACATGCAAGTTCCAGGTATGGAAGGGGTGATGCAGGCTTCTTTCCATGCGTTTTTTTCGAAGGTCTCGATGTCGCCTTCAAGGTTGTGGTCAAGTGTGTAGTATGCCATGTCGAGCAGTCCGAAGCTGACTTGGCGTAGGCAATCCATCGCGACGCAGAAGTTGCGGCTGGCCACAATGCGGTCGATATATTCGTCGGGAAGCGGTTCGCCAGTCTTGTAGTGAAATGCGAAGGTTGACAGGAAGTCTTTCTCAATGCTGAAGTTCTCCATGAACTGTGAAGGGAGTTCTACGAAATCCCAATATACATTGGTGCCGCTGAGCTCCTCGTACTTGCAGTTTGAGAATATCTCGTGAAGTGAGTGTCCGAACTCATGTAGGAACGTTTCTACTTCACCGAGTGTCAGCAGTGCCGGCTTTTCATCAGTCGGTTTTGTGAAATTCATGACCAATGATACATGCGGACGATGGTTGACTCCTTTGTCGTCGATGTATTGTCCTTTGAAACTGGTCATCCATGCGCCCGACTTCTTACCCTCGCGGGGATAGAAGTCGCAATATAGCAGGGCGAGGAATGAGCCGTCCTTGTCGTACACCTCAAAAGCGTCTACGTCTTTGTTGTATACCGGGATGTCACGGTTCAGCTTGAATGTAACGCCATAGAGGCGGGTTGCCAACCCAAATACTCCTTGTTTCACCTTGTCAAGCTCGAAATACGGACGCAGCATCTCTGAATTGATGTTGTAGAGTTTCTCTTTCAATTTGTTCGCATAGTATGCGGTATCCCAAGGCATGAGTTCGAAATCTTCGCCCTCCATGTCCTTTGCCTGCCGTTTTATGGCATCATATTCCTTAATTGCCGCCGGCTTGTAGGCGTCAATTAATTTGTACAGTAGTTTGTATACGTTTTTGCGGTTCTTTGCCATGCGCTCTTCGAGAACGAAGTCGGCATAGTTGTCGTATCCCAGAATGTGCGCCTCCTCACAGCATAGGTTGACAATCTTTCTAACGACTTCCTTGTTGTTGTATTTGTTCGCGTGCGTACATATTGTATTGTATGCCATCCAAACTTGCTTCCGAAGTTCTCTGCGTTTACTGTATGTCATAAACGGAGACATGCTTGGATGTTGCAGCGTGATCACCCAGCCCTCCTTGCCTTTCTCTTTCGCGGTTTGACGCGCGGTCTCGATAGCACTTTCAGGCAGTCCTTCGAGGTCAGACTCGCTTGTTATGTGCAAGGTGAAGGCATTGATCTCTTTCAGCTTGTTTTGTGAGAACTGTATGTCGAGTTTGCTCATCTCGTTGTCGATTTCCTTCAGTCTCTTTTGCTTTTCGCCGTCGAGGTAAGATCCGTTTCTGACAAATCCAAGATAAGTGCTTTTCAGCAGCTCCTTCTGCTCTGTAGTCAGTTTGTTTAGTTTCTCTTCGTTGTCTTTTGATTGATAATATTCGTCGTATACCGTTTTGACCCTTTCAGACAATTTTGGGTTGAACATGATGTCGTTAGCGTGGTCGGAGAGTATTGGCGACATCTTTTCTGCCAGGGCGTCCATTTCATCTGTCGTGTCGGCGGACAATAGGTTGAAGAAGATGTCCGACACGTCACCAAGCAACCTGCCTGATGTTTCCATTGCCTCGATGGTGTTTTGGAACGTTGGAGTTTCAGTGTTGCTTGTCAGGCGTTCCATCTCCTCGTCTTCAATCTCCATTCCGCGTCGAAACGCAGGTTCGAAATCTTCAAGCTTCAGCTTGTCGAACGGAAAGGCTCCATGTGGAGTGTCGTACTTTTCGAAGAATATATTCATGTTGTAATATGTGTACGTATGTTTGTTATATTTGTGTTAGAAGGGCGAAGTCTTTAATTTTGAAGCCATATCTTCTCAGCTCGATAAAGCCGTTGTCTTGCCATCTGTTCAATATATTTGAAACGTTGAGCCGTGTTTCGTCTATTAATGTGGCGAAGTCGCTCATCTTTATGCGAACATCCTTTTCTCCGTTTGCGAACAGGCTGTAATTGGCTATTGCCGCAATCATTTTGCGCTCGATTTCAGATACAGGGCTAACTTTGCGTGAGTCTTTTGCCTTGCGTAGGTTGTTACAAAGGTAGTTGATATAGTTGCCGCGCACTAATTCGTTGGTAAGCAGCTTACGTATGAAGAAATCGCGGGCTATGCTGAACGTGTGTCCTTTTGAGACAAAGGTGTAAGTCCTTTCATACGACCTTTTTACTCCGAAGAGGTTGTATGGCTCTAACAGGTAGGGGGCCTCCTCGCTTTTTTCTGACAGGATGAATGCCGTGTGTTCATCGTGATATTCCGCCTCGAATTGTCCGTCGATAATGTAAATGAGTGAAGAACATCTTTCTCCTTGGTTTGCAATCACATCATTTTCGTCATACTGCTTAAAGTCAAGTTTAAGGTTGACGATGATGCTGCTGAATTCGTTCATTGTAAGTCCTTGCAGCAGGGGCAGCGATTGCATTTTTTCAAACATGCTTATTTCCATTTTCTTTTATTTTATTGGCTAAGAGCGTTCAAACTCTAATTTGGTAACTTGTTAGTCGTTTCTTTAGTTTTCTATATGCAGGTTGTCTGTGTGCCACGTCGCATAGTTCCCGTCCGTGTCGGAGTATATGAAGAAGGCTTTCAACTCCGGATGTCGTTCCAGCACGCGTTTTGCGCCGTCCATTCCGAGTACCATGAACGCTGTGGCGTATGCGTCGGCTGTCGCACAGTTGGTGGCAAGCACGGTCGCCGACAGCAGGCTGTGGCTTATAGGGTAGCCTGTCCTTGGATCAATGGTGTGCGCATAGCGTTTGTTGCCTTCGACATAGAAATTACGGTAGTTGCCCGAGGTTGCCATTGAAATGTCGGTGATATGCAATACTTGTTCCAATTCTTCATTTGTTCCCATCGGATCGGGGTCGGGTTTGACAATTCCGATGTTCCAGTCCTCACCTTTTGGATTCACGCCTCGCAGCCTTACCTCGCCGCCTATTTCCACCATGTAGTCTTTGATGTCGTTCTTTTCGAGCAAAAGTCCGACTGCGTCAACTCCGTATCCTTTTGCGATTGCGCTAAAATCAAGCATTATCTTCGGGTCTTCCTTGATCAAATCATTTCCTTTCAAGCAGAGCTTGCGGAATCCGATATGATTTTTCAGTTCTTCTATAAGCGAGTCGCTTATGTTTTCTTTGTTTTTGAATCCGAATCCCCATGCGTTGACTAATGGAGCTACGGTAACGTCGAACGCTCCGTTGGTGTTCTCCGACACCTCTTGTGCGAGAACGAAGACGTCGCGTATCATTTCATCAGTCTTTGTCGTCAGGTTGTTGTTGATCTTTGTGATTTGTGATTCCTTGTTGAAGGCTGACAGTGAATTGTCGACATGTTTCAAAACAGAGTCGATGTCTGCTTGCATGTCCTTGGAAGATTTATATGTGATATGGTAGAATGTGCTGAACACGCTTCCCTCGCATGTCAGATATTGTGCCTTTTGCTGCCGGACTGCATCTTTATCCTTGTCAAGGACTGTATATATTGTCCCTGCGATCAGTAATATTAGCAGCAAAATGTGCCACCACCTCACTTTGTGTGGCTCTGCCTTTTGATCCATCTGTTTGTTGATGTCTCTGTAGATGTTGCCTAACATGCTCATATTTTGTTTGATGTTTAAGTTTTACGTCGTTAAATGGTCGATTAGGACCTTTGTGCCAATCATAATCAGGATTACTCCTCCAAATAGCTCTGCGGGAAACTTGAATCGTTTGCCCAATGACACTCCTATTGCATTGCCTATCAGTGAGAGCAATGCGGAGCAAATGCCAATGATCACTATTGGAGACGCGATAGCCTCGAACGTGTTAATCTCCATGCAAGTGAATGTGATGCCTACGGACAGTGCGTCTATGCTGGTGGCAAACGCCATAAGCAGTATGACGCTTAGCGACGTTGGTTTGAACTTCTTGTGTCCTTCGGCCTTGAACTGGTCGATGATCATTCTGATTCCGATGAAGCAGAGCAGCCCGAAAGCAATCCAATGATCCACCGGCTTGATCCAGTCTTCCAAGAAGAGGGTGCACATCCAGCCTATCAGCGGCATTAAAGCCTGGAACACTCCGAACATAAGTGACATGGTGGCCATGGCTTTCACTTCGTAGCGTTTGAGTATTGTTCCTGTAGCGAAACTGACACTGAAGCAGTCCATCGCTAATGCCAGACCGAGTAATATTTGTCCGATGATTGACATGTGTGCTTGTTATTTTGCTTTTGTCAGTTCAACTTTTGTCTTTTACTTTCTTACCCCAGTTCAGGTCGAATATGAGGTTGTACGTACCGCCCCAGCATGATTCGTTGACAGTAGTGCCATAGCCTGGGATATAGTATGGTTGGGCATATATGTCTTGCCCTATTTTTATCTTTTTCTTATAGCGGATGCTCCATCCCATGTGGAACTTGCTCCATATCTTGACTTGCACGCCGAACACAATCTCAGCCCATTGGCTTGTACTTTTCATGCCCTCGTAATTGAACGGCGCTGTTCCATGCCATACGGGATCGGTCATGTCGGGACCGCTCATGTCGTAGTTGAAAGAGGAGAATCCGTATCTTGCGCCTACATACAGGCGGTTCTCCTGGAATTTGTTTTTCAGCACGTTAAAGTCTATTCCCACTCTGAAGTACGGAGCGTTTGCCTTATAACGTATTGACGTGTTGTCGTCGGTCTTGTCACACTTCCCATATCCAATTTCGAAAACTGGGAAATACGTGTTCTTAAGATTCAGACGCAGCGCGCCTTCGGCGTTTCCATAATCTGACATCAGATAGAGCAGGGGACCGAACACGTCTGCCGACACGGTAAATCCTTGGAACCATTTGAGTTCTCTTCCCTCAATGTTTACTGCAACGTATTTCGTAGGTCTCAATGAGTCGTTCGCTATTGCCGTCGTGTCGTTTGCCTTTGTCGACTCTGCGGCGTTAGTGGATGAATTGTTGACAAGAGCGCTCACGTCATGCGTCACTTTGTTGGAATCGTTAGATTCGCTTATAGTGGTGAACTCCTGTGCCTGCAGGTTCTGTGTACATAGGAGAACGAGTATGACGAGCGCCAGTCTATTCAGCGATGCCATTGAAATATATTTTGATGTTCTCCTTGCCTTCATAGTCAACTGTCGGGTTAACAATTTCCATGTGGTCGATAGCCGCGTTTGTCGTCTTGATGGATTTCAAACGGTGAAAATAGTGGCTGCCGCATTCGGGCAGTTCTACATACGCGTAGCTCTCATGCTCTATTATGACCGTATCGCCCCGTGTTATGCTCCTGTAATGGAAAACCAGTGTGTCGGAGTTGCTGAAAAATCCCATCGGAACTTGGATATATGAGCGGGTGGCACTTTGGTTGACCAGCGTCGTGTCGTTCCTGACTACGGATTCGCTCATGGTGTAGCCTTGTTCTATCAGCGACGTGCTGACGCTGTCGAGAGTTATGGTGCGGTATCCAAGCCTCCTGTATGTGTAGACATTCTTAAAGCCTGGCAGCAGCGTGCTGACCGAGAACGTATCGGTATACGTGATGGCGTTGCCCTCACTATCATAGAAATAGTAGTTGCACAGCACTTCCGTGCTCATCGGGCAGTTTGTCGACGAGCAGGCTGTTACTATTGCGACAGTCGCGGCTATCAGTACTGTGGACAAAAACTTCATTCTCTCTTAAATTGTCTTCTCTATTTGATATTTGTTTCTTTCTGACGAGTTTCTGCTTATCATGTCACCAAGGAATCCTGCGAGAAACAATTGTGTGCCAATGAGCATTGTCGTAAGTGAGATGTAGAAGTATGGGTTGTCGGTGACGAGTCCGGGGTTGTCTCCGTGTGACAGTCCGATGAGCTTGTATGCCCCTACGACGATCGCCGCAATCAGTCCGATGAAGAACATGATGCTTCCGAAGAACCCAAACACGTGCATGGGCTTTCTGCCGAATGTACTTATAAACCACAGCGAAATCAAGTCGAGATATCCGTTGACGAACCTGTTCCACCCCATGAATTTAGACACGCCGTGTTTGCGGGCTTGGTGATGTACTTTCTTCTCGCCGATTTTTGTAAAGCCGGCGTTCTTCGCAAGATACGGTATGTATCGGTGCATCTCGCCATATACTTCTATGCTTTTGACCACGTCTTTCCTGTACGCCTTGAGTCCGCAGTTGAAGTCGTGCAGGTTGTGAATGCCTGATACCTTGCGGGCTGTGGCGTTGAACAGCTTTGTCGGAATGGTCTTTGACAGCGGGTCGCCCTTGCTTCGGTTCATTTTGAAGCCACTCACGAGGTCGTATCCTTCTTCCTTTATCATCTTGTATAGGCCAGGAATTTCATCCGGGCTGTCTTGCAAATCGGCGTCCATGGTTATGACAACGTCTCCTTCCGCCTTTTCAAAGCCGCAGTAGAGGGCCGGACTCTTCCCATAGTTCCTGCGGAACTTTATTCCGTGTACTTCAGGGAATTTTTTAGCCAAACCTTCTATCACATCCCACGAATGGTCGGTTGACCCGTCGTTGCAGAAAATGATTTCGTAAGAGAACTTGTTCTCGTCCATCACACGCTTAATCCAGGCGTGAAGTTCTTCTATAGATTCTTCCTCGTTGAACAGTGGTACTACTACTGATATATCCATCGTATTATTTTTTGTTTGCCATAAATTGTTGCATAACCGCTTTCATATCCGTACATTTCTTGTGTGCGACAAAGGCTACGGGTATAGATAGCACTATCGACCCCAATATGCTGTTAGCTAATAGGTTCAGCGTCAGTTCGAGAGGAGACAGACTCGCCACCTCCTGCAATTGAGTACGACTTTGCTCTAATATGTCTGCCGCTCCAAGCTGTTTGTACTGATTGATGACTTCGGGGTTCGACAAAGTGGCTTGGAAATACTCTATCAGCCGTCCCTTGTCGAAAAAGTTGAAATACAAGAATTGTGCCACTCCGGTGATTGTACAAGCGTAAATCAGCATGAAGATGGCGAAGAAAAAGGCAATCCCTACTGGCACTCTGTCGCCGGGGGTTGTCAGATGCTGCTTGTACCGCCACGCCAAGTAAAAAGGCATTGCCAAGCAGATGAGCGTCATTCCCATTGCCAGCGTTAGGTACAGTATGTTGTTCCCGATTAACCCTTCTGTAAATAGAATGAAGGTGGCACTCCATGCGATTCCTATAATTGCACCGTATTCGGCGCAAAATTCTTTTGTGGTTCTATATAGCTCAAAATCCATTATATCACATTCGCGTTAAAAACTCTGTCTGTGTTGTATTGTTCCTCGCGTTGTGGATGCTTATGCTTGTTCTAAGCATGTGGACCACGTTGCGGTGTGCAATATCCTTCAAGCAAAGTTCAATTTCTCTGCAAAGATAAGTCAAACTAATTGAAAAACAAAATAAAATTGTGTATTTCCGCTGGTCGGCCATTGTATTGCGGTCATTCCGCAAGTGTTCTTCCTCTTATTTTGTCCCTCCGCATATTCGGTTGGAGTTTTTCCTTGCGAAGTCTGCCCATGTGTTTTTCCCACCAGGTTGTTCTGGCTTGCCCATTTGCATGAAATGGCAGTATGCGGCGGCAAGGGCGTCGGTGGCGTCAAGCTGTATGTGCATTATGTCGTCGCTGATATTCAGCATTCGTTGCAGCATACCGGCTACTTGCTCCTTCGACGCTGAGCCGTTGCCTGTTATCGCCATCTTGATTTTCTTTGGCTCGTATTCACTTATTGGGATGTCTCGTTGAATGGCAGCGCACATGGCCACTCCCTGCGCCCTGCCGAGCTTCAGCATGCTCTGCACGTTCTTTCCGTAGAACGGGGCCTCTATCGCAAGCTCGTCGGGATGGTATGAGTCGATGATGCCAAGCACTCTCTCGTAAATCTTTCCCAATTTGAGATAGTGGCTCGCGTACTTTTTCAATTCCACTACACCGAACGCTATCATTGAGGCCTTGTTGCCCTGCACTCTCAGGATCGAATAGCCCATGACGTTCGTTCCGGGGTCGATCCCCATCACAATCTTTTCTACTTTTGCCCGCTTACCTTGCATATATGTGTCTGTATTTGAATACAAAGATAGCGTTTTATTTGCGGTTTCTGATGTCTTTGGGCGAAAAAAGAGGCTTGAAGGCTTTGATATCGGTTTTTTGCAGTATCTTTGCATGCTATTTTGCTTCTTCATGAAAGCAATGATATTGTGAAAGATATGGGAACAGAACAAAAAAACGATAGTGAGCGAAAAAATAACAGCGTTGCCAAGGGGGTGATGCTCGTGTGGATATTCGTATTGTGCATTGTGTTGTTTGGGATTGGTGTGGTCTACTCAATTTCGCGAGGATGGCTTGGAAACATACCGAATATTGAAGAGTTGCAAAACCCGATAAACAAATACGCGTCACGTATTTACTCCGATGACGGTGTCTTGATGGGAACGTGGAGCTACGCAAGCCAGAACCGCGTCATGGTGCCTTACGACTCCATTCCTGAAAACATGGTGAAAGCTTTGGTTGCCACCGAAGACGAACGCTACTACGAGCATTCGGGTATTGATATCCGGGCCCTTGGCCGTGCAGTCGTCAAGCGCCTTATCATGGGTGACAAGTCGGCAGGAGGCGGAAGTACCATTACACAGCAATTGGCAAAGCAATTGTATACTGATGTGGCTCAGACTACTCGTGGAAGGTTGATGCAAAAGCCTATCGAGTGGTATATTGCGGTACAGCTTGAAAAGTATTATACCAAGGAGGAAATTATCGCAATGTATCTCAATCAGTTCGACTTCCTTTACAATGCGGTCGGAATAAAGAACGCCGCCCTCACTTATTTTGGAAAGTCGCAGTACGACCTCAACCTGAATGAATGTGCAACGCTGGTCGGAATGTGCAAGAACCCGTCGTATTTCAATCCTATACGTGCTAACGAAATATGCAAGGAGCGTCGTAATGTTGTGTTGCAACAGATGTACAAGGCCGGATACATCACCAAGGAGACCTTGGACGAGACATCTGCCATGCCGATAGATGTCACGCTATTCAAAATACACAACCAGAATGAAGGACAAGCTCCTTACGTACGTGAGTACCTGCGACGCATCATGATGGCGGACAAACCGGAAAGGAGCGATTACGCCTCGTGGAACTATCAAGAGTATTATGACGACTCGCTCGCCTGGGAAACGGATCCGCTCTATGGATGGTGCAAAAAGAACACCAAGCCCAATGGCGAGCATTACAACATCTACACTGACGGACTTAAAATCTATACTACCATTGACACCCGTATGCAGGCTTATGCCGAACAGGCCGCACGCGACCATGTGGTTAAATACTTGCAACCGGCGTTCGAGAACTTGCGTCACCGTTATTCCACATTCCCTTATATAGGTGTCACTAAATCCAAGATGAACTCGCTGGTAAACCGCTCGATACGTCAGTCTGAACGCTACCGTGTGTTAAAACAGTCGGGTGCCACCGATGAGGAGATTGAAACGTCCTTCAATACGCCTGTCAACATGACGGTTGTGAAGTTTGAGAAAGACGGGACGTGTACGGAGGAGGAAGTGGAGATGTCTCCGCGCGATTCAATCCTTTACTACAAGAAGTTCCTTCGTACCGCCGTTATGGCGATGGATCCCCAGACTGGTTATGTGCGCGCTTATGTTGGCGGACTTAATTTCAAGTACTTCCAATACGACAATGTTATGGGAGGCGGCCGCCGTCAAGTAGGTTCGACCATCAAGCCTTTCCTTTATTCACTTGCTGTCTTGAACGGTTGGACTCCTTGCGACATGATTAACACGTCGCAATTCTCTGCCGGAGGATGGACGCCTCGTGGCGGAGTAGGGGGCTATCGCACACTCGCATCGGCTCTTGCCGCGTCGAGCAACCAGGCGAGCGCCCGACTGATCGACCAGCTTCGACCACAGAACTTCATCAATCTTCTCAGACAATTTGGAATACGCACACAGAACATCGATCCTACGTTGTCGCTTTGTCTCGGTACTTGCGACATCAGTGTGGGCGAGATGGTCAGTGGTTATACTGCGTTCGCCAACCAGGGGCTGCGTACGGCTCCGCTTCTCGTGTCTAAGATTGAAGATGCGGAAGGCAATGTGGTTGCCACGTTCACTCCACGTACAAACGAGGTGCTGTCGCCTGAGAACGCTTACCAGATGGTAATCATGCTTCGAGGCGTGATCAATAGCGGAACAGGACGCGCGTTGCGTTCAACCATCCACGCTGATATGGGCGGAAAGACTGGTACGACGAACTCCCATGCCGACGCATGGTTCATGGGCTTCACTCCGCGCCTTGTGGTTGGAGTATGGGTTGGCGGTGAGGATCGTGACATCCACTTCGACTCGATGGGCTATGGTCAAGGAGCGCGGGCAGCGTTGCCTGTATACCAGAAATTCATGAACAACGTCTATCGTGACGGCAGATTCGGTATTAATCAGGAACAAGAGTTTGTTGAACCTGAGAATTTCGACCCTTGCTATGACGAACTTGACGACTTGCGTTCGCTTGAACACACCGACGGCGAAGGTGAGGTCGATGAGTCGGAAAATCAAATAGATGAGGCTTTCCAATAACGTGGAGACTAAGCACTGTCCGTCTTGCCGACAACGACCCCTATCCGTCATACCGACGACAACCCCTGTTCGTCATACCGACGACAACCCCTGTTCGTCATACCGACGACCGCAGGGAGGAGTGTATCTTCGGTGCGCTATAATCGTGCAATGTATCAGCGCTATGGAGTCAGCTATGAAGATCCGCTCAGTCCTAAAGGGTTTCGGGATGACGAGTATGTGTAGCACCTCGTATAGGACATACGGATGTCCTGCGTCCGTGCGCAGCCGATTAACTACGAAGCAAATAAAAAATCAGATATGAAGTTTATAGGAATAATACCCGCACGCTATGCTTCCACCCGTTTCCCTGCCAAGCCTTTGGCGATGCTTGGAGGCAAGATGGTCGTGGAACGGGTTTACAGACAGGTAGAGGGCGTTCTCGACGATGTGTTGGTGGCTACCGATGACGAACGTATTGAGACTGCCGTACGGTCGTTTGGAGGCAAGGTCGTAATGACAAGTGTCTCCCATCGCAGTGGAACGGACCGCGTACACGAGGCGATGCTAAAATGGCTTCAGACGACAGGTGAGCAAAGTCTTGATGACCTTGTGGTTGTAAACATACAAGGCGACGAGCCGTTCATCCAACGAGGACAGTTGGAAACCGTCAAGCGGTGCTTCGACGATCCTACTGTCGCAATAGCCACCCTTGTGAAACCATTCACCCAGACAGACGGATGGGAAGCGCTCGAAAACATTAATTCCCCGAAAGTGGTAGTCAACAACCGTATGGAAGCCATGTATTTCTCACGGAGCGTCATTCCGTTCGTCCGTAGCAAGGAGAAGAGTGAATGGCTTGGCAGTAATACATTCTATAAGCACATCGGACTTTATGCTTATCGTGCCAGGGTGTTGGATGAAATCACCTCACTGCCGCAGTCATCGCTGGAGCTGGCCGAGTCGCTCGAACAACTTCGCTGGCTGCAGAACGGCTATAAGATAAAGGTCGGAGTGTCCGACATCGAAACCATTGGTATTGATACACCGGACGACCTTCGGCGGGCTGAGGAATTTCTACGTAGAAGCGAGGGCAATAAGTAATAACGGCTTTGACTGCAAAATAACACACAGGACTCAGGAATCGCATCTTGAGTCCTGTGTGTTGTCAATAGTTCATTACTGTTCCGTTAAAATTGGGGCGATTTTAGATATTAATATGAATGCTCAATGATATTAATATGAATGCTCAA
>CAZHZH010000013.1:15296-40862 GCA_964537205.1 uncultured Bacteroidaceae bacterium
AAGTTGGTAGGGCGAGAAAATGAAAAGGTGCGACACTGATGTGCCACACCTTATTTATAAATACTCAGTGACGGAGGAAACCGTCAAGCTGGTGTCCGCTTATTTTACAAGAACCTTCTTGGTTGTTCCATCAGCATATTTCACGATATTGATACCTTTCTGCAGGCTGCTTACTTGTGTACCGCTAACGGTGTATATTGCTACAACCTTTGTTGATTCTGTTGTGCCTTCAGTTTCTACTGACTCGATGCCTGATGCAGGGTTCCATCCGGTGTTGTCACCTTCGGATACCATGACGAGCTTGAAGTTGTTTGCTGAGAACCAAGTGCCCGTGAATGGAACTGCAAGGTTGCCATCGGTGTCTGTGATGCCTTCAGTGAATACTGAGTCGCAGCTAACGCCGACCGTGAGTACATGGTTTTCAACAGTTATTTCGAGTGAGTTGTTGAACCAGCCGCGTCCTATACCGCTGTTAGCGACAAATACGTTCCAGTCAGCCTCTTCTATATCGTCAGGGCAAGTCTCGTTGCCTTCGTTTGCCTCAAGGGCGGCATCGTAAATAGAAAGAGCCTGTACACCTGCTGACTCGTCAGCGTTCACAACGCCGGTGATACCGAATTTGGCCATAACCTTGTCGGCGGCTGCCATCCATATCTCACCGTATGTATCTGTCTTGTTTTCGTCTTCTGTAGCTCCAACGACGTATTTTGCAGGGGTAGGAACCACCTTTGCAAGTGCGAGTACGTTGGTTGCAGCAGGATCGAGAACGAGAGCACTGTCGGCATTCAGTGTAGGGGCAGCTGTAGAAGCGAAGAGGTAGTAACCACCACCTGCGTTACGCTGCTGAGCCGAGAGTCTGTAAGTTCCGTTTGGAACGTTGAGAACCTGGTAGTATGTAGCGCGGACATTGCCTGGTGTTGAGTTGTAAGTGTCAATGTAGAAGTCTGAAGAAACTCCGTTGGCTGCCTGTCCGTACTTCGCGCCATTTCCGTCACCTACGATCTTGTTGACTGTCCAACCTGTAGCGTAAGAGTCGGTAACAGCTGCGTTGACTATGTAGTCGGTTACGTCTGCTCCTTCGCCAAATTGGATGTCCGCGAGTTTGGCAACACGGATAGCCTCTTCGAGTTGTTCGACGCAAGCTGCAAGCACTGTGGTGCTCGATTGATATGTGGCGAGTTGGTTAAGGATGTTGTTTAGAGTTCCTTCCAAAGCCGCCTTGCCCGTAGGATCGGAAATCTGAGTAGTGTCGGCTTCTATGATTGTAGGGATCAGAGTGTAGCGATAGTAGCGCAGAACGGTAGTGATGGCTCCTGTTTCTGTGTAGGTGGCTGTAGGTGACGCAAGATATTGGGTCATGTAGTCAACTGGAACTTGAACTGCCTTCTTCGCATTGTCAGTGTAAGAAGTGGCGGTTGCGATAGAGTCCTGTAAAGCCTTGTATGTACCAACTATTACACTTGCGTAGTCTGCCTCAGAAGCAACAGCGATTTCGATAGCGGCGTTGAGCGAGTCGAGGTCGCTTGCAGTCTTTGTGGCATCGATAACCGCCTGCAGTGCCGCCTTGTCACCTGCGTAGTGCATAGTGTCGGCAAGGGCGGTAGCCTCGGCTATTCTTCCCGAGATAGCTTCAGCGTATTCTTCCTCTGAAGCCTCGCCGAGATAGCTGAGCTTGAAGTTGGAGATGCAGAACCAACCGCAACGGTAGTCTGTGTTTGTACCACCACGCTGTGAAGGAGTCTCATTGACACCGTGTCCGATTGCTCCGATTGTGAGCTTGCCGTCAACTACGATAACTGGAGCTGTAGTAAGAGTTTCCCATACGTATGGGTTCCAGCCTGTCTGAGTCATTACAGGAGACTCTGCAGTTGATGCCGATGAAGTGGCGAACACGTGTTGGTCAGTGACGCAGCCGTCCTGAGTACACATGTCGGCTGTTACGGTGTATTTGCCGTTTGGCAGTCCTGTGAGGTCTTGGTTGATTGAAACGAACGCTGACTCTGAGCTAAGGCTTCCACTCCATGCGTTCCATGCTGTCATCGCATTGCCGTCGTTGTCGGTCAATCCTGTGTGCAGACGCTGGTCACCACCTGTAGATCCTGTATACCAATTGCCCTGAGCAATGAATGTAGGGTTGTCGATATAGAAAGTGTAGTCGGCAGGGTTGTCCTCTGACGCTTCCTGTGAGAAGCGGTATGCGGTCACAGCGTCGTTGAGTTCCTGTGAGGCTACGAGTATGTATTCAGAAGCTGTCTTGTCCTTGTCGAGTGAGTAATAGTTGTCAGCTTGATAGTCAAGCAGGCCTGTTATTACATTTGTGAATTCATCAATGCCCGGATATGAAGTGTTTTCAAGCAGTGTCGTAGCGGCTTGGAGATTAGTGGCGAATGCCTCGAAGTTGGCTACTGTCGCTGTGATTGCGTCTACCTTTGCTTTCACGGAGTCGATGGCGTTCTGTATTTCCTCAAGCGAGTTGTCCTCAGCGTTGATGTTGTCGTATCCTTTGCCCATGATCCAGTCCTGAAGTTCCTCTGCAAGTGCCTGATAGTCGGCAAGTGTGTTCTCCTCAACTTCTTCCGCATTGCTCAACTGGGCGCTAAGCGAGATCTCAGCCACCTTCTCTGGTGAAGTAGTGGCAGGGTCGTACAACTTGGCGAGGAAGAATCCGTCAAAACAAGCCTGAATGTTGTTTTCCTTGAGCCAGCGCGCGTTGAACTGGCAGTAAGTGTATTCCTGCGACTCGAACGAGCAGGCCGTCTGACACCAGTCGCCGTAACCGTCGCCATCATTGTCGACATAGTTTGCAAATCCCAATGCACCGTCGGCACTGTTTCCGCTCATGCCGATAAGGTAGTTTGTCTCATTCTGACCCCCCCCTGTAGATTCCTGGTCGGTGAGCGTGATTACAGGGATGTACTGGTTGTTCGCAGAGTTGCGTGCGATGTAGAATGAAAGATAGTAGCGCGTATTAGGCTCCAAGCTCCAACGTTGGCAGACTGAACCGTCTCCATTAGAACCTGTGTGTTTGTTTGCCTGAATATACGCACCTCCGTCGTATCCTCCTTCAGAGTGCCAAATGAAAGTGCTTGTTGTCATTTGAGCGTAGTTACCCACTGTCCATCCAACGATGTTGCCGTTGTTGTCGGCAGGGTCCATACTGAACGAAGGGTTGGTGATCTCGTTAGGTCCGACATACCATTCAGAGCTGTCGCTCAGCATGATTTTGTCTCCTACCTTAACGTCGCCAACAACCAACTCGTTCTGTGCATTTGCGATTGTTCCAAACGCACTGACTGCCAAGGCAGCCAAAAGTGTGTAGAGTTTTTTCATAAACGAATTGTTAGTTTGTTAGTTATGAATATTGATTGAAAATAGTCGGAAGCATATGCTTGTATGCTTTTCAGCGGCAAAGATACACATTGTTTTTTGAAAAAGCAAAACTTTATATGTTTTTATGTGAAAAATAATGCATTTGTCGAACTTGCTAAGCGCACATGACAGAAATAAAACAACACTTTGTTTTGCTGTGTCAGAATTAAGGTGTATATTTGTAGCCGAATAACAAGTGTGACTTAAACATATATATTAATTTTATGGTTAGAAAACTGATGATGTCGTTTGTCGCGTTGCTTTGTGCCGCGACGATGTGGGGACAGACGGATGGAAAAAACTTGCAAGTGTATGGAGTCGGATTCTACAACATAGAGAACATGTTCGACACCATACATGACGAAGGCAAGTACGACCAGGAATACCTGCCGAAAGGTACTAACAACTGGGGCAGCATGAAATATGAGAACAAGCTGTCGAATATCGCCCGCGTACTGTCTGAGCTTGCGACTCAAATGACCATGAAGTCGGGGCTTGTGAAGGTGTGCAAGAGTCCTGCGGTTATAGGGCTGGCAGAGGTGGAGAACCGTAATGTGCTGGAGGATCTTCTCAAGCAGCCGGCACTCCAGAACAAAGGCTGGGACATTATACACGTTGAAGGTCCTGACAAGCGAGGCATCGATTGCGCCTTCCTCTACGACCCGTCGCAATTCCATTTGAACGACTACCACCTGGCAGCATATAGATGTGAGAATGGCGACACGGAGTTCACTACCAGAGGCTTTCTGATTGCAAGCGGGACTATTGCCGAAGAACGCATCAGTTTCATTGTGTGCCACTGGCCGTCACGGGGCAACGTGGAAGAGTACAGACGCTGGGCAGGAAGGCAGGTCAGGCAGATGGCCGACTCGCTGTTCGCCCTGAATCCTGACGAGAAGGTGATCATCATGGGGGACTTAAATGACGACCCGAAGAACAAAAGCATATCAGAGGAACTTGGAGCAAAGCACGTGAAATCGGCATGCGGACCGCACGACCTTTACAATCCTTGGTGGGATACATTGTACAAAGGCGGACAGGGAACCTTGCTGTATGACGGGAAGTGGAACTTGTTCGACCAGATCATAGTATCGGGAAACATGCTCGACACGGAAGGGGCGCATGACTATTCGACGCTGAAACTGCGCAAGAATGAAATATACCTGCGCAATTACTTGATTGCCGACGAGGGAAAGACGAAGGGCGCGCCTAAACGCACTTTTTCTGGCGGTATATGGCTTAATGGCTATAGCGACCACCTGCCTACGCAGATTTTCCTTGTCAAGGAAGTCGGGAAATAACCGTGTTGAGACGGCGGAGTCCCGGAGTCGGGGCTGACCATCCGTGCCTTAACTACACAAAGAATCAAAATAATAAAATATATCGCTTATGAAAAAACTTTTACTTTCAATGTGCACGGCACTGTTTATGACAGTCAGTGCAAGCGCAGGTGATGTTTTGTACTCTACAATGACATTCCCGGCATCCGACCAAACTTCAGTGAACGGCTACACCAGTACGTTTACTGCAAGCTGGGACAACATATCATGGACGTTCGCCGCATTCAACAACTTCAATAACACGTGGACCCATGTGAGAGCCGGAAGAAAGAACACGGCCTCGGTGGCGCAGTTCTATACGACATCCACAATCAGCGAACAGGTAACAAAGATTGTCGTCACTTTCGAGTCTGTCACATCGAGCCTCGTAAACTCCACATACCTCGAAGTAGCTTCCGACACCTTGTTCAGCGATGCCGAAAAGGTAGAAGTACCCATCAGCCAGGGCGAAGTGACATATACAGTACCTACACCAGCGGCGAACAAGTACTACCGCATTACAGTGGATTGCAAGGCTGGCACATCAAACGGATTCGTGCGAATTTCCAAAGTGGAGGTCTACAAGTATGACGCAAGCTCAGTGAGCGAACCATCGTTCAGCCCTGGAGCCGGGAACTATTATGAGACGCAGACCGTGACAATATCGGCAGTAGGCGCGGATGTCTATTATTCAACTGACGGCACCAACTACACCAAATACACATCGCCGCTTACTGTAAGCACTACCACGACACTTTACGCATACGCGCAGAGTGGCGACCAGAAGAGTGACGTGAAGTCGGTCACCTACAACATGGCAAAGTCGTATGCGAGCCTCGATGACCTGTTGAAAGAAATTCCGACATCAACCGGATGGGCGGTAACAGTGCCGCTTACCGACGAGGTAATCACCGGATTCTATGGAACATCATACCGCAACGGCGTGTACATTGACAGAGAAGTTAATGGAACGAATTTCGAGCTTTATGGCCGCGACGCTCCGTCGACGTGGAATGTAGGTGACAAACTGTCGGGTACGGCGCGCGGAATTTACCAGAACTACAACGGCACGTGGGAAATAAGTGTGGTAAGTTGGGACGGCCTGTACGTGACGGTCGATCAAAACCTCCCTCAGATAACACCTGCCACAGGTACGTACAGTGAAGAGCAGACTGTAACTATAGCCGACCCTTCGGGTAACAACTACACTATTTATTACACTACCGACGGCACCGATCCAGACGAGTCGTCGTCGATATACAATGCTCCATTCACAGTGAGCGAGACTACGACGGTGAAGGCCGTATTGGTAGATGATGATGACAACATGAGCAGTGTGGTGACATCTGTCATAACAATCGCGAAGAGCACCACTTACACTAATATCGCCGACTTAATAGCAAATACGACGGCTACAAGTTCCAACGACGCTCCAACGGTCAACTTCACATTTACCGACCTGCTCGTCACAGGCGTTCATGGATCAAATGTATTCGTGAGCGACGCTACGGGGTCGTTCCTTCTCTATGGCTCAAGCTCGAACCTATCAAAAGGCGACCGCATCAGTGGAAGCGTGACTGGCAAGTTGTACGCTTACAACAATCTGCCGGAGATTACCATTTCCGACAAGTGGGCGAGCATCTCGACTGTCAGTACGGGTAACACTGTTACTGCGACCACTGTTTCCGCTGCCGACATAACTAAGGCTGACGCGAGCAAGTATGTCCGCATCGAAAATCTCACTTACGTATCTACTGCCGTGGTTTCGAACAAGAACAATATCACCTTCACCGACGGGACTACAGAGGTGGTGGTTCGCGACAACTTCTCAATCCTTGGCGACATCGATTTCACACAGGCAGGCGTGAAATTCAACATGAACCTGTTCGTCATTCCGTTCAAGGAGACAATACAATACTACGCGGTCTCAGCCGATGATATAGAAGTCGCAGGCTCCGCCAATAGCGAGGACGTGAACGGAGACGGCATGGTGGACACGCAGGACGCTCTCCAAATCTACGACTACATGCGCAATTCCGACGGTAAGGTCAACGAGGACAACAAGAGCGGAGACGTGAACTCAGACGGTCAGATCGACACACAAGACGTACTTGGCGTGTACGACTATATAAAAAGCAATTAATATAAGCTTTGTCTATGAGGCGTGGTGTCTTGACACTGGTTGCTTTGGCTGTGGCGGGCTTCGTGTCCGCCCAGCCTGGCAATGGCTACTACGACAAGATCGACGGTCTGGGCAAGGCGGAATTGAAACTTGCCTTGAAAAGCGTTATATCAAATCATAAGCAGTTGGACTACTCGTCAGACCTCCCTGTCGCATACCGGCAGGTGTATTACAACGACAACGACTCCGCCTATGTATACGACATGTTCTCGAACGAACAATACACCTATTCGTCCTCTCGATGGAACAGGGAACATGTGATTCCAAACAGTTGGTGGGGCGGAGTGCGTAACAAGGCATATTCCGACGTGTTCAGCGTCATTCCCGCCGAGTCGACTGCCAACAACCGTAAAAGCAACTATCCCGTTGGCGAGGTCAAAACTGTCACGTGGACAAACGACTGCATCAAGGTGGGCAATCCGGAGAGCGGTCAGGGAGGCGCATACAACTATGTGTTCGAGCCTGCCGACGAATACAAGGGTGACTTCGCAAGGATATATTTCTATGTGGCTACATGCTATTCCGATATAGAGTGGGGCAGTAGGAGCACCGTAAAGAGCGAAATAGAATGCGAGGACTGGCCGACGCTCCATGAATGGCTGTATCGTCTGCTGCTCAAATGGCACAATGACGACCCTGTGAGTGAGAAGGAAATAAAAATCAACAATGACGCAGAAGCCGTTCAAGGCAACCGCAACCCTTTTATCGATTATCCCGTACTTGCCGATTACATTTGGGGACGTGACACTTTGAAATTGTTCAGCCTCGCGTCGGCAACTCTGTACTCTCATGCGTCGGATACCACCATTACGAATCCTGATGAGCCTATAATTGTGCCAGGCGATCCGGACACTGCACTCGTTGACGGCTCAATTATCTTCGCAGATAACTTCAGCGGCATAACGGAAGGGAGCGACACCAAGACTGGCGGATCGTCGACCGCATGGAATGGTGATAGTTGTTTTGTGACCGTGATCCACGCTTACCAGGCGGGAGGAGTCGTCAGGCTCGGTTCGA
This sequence comes from uncultured Bacteroidaceae bacterium, assembly GCA_964537205.1. Lineage (GTDB taxonomy): Bacteria > Bacteroidota > Bacteroidia > Bacteroidales > Bacteroidaceae > Colivivens. The sequence goes on from CAZHZH010000013.1 coordinate 23,184, forward strand.
GCAAGCAGGCGGGAAGCATCGCCTCTGCGCCTATAGCTTCGGGTGGAGGTACGTTGGTCGTAGAGCTTGATGTAAAAGGATGGGTCACAGTCGAAGGACACCTTATAGTCAGTCTCGGTGGCGAAACTCAGACGCTTCAGTACTCTTCCACTTTGTCCGACCCGTATGAGACCGTCCGGCTTACGTTCGATAATGTGGAGCCGAATACTACTCTCACGATATCCACGTCAGCCAAACGCTGTTTCATTGACAACATAAAAGTCATTGTACAGACGGGTGGTGACGTATTTCCAGTGGAGGATGTCAACAGGGACGGGAAAGTCGACACCCAGGACGTCCTGGCAATCTATGAGGGAATGCGGACTGGCGGTGCGGACGGACTCGATGTCAATGGTGACGGCAATGTTGATACGCAGGACATCCTATGTGTGTATGATTACATTCGTGGCGAATGATGTCCTCACATGGGCCGAACGGCCAAAACACATTGTTTTTCGGTCCGCTCGAAAATAATTCACGCTGGTGGTTTGTTGATAAAACAAAAAATTCATAACTTTGTAGACAAATACTTAAGATATAAAATTTACGATATATGAAGCTTACACAACAAGACAAAGAACTGCTTGCCAAGAAGCACATCTCGGAAGAGGCACTTGCCAAACAGCTGGAACAATTCAAGACTGGTTTCCCTTATCTGAAATTAGCGGGAGCCGCATCACCTGAGAAAGGAATCATAGTAACTAACGAGTCGCAACAATCAGAAGCTCTGGACGCTTGGAACAAGTATCTTGACGGCAAACACACTGTGCTTAAATTCGTTCCCGCATCGGGTGCAGCATCACGTATGTTCAAGAACTTGTTCGAGTTTCTTGATGGAGATTCCGACATTCCTGATACAGATTTTATAAAAACTTTCTTTGACAACATAAGCCACTTCGCCTTTTACGAGGCTTTGAACGACTCATGCATGGTGAACGAGGGAAAGACCGTGGACGACCTTGTTGATGAAGGAAACTACAAGGCGGTGGTCGCCTGCCTGCTTGGCGAGGACGGTCTGAACTATGGCAAACTGCCGAAAGGACTGCTTCAATTCCACGCGTATCCTGATTCGGTGCGCACCCCGTTGGAGGAACACTTGGTCGAGGGGGCTTTGTATGCGGCAGGAAAGGACGGAAACGTGAACGTACACTTTACGGTGAGTCCTGAGCATCGTGAGTTGTTTGAGAACCTGGTGGATACGAAGATAACTGAGTACGAGAAGAAATACAACGTGAAATACAATGTCAGCTTCTCCGAACAAAAGCCAAGTACCGACACTGTTGCGGCTACATTGGACAACGAGCCGTTCCGTAATGATGACGGATCCATCCTCTTCCGTCCGGGAGGCCATGGAGCATTGATTGAAAACCTCAACGACCTCGATGCGGACGTCATCTTCATAAAAAACATCGACAACGTGGTGCCTGACAGGTTGAAGGACACTACTGTGAAATACAAGAAGCTCATCGCTGGTGTCTTAGTCTCACTCCAAGCGCAGGCGTTTGAGTATTTGAGACTTCTCGACAGCGGAAGGTACACACATCAGGATTTGGAGGCGATCATACGGTTCATGCGTGACAAGCTGAACAACTACAATCCGGAGTTGAAATACTTGGAGGATGCTGAGCTTGTCATTTACCTGAAGAAGAAACTGAACAGGCCGATGCGCGTATGCGGTATGGTGAAGAACGTTGGCGAACCTGGCGGCGGACCTTTCCTCGCATACAACCAAGACGGAACCATTTCGTTGCAAATACTTGAAAGCTCGCAAATCGACAAGAACAATGCGGAGTATGTGAAGATGTTCAATAGCGGGACGCACTTCAATCCGGTCGACTTGGTTTGCGGGGTTAAGGACTACAAGGGCGAAAGTTTTGACCTCACGAAATTTGTAGATCCTCAGACTGGCTTTATATCCTCGAAGAGCAAGAACGGAAAAGAACTGAAGGCGTTGGAACTGCCGGGATTGTGGAACGGGGCGATGAGCGATTGGAACACAATCTTCGTGGAAGTTCCGCTGGAGACTTTCAACCCTGTCAAGACTGTCAATGATTTACTTCGTGAGCAACATCAGTAAAAGACGGAATTGATGAAAAAAATCATGCTGTTAGGCTCAGGCGAACTGGGCAAGGAATTCGTTATCGCATGTAAGCGCAAAGGACAATATGTGATCGCTTGCGACGCATACGAACATGCGCCGGCAATGCAGGTGGCTGATGAATGCGAGGTCTTTCACATGCTTGACGGTGACGCCTTGATGGCAGCCGTGAACAAACACCACCCTGACATAATAGTTCCAGAGATTGAGGCGATAAGGACTGAAAAACTGTATGACTGTGAAAAGATGGGCATACAAGTCGTACCATCGGCACGGGCGGTGAATTTCACCATGAACCGGAAGGCGATACGGGAGCTTGCACATACACAGCTTGGGTTGAAAACGGCGAATTACAGGTATGCCAAGACTTTCGACGAATTTGTCAAGGCCGCAAGTGAAATAGGCTATCCATTTATTGTCAAGCCTTTGATGTCGTCCTCAGGACACGGTCAGAGCAAGGTGGACGGTCCTGAGGAACTACATGCCGCGTGGGACTGTGCCGCACAAGGAGCCCGTGGAGACATCAAGGAAGTAATAGTGGAACAGTTTATCAAGTTCGATTCGGAAATCACACTTCTGACTGTGACGCAAAAAAACGGAAAGACTTTGTTTTGTCCGCCAATAGGACATGTGCAGAAAGGGGGAGACTACAGGGAGAGCTTCCAACCGGCAAAGGTTACTGAGAGCCAGCTGAAAACAGCACAAGAGATGGCAGCGAAGGTGACGGCCGCACTTACAGGCGCAGGCATTTGGGGAGTTGAGTTCTTCTTGTCTGACAAGGACGGAGTGTATTTCTCAGAACTTTCACCACGACCGCATGATACGGGAATGGTTACGTTGGCTGGAACACAAAATTTGAGCGAGTTCGAATTGCATTGCAGGGCGGTTCTTGGCCTGCCTATCCCGGAGATCACACTGGAGAAGATTGGCACAAGCGCAGTTATCCTATCGGAGATAGAGACCGAACACCCTGATTATACCGGACTGGACGAAGTGTGCGCGGCTACAAATACTTATCTGCGAATATTCGGCAAGCCTGTGGCGCACGTGGGTCGACGCATGGGGGTCGTTGTTTGCTACGATAAAATCGGAGCGTCAGTCGACGACCTTCGGACAAAGTGCAAGTCGCTCGCCGCAAAGGTGAAAGTAATAGATAAAGAAAAGTAAGACGAGGATGTGGCTGCCGCAAAGAATGGCATCCACATCTCTTTTTTGACAGCCGGATGATGCCAAGCGATAAAAAGTGTGATTTCGCTTGGAGGCTGTACTTTGTAGATTACAAGTGTATCGCAATCGATATGATTTGGTTTGTGTAAAACCATTTAGATCTTGATATGAAGAAAAACGAAAGAGAACGTGACAACTATGATTTTTTGACCCATGCGCCGGTTCATAAGGCTGTGCTGACGATGGCAGTTCCCACTATAGTGACGATGCTCGTAACTTCGCTGTATAATATGGCAGACACATTCTTTGTGGGACAGCTTGACACTCAGTCTACTGCCGCTGTGGGCATCGTGTTTGGCGTTATGTTCTGTATACAGGCGTTCGGCTTTTTCTTTGGTCATGGATCTGGCAATTACATCTCACGTGAGCTTGGCGCGCAGCGGCATGATAATGCGAAGCGCATGGCGGCCAACGGATTCTTTTATTCTTTTTTCTTCGGCATAATTCTGACTCTGTTGGGCGAGATACTGCTTGAACCATTAACATTGTGGCTCGGCAGCACGCCGACGATAAAGCCGTACACAGAGAAGTATATGGGCATCATTCTTCTCGGAGCCCCTTTCTATACGTCGTCTCTGACTCTCAACAATCAGATGCGTCTGCAGGGAAACGCCAACCTCGCGATGATTGGCATTACTACAGGCGCGGTTGTCAATGTAGTTCTTGACCCCATATTTATTTTTGTATGCGGATGGGGTGTAAGCGGTGCGGCAATAGCTACAGTGACAGGTCAAGTGTTGTCGTTTTTCATCCTCTTGTGTCTGACACACACAGAGCGGAACATAGGAATTTCATGGAAGAACTTCTCTCCGTCGTGGGCGGCTATGAAGGAAATATTCTATGGCGGCAGTCCTTCACTTTCACGCCAGGGATTGGGTTGTGTGGCAACCATAGCATTGAACGTCTCTGCCGGTCAGTATGGTGATGCGGCAATTGCCGCAATGAGCATAGTCACCCGCATAACGATGCTTATTATGTCAGCTGTAGTCGGGCTGGGGCAGGGATTCCAGCCTACATGCGGGTTCTGCTATGGCGCGGGATTATACGCACGTCTTAAACAGGCATTTTGGTTCACCGTAAAAGTCGGAACTGTCTTCCTCATCGTTTGTGCCGTTGTTGGCATAGTTTGGGCGGAACCCATAGTCAGGTTGTTTCGTGATGATGCCGCGGTTGTCGCCATCGGCACACGTGCCTTAAGGTGGCAGTTGCTCGCTTATCCGCTCAACGCCTACAGCATGGCAGGCAGCATGCTTACACAAGTATGTCGCTATCCGTGGCGCGCAAACTTTCTCGCCGCGGCAAGAAGAGGCTTGTTCTTCATACCCGCGGTGTTGCTCCTTCCGTTATGGCTTGAACTCACTGGCGTAGAGATAGCGCAATGTGTTTCAGACGTGCTTGGCTTTATTGTAACTCTTCCTGTCATGTCGTACACCCTCAGGAAAATGAGCAGCCAATAAGAGACGTACAGTATTGACAATAAGGTTGTTTGTCGTTGGTGGATGACATGCTCATCTCTTTTTCTGCTCCAAAGGAAGGCATGAGTTATCAACGTTTTCAACAACGTTTTCAACAATGGTGTTGATATGTTGTAGGCATTAATTGACTTGTGTGAAATGGAAAATACTTAACTTTGCATCGTAATTCAAAACAGCGTCATAAATCACAGGTACAACATGCCAGCTGCAAAACGTCAAACAAAAAAGAAAAAGTCAGAAGAGGTGGTGGTCGTCTCCGACCTGGGTCGCCAGCAGCCTCAAGCGGTCGAATTTGAAGAAGTTGTCATAGGGGCTTGTCTGATAGAGCAGGAAGCTTTCGGACAAATTGCTGACATACTGAAGCCGGAGTCTTTCTATGACACGCGTCATCAATTGATTTTTGAGGCGTTGCAAACCTTGTCGGCAGAAAACAAGCCGATAGATGTACTTACAGTCACAGAGCAACTCAATAAGAACGGAACGCTTGAGGATGCTGGCGGAGCAATTTATGTAGCTGAACTCAGCAACAAGGTCGTTTCATCGGCGCACATAGAGTATCATGCAAAGATAATAGCGCAGAAGGCCTTGGCGCGGCAACTGATTACCTATGCAAGCCGCATCCAGGAAGGTGCGTTCGATACGGGGCAGGATATCGACGAACTGATGCAGACAGCCGAGGCGAAGCTGTTTGAACTTTCTAAAACCAACATCAAGAAAGACTACACGCAGATCGACCCGGTGCTTAACGAGGCGTACAAGCGAATCGAGGATGCCGCGAAAAATCTTGACGGCATATCGGGTCTGAGTTCTGGATTTTCCCGTTTGGATGATATAACCAATGGTTGGCAACCATCCGATTTGATTATCATTGCGGCACGCCCGGCAATGGGAAAAACGGCATTTGTACTTTCAATGGCAAAGAATATAGCGATAGACCAACGTCAGCCAGTAGCTATGTTCTCTCTTGAAATGTCGAATGTCCAGTTGGTTAACCGCCTAATCGTCAATGTATGCGAGATAAAGGGTGAAAGCATCAGAAGCGGCCAGCTGGCTCCGTATGAATGGCAACAGCTTGACGTGAAGATTCGGGATATGTTTGGAGCTCCTTTGTATATCGACGACACTCCTTCGCTTTCTGTGTTTGAACTTCGTACAAAAGCCCGAAGGCTGGTTCGTGAACATGGAGTGAAACTGATCCTTATCGATTACTTGCAACTGATGAACGCTTCGGGAATGAGCTACAACAGCCGTCAAGAAGAAGTGTCTACAATATCACGATCGTTGAAGAGCCTGGCAAAGGAACTGAATATCCCCATTATCGCTCTGTCGCAGTTGAATCGTGGAATAGAAAACCGTATAGCTGGAGCTGATTCAGAGGAGAAGAAAGACGCTCACAGACCTCAACTCTCCGACCTGCGTGAGTCTGGTGCAATAGAGCAGGACGCTGACATGGTATGCATGATCCACCGGCCCGAATATTATGGCATCACTAAAGACGCTTACGGTCATTCGCTTAAAGGCATCGCAGAGCTTATCATAGCCAAGCATCGAAACGGAAAGACAGGTGACGTGCGACTCCGATTTGTTGGCGACTATGCCCGTTTCGCAAACCTTGAGGATGATGTGCCTATCCCCGGAGCACAGGACGCCGGACTTATTCAGTCGAGAATTAACAAGGCTCCACTTCCTGATGATGATCCGCTGAGTAGTTTGACAACAGAGGATATGCCGTTTTAAGGCACGAGAATACAAGATGTAAGAATTGACAAAAAGAATGTATGTTGTTTTGAATGAAAGATATACATTTTCTCACTTTATCAATTGTTTTTGTGCGGGTATCGTCTTTCTTGATGAGTACCTGCACTTTTTTGTGGAAAAAGTTGGCGCTACAGTTTTTCTCTTCATTATTATTTCATATCTTTGCGTCCGAAAACATATAATAAGTAATGTATGATATACTATCCTAACGCGAAGATTAATATTGGTCTGAATGTTGTAGAGAAACGTCCAGACGGCTATCATAATCTTGAAACCGTATTTTATCCGATTAAGTTGCAGGATGCGATGGAGATGAATGTGGTGGAAGACGAGGTACCCGAGTGTGGATACAAACTTAAAGTATCGGGCAATATACTTGACGGCACCCCGGAGGACAACCTCGTTGTCAAGGCGTACAAGCTGCTGAAGAGTGATTTCAACCTACCTACACTCGGATTCACTGTGTTTAAGCATATTCCAACTGGAGCGGGACTCGGAGGCGGATCCGCTGATGCGGCATTTACAATCAGGGCGATCAATGAAAAATTCCGTCTTGGACTTTCTGACGAGGACATGGAGCGATATGCGGCACGATTGGGTGCCGACTGTCCTTTCTTCATAAAGAACGCGCCTGTTTTGGCAAGCGGGATCGGCAATGTGTTTCACAACATCAACCTCTCGCTGAAAGGTCATACACTTGTATTGATTAAGCCTGACATCTTTGTATCGACTGTCGATGCATACAGGAATGTGGTTCCACACCGCCCTGAACATGCGCTAAGCGAATTGCTTGCGAAGCCAATAGAAACTTGGAAAGACACAGTGGTGAATGACTTCGAGAAGAGTGTGTTTGTAAAATTCCCTGAGATTGCCGCCATAAAGGATAAATTGTATGACCTCGGAGCTGAGTATGCGGCAATGTCGGGTAGTGGCAGTAGCGTATATGGCATATTCAAAAAAACGATAGACTTTATCGATGAGACATTCGCAGGCTATTTCTGCAGGCAAAGAGAATTAGAATAAACAAAGACATGAATCCGAAGGAACAAATCGAAGCGCTTAGAAAAGAACTTCACCAACATAATTATAATTATTATGTGTTGAATCAGCCTACAATCAGCGACTTTGAATTCGACGCGAAGATGCGTGAGCTGCAAGAGCTTGAATCCGAACATCCCGAATATTTCGATCCCAACTCTCCGACTCAGCGTGTCGGAAGTGATTTGAACCAATCGTTCAAACAGGTGCCACACAAGTATCCGATGCTGTCGTTGGCGAATACATATAACGAAGGTGATGTAACTGAATTCTACGAACGGGTTCGAACCGGACTTGAAGGAGAGGAGTTTGAGATTGTCGCTGAGATGAAGTACGACGGATTGAGTATATCGCTCACGTATATTGATGGCAAGTTGGTGCAGGCTGTCACTCGTGGCGATGGTGTGGTAGGCGATGACGTGACCGCCAATGTAAGGACAATACGCAGCATTCCCCTTCAATTGAAAGAAGGAACCGGCTATCCCCACGAATTTGAAATACGTGGAGAAATCCTTATGCCATGGAAGTCGTTCGAGGCTCTTAACGCTGAACGTGAGGCACGTGAAGAACCTCTGTTCGCAAATCCGCGCAATGCGGCAAGTGGAACGTTGAAGTCTCAGAAGTCGGAGCTTGTAGCGGCAAGGAAGCTTGACGCGTACTTGTATTACCTGCTTCTTCCAGAAGGAACTGTGCTTACCCGACCTTCAAACCAACCTGATTTGTTTGGCGGCACACAGGAGACCTTCACTATACAATCACACTATGAGGGTTTGATGCTGGCGAAAGAATGGGGCTTCAAGATTTCACAGGGAATGAAGAAGTGCAAGACTCTACAGGAGATCTTCGATTTCATAAATTATTGGGATAAGGAGCGGAGGAACCTTCCTGTCGCGACTGATGGCATTGTATTGAAGGTCAACTCACTTCGCCAACAGCGTTCTCTCGGATATACGGCAAAATCTCCCCGTTGGGCTATCGCCTACAAGTTCAAGGCGGAACGGGCGTGTACGCGGCTGAACGAAGTGACTTATCAAGTTGGGCGTACAGGCGCAATCACGCCTGTGGCTAATATGAATCCTATTCAACTTGCAGGCACAATAGTAAAAAGGGCTTCGCTGCATAACGCCGACATCATTGCCGAATTAGACTTGCACATCGGAGATATGGTGTATGTGGAGAAAGGTGGTGAGATCATCCCCAAGGTTGTCGGAGTCGACAAGTCGCAGCGGAAGCCGGGCATGCAACGGGTTGAGTTCATCAAGAATTGTCCTGAATGCGGAACGCCGCTTGTCAGATATGAAGGTGAAGCGGCACATTATTGCCCTAATGACACCAGTTGTCCTCCCCAGATAAAGGGGCGTATTGAGCACTACATCAGCCGCAAGGCGATGAATATAGACAGTTTGGGTCCGGAGACAGTTGACGACTTCTATCAACGCGGACTCATACACGATGTGGCAGACTTGTATGGTCTCACTGTGATTCAAGTGTCGGGGAATAACAGGAACAGGGAAACTTCGGCGCGAAAGATTGTGAACGCTATTAAAGCCTCCACGAAAGTACCGTTTGAACGTGTAGTGTTCGCTATTGGCATCAGGTTCGTGGGTGAAACGACAGCGAAGGCTCTTGCCGGGCATTTTAAGTCCATGGACGCCTTGTCGCATGCGTCGTTGCACGAGCTGTTAGAGGTTGAGGGTATTGGCGAGGTGATTGCCGAAAGCGTAATTCAATACTTCGCAAAAGAAAAGAACCTTGATATAATACGCCGTTTGAGAGAGGCGGGTGTTTGTATGGAAATGTCGTCTGAGGAACTCAGCGGGCATACAGATATCCTTGCAGGAGAGTCGATAGTGATTAGCGGCGTGTTCGAACGGCATTCGAGAGATGAATACAAAAGCCTGATAGAGAAAAACGGAGGAAAAAATGTCGGCAGTATTTCGTCCAAGACATCATTTGTACTCGCAGGAGCCAATATGGGACCGGCAAAACTTGAAAAAGCGAATAAGTTGGGCATAAAGATTATGGGCGAAGATGAGTTCCTGCGGATAATAAATGATGGAAGTAGTATTGCCAATTGATATTTTATTCTTAACTTTGCAGTCGATTTCAAAAACAATATGGCATACAATAAATTCAGAGGCTTGGGAATCGCACTCATTACTCCATTCACAAAGAGTGGAGCGGTGGACTACGACTCGTTGCGACGCGTCCTTGATTACCAGCTTGCAGGCGGAATAGACTTCCTGTGCATACTTGCCACTACTGGTGAGACCCCTTGTCTCACCGCTGACGAGAAACGACGTATAAAAGAACTCATAGTTGAAAAAGTCCATGGTTCGGTACCTATACTGATGGGCTGCGGAGGCAATAACACGGTAGAGGTAGTCAGGACTTTAAAAACTGAGGACTTCACTGGAATAGACGGCATATTGAGTGTATGCCCGTATTATAACAAGCCTTCGCAAGAAGGACTTTATCAACATTTCCGTACTATAGCGGAAGCGACCGATTTGCCAGTAGTCCTATATAATGTGCCTGGTAGGGTGGGGGTTAATATGACTGCCCAAACAACACTCCGGCTTGCGAATGATTGTCCGAACATCGTTGCAATCAAGGAAGCGAGTGGCAACTTCACGCAGATAGATGATATCATAAAGAACAAACCATCACATTTTGACGTGATTTCGGGAGACGACGGCATCACTTTCCCTCTTATTACCCTTGGAGCCGTAGGTGTTATCAGCGTGATTGGTAATGCATTGCCGCATGAATTCGGCAGGATGGTCCGCCTCGCCTTGCACGGTGATTACAAAACAGCACTTACTATTCATCATAAGTTCACAGAGCTTTTCAAACTTCTATTTGTGGATGGCAATCCTGCCGGCGTGAAGGCGATGATGAACAGTATGGGATTGATAGAGAACGAACTTCGACTTCCTTTGGTTCCTGCGCGCCTAACGACTTTTGGTGAGATAAGCGCAATAGTAAAGGAACTCAATATCAAGTATTAGTATTTTAGCTGTTTAAAAAGGCATATGATTTTCTAAATGACACGGTCTTTTGAGAGACAAAAAAATGAGTCCGATTAGTTTGTGGTCTGAATCGACCGGTTAACTAATCGGACTCGTTTTTATTGCAAGGAGTGAGAACTTCAGAAGCGTCCGCCTCCGCCCATGTTTCCACCTCCGCGGTTGCCGCCTCCCATGCCGCCGTCACGGCTGCCACGACCTCCACCCATGTTGTCGCGTTCCATGTTCGCACGGAAGGTCTCACGCTCTTGGCGTTCCTGACGGAGCTGTTGACGTGCCGACTTTGATCCAAACAGGTTGAAACGGTACATGAAATTAACCATGAAGTAGCTGTTTACTGATTCGGTCCATGTATCCGTGCGGCTGTTCGCATTGATTACACGGCTGAAGTTACTGCGTTGGTTCAGTATGTCGTAGAGTTGCAGGCTGATTGTCGCCGCGCGACCCGAAAGGAAGCGGTAGCTTACCTGTGCGTTCCAAATGGCCTCGTTGGTGTTGGCGTCGGATGAGGCGTATCCCCTGCGGCTGCTTATGCTGAAGTTTGTAGCAAAGCCGAAGCCGTTGTCAAAGTTGCCGTTTGATTCCACACCATAGCTGAAGTCGTATGTGTTAGGACTTGTAACGTCGATGTACTTGTTGTCTTGGTGGTTGTAGCTGAAGTTTCCGTTGAGTCGTACGTCCCAGTATTCTGTGCGGTATGTAAGACTCATACGCTCACCGACCCTTAGATTGTTTGTCTTGTTTTTCAACGACTCGTTGTTGCGGTACAAGTAGCTTACATTATTACTGTATGAGGTTGATGTTGAAGTGTTCAGCATCAGTTTCTCGTTGGAGAACAGAGGAGTATTGAATCCGAAGTCTCCACTGACATTCCAATTCCCGTTGATGTTCATTGGCTTTGTCTCCGACACACCAGTCACGTCGTTGTATTTAGTCTGGTTGCTTATGCTGTTAAGCGTATTGCTGAAATTCGCATTGACGAAGAGCGACTGCATTGTGGCGGTTATATAGTTGTTCCATCTAAAGCTGAAGTTGTTGGTGAACGAGGACTTCAGGTCAGGATTACCTGTACGGATGTTCAACGGGTTACTGTCATCGGTGATGGTGATGAGGTCGGTGATTGACGGTTGGGTCAGGTTTCCTCGATATGAGAAGTTCAATTGGTTCTGACGATTGAATCTGTAGCGGAAGTTGACTGTTGGAGAAATTCTGAAGAAGTTCCTTGTCGTATCAACATCCGTTCCCATGTATTTCATCTGCATGTGTTGGTGTTGCGGTTGCATTTGCACGCCGATTGAAGATGTGATGAAGCTTGTGTTCCAACGTACCTGCAGGTTGATGTTGTGATTTTGATTTACATCGCGTGTATAGTTGCTGAGTGAGTCGCTCAGATAATCGAAATATGAGTCAGGAAGGTACCCGAGTGTTTCCGCCAACTTTTCTTTTGCCGCCTGTATGTCGGGATGCAGTCCGAGGTCGTATGTGTCGCTGTTGCTCTTGCGGTAGCTGTAGCTATAGTTGTATGTGAATTGCAGAATCAGGTTCTTAACTATTGGTTCGCTGTATGTGAAGCCGACACCGAACGATTTGTTGATGTTAGGCGACGTGCGATAACGATAGATGAGGTCGCTCGGGTTTGTCTGCTGCTGATAGTAAGTTACATCAGAGTAGTTGAAGTTCCTTCCATCGCTCTGACTGTAATTGAAGTTCCCGTTAAAGGAGAAGTTACGTCCGTTCTTGTTGTAGAAACGGCGGTTGAGGATCAAATTGCTTCCTGCGCTCTTGTTGTCGCTGAAAGAGCGTGAACCTGTCAAGTTGTGGTTGACTATGCTGTCGCCCATGAGTGATTCAAGAGTAGACCACTGGCGCAGAGGGTTGGTGATTTCGTTGAAGCTGTACGGGTCGATGTAGTAACGTGCGCTTGCCCCGCTGCTGTGCGATGCTGAGTTTCCGATTCCCACTTGCGGACGCATCAGCAATGTTGTGGCTGTATCGAGTTTTATTTCAACCTTGAAATCAGCGTTGTAGTTGTCGCTGTGTGACTTGTTGTCGTTCAGACGGTCGGAGAATGAACGGCGGGTTGACACGTAGTTTTCTGACGCACTCCTTGAAGTTGACTCGTTCTTCCTTCCTTGATATCTGACGTTTCCTCCGATTTCATACTTCTCATCCTCTGCCACATTGACGTTGAGGCCGACGCTTCCGTTCAGATTCTTGCCTGTGCCTCCACGGCCTCCGCCCATGCCGCCTCCGCCGTTAGAGTTGAGGTTGCCGATGACGCTTGCTTGCAAGTTTTCTTTGAACCGGTTGACCATTACGCGGTTGGAGAACTGGTCTTTGTTTCCCACGCCGAGACTGATGTTTCCGAACCATCCTTGTTTCATACCTTTCTTAATAGTGAGGTCAATCACCGTCTCTTCCTCTCCGTCGGCAATTCCTGTGAGTCTCTCGTTGTCCGATGCCTTGTCGTAAGTCTTCACCTTATCTACAATTTCGGCGGGCAGATTTTTCATCGCTATATCCTTGTCGCTTGAGAAAAACTCCTTGCCCTCAACAAGTATCTTTGAGATTGTCTTTCCATTGATCTTGATAGTTCCGTCGCTTGATACCTCCGCACCTGGAAGCTTCTTGATGAGGTCTTCGAGAACTGAGCCCTCGGGAACTTTGAACGCGTCGGCGTTGAATATGATGGTGTCTTCCTTTACTTCCATTTGCGGCAGTTGCCCTGTTACTACAGCGGTTTCAAGCAGCACGCTTGTCGGCGTAAGCAACACCGTACCGATATTGTGGATGGTCTCGCCGTTCTTGATAGTGATTGCGCGGTAGAAGTCGTGATAGCCGATATATGACACCTTGACTACGTACGAGCCTTCCTCGACGTTTTTGATGGTGTATCCGCCAAGAGTGTTCGTCACACCTCCGGTAATCATGTGCGCGGTGTCGGTGTCCATTATCTGAATTGTCGCACGTACAAGTGCCGATGCGTCTTCAGAGTCCTTAACGTAACCTGTGACATTGGCCTTTGATTTTTTTGTGTTCGACTTTGTGCTTGTGTTGCTGTTTTGCGCCGATATTGTGACAATCGCAAACAATGCCAATAATGTGAGAGTAAGAAATCTTTTCATTCTGCGTTTTGAGTTTTTTGTTACGTTTGTTTGACCCCGATAAAAAAAAAAGGTTTAATGATGTGATACAATTCTAAAAATACGGCGATGATTTGGCTTTAGTCTGTGTTTTTTTATAACTTTGTGAGAATATTAAAAGTTAGTATATGAATTTCAAGGATTTGTGTGTAAGGCGTGTATCCACACGCAGTTTTACTTCGCAGATGGTTGAACAGGACAAGCTTGATTATATATTTGAATGTGTACGCCTGGCTCCTTCTGCTGTCAACTTCCAGCCATGGAAGTTCTATGTCGTCAGCGACGAGGTTGGAAAGGCTAATGTGTGCAAGTGCTACAAGCGGGAATGGCTAGCCACCGCCCCAATGTATGTTATCGCGTGCATTCGCCACGATGAGGAATGGGTAAGGAAAATAGACGGCAAGCCGCATGGAAATATTGATATTGCGATTGCTGTGGAGCATCTGTGCCTTGCGGCCGCCGAACAAGGACTGGGTACCTGCTGGGTTTGCAACTTCGACGCGGAACTGTGCCATTCGTTGTTTGATTTGCCTGTGACGGAGGAGGCCGCCGTTATTATACCAATCGGATATGCCTCAGCTGACAAGCCAAAGGAAAAAGACAGAAAACCATTGGACTCTATTGTTGTAGCCCTTTAGCTTTACCAGTGTTTTTCCGTCTTCCCTATGTGCTATACATTATTTATATTATAGTCCTATCATTTCGGGCGGTTGCCACTCCTGTTCATTGTGTTTGCAGGTGTGTCGCCAAGGTGTGCCTTCACAAACTTTCCGAAGAACGATGGGTTGGGAAATTCCAAATCGTTGGCGATTTCCTTCATACTTCGTCCTGAGTGCAACAATTGACGCTCAATTTCCCTGGAGATGTTATTACTTTTGTCACACAAAATGATGAGAATACAAAGTTTTTGTGTAACTTTGTAACCAATACGAAGATAGAATATATTTGGCTTTATGAAGGTATTATTGGTAAGCGCGAGTCCTCGGCGCAAGGGAAACACATTTATAGCTCTGACAGAGGTGCAAAAAACGTTGGAGGAAGAAGGAATAGATACGGAACTGATAGAGATAGGAGCAAAACCAATTCGTGGTTGTATTGCTTGCAATTGGTGCAAAAACCACCTCGACGAACATCGCTGTGTGTTTGATGATGACATAACTAACAAAATCTCCGCCAAAGCCATGGAAGCGGATGGTTTCGTGTTTGGCGCACCGGTCTATTACGGGTTGCCGAATGGCAGTGCGATTGCCTTGATTCAACGTTTGCTCTATAGCAATGTGGCGGCGTTCCAATACAAGCCAGTCGCCAACGTTTGTGTTTGTCGCAGAGGTGGAGCCGACGTATCGTATCAGACGTTGAACATGATGTTCGAAATGTGTAACATGCCAATTGTCACCTCGCAATATTGGAACATCGTATACGGTATGGAGAAGGGACAGGCGTCGTTGGATGTGGAAGGCTTGCAGACCATGCGGACTATGGCGCACAACATGTCGTGGATGCTGAAGAAGTTCCATGGCGTGGAAACAACAGCCTTGCCTCAACGTGAGTCGACATGGACTCCTATGCATTTCATTCGCTGACAGAATTCGATGCGTCCTGTGTCATCGTCGCATGTTCGTGGGAGCAGGAGATGCCACTTTCCCATAGTAAGCCTGAACTAAAAACTAACTGAGACATGAGAAAAATATTTTTAAGCCTGGTCTTCATGACCGTGACGGCAATTAATTTAAACGCACAGAATATGATAAGTTACAAATTCCAGCAGGTTGACAATGTGAAGGTGTTCTACCGTGAGGCTGGCGACCCTAAGAATCCTACAATCCTTTTGTTGCACGGATTTCCGTCAAGTAGTGTCATGTTTCGTGAACTCATTCCAGAGCTCATGGACGAATACCATTTGATTGCACCCGACATGCCAAGTTTCGGACAAACGGACGCTCCTGTTAAACCTTTCTATGAGTATACGTTCGACAACATTGCGAAGACTATGGACAGGTTCACCGAACTTATTGGCTTGTCACATTTCTCAATGTATATTTTTGACTATGGGGCTCCTGTGGGAATGCGTATCGCAATGTGGCACCCTGAACGAATCGACGCTATTATCTCACAAAACGGTAATTGCTATAAGGAAGGTCTTGGCAAGAAATGGGAAGCGCGTGCCGAATATTGGACGCACCCAACCCCGGAACTACGCAAGCAGTATTCATCGGCTTACGCCTTGGAAACTATAAAAGGCCAGTATGTAAACGGCATGCCAGAGGGCAGTGTCGGTCCGGATGGATATACTATTGATTATGCGTATGTGCAACTTCCAGGGCGCAAGGACCAGCAGGACGACTTGATTTTCGATTATCAGAACAATGTCAAACTATATCCCGAAATGCAAAAGTACTTGCGTGAACATCAGCCTCCATTACTGGCCGTGTGGGGAAAGAACGATCCGAGTTTCATACCTGCCGGTGCAGAGGCGTTCAAACGTGATGTTCCTAACGCTGAGGTATCGTATGTGGATAGCGGGCATTTTGCCCTCGAAAGTCATCATACGGAAATCGCGGCCCGAATAAAAACTTTCTTGAAGAAACACTATGGACGTAGTAAGTGATATACACATATTGCTTAGGGAGATGTCTCCCGTGTTGAGTCCGGAGGAATATGTGTTCATCTTACTCGGTCGTGATGAGACTGACATGATTGCCGCCTTGCGTCCATTGTCTGTGTTTATGGAAGAAGAAGGTGTGTCTTTAATTGTAAGGCGTGAGACAGCTGACCAGAACAAACTGCCTTACGAGTCCGTGTTCCGCAAGATCACATTGCATGTTTACTCGTCGCTCAATGCGGTCGGACTGACTTCGGCAGTAGCGACTTGTCTCGCTAATAAGGGGATCAGTGCCAACGTTGTAGCCGCATACTGTCACGACCATATTTTTGTCCCTTCGAGTAAGGCGGAGGAAGCCATGATCGCATTGAAAAACATAAATACCCAAATGTAAAAACATGTATAGTATTGAAAGTATAGTAACTACAAGCGCGTGTGACGAAAACGGCTGCTTGAAATTGTTTTCCGCATTTCAAATGATGCAAGATTGTTCGGAGATGTGGATCGACTCCGAACCTGTGGTAAAAGACACGTTTGCCAAACTTGGCATGGCCCAGTTGCTTGCGTCAAGGCAAGTGGAAATCGTTCGTGTGCCACGGTATAAGGAATGGTTGAAGACTGTCACTACGGTCTATGAAATTGAACCCATGTATGGTTATCGCAATACGTTCATTTACGATGCGGACGGCAATGCGTGTTACCGGACCTGGTCGATGGGGGCGTTTGTAGACCGCCATTCAGGTCGCCTGCAACGTGTGCCGCAAGATGCCATATCCTCTGTGCGTATAGAACCGAAGAAGGCAATGACTTACCTCGACCGCCGTATACTCTTGTTAAAAGACTTGCAGTTGCAGGAGCGTCCACTTGTCGCGGTAACGCACAATGACATAGATTACAACCATCATATGAATAATGCCAACTACATACGTATCGCATTGGAATATCTACCCGACGGATTCCGATATAACAATGTTCGTGTTGAGTTCAGACGGCCTGCCCGTTATGGAGATGAGATTGTCCCATATATATGTCAGAAGGACGAAAGCACATTCTTTGTACAACTGACAGTGGCGGATAATGTAAGCATGCTGATAGAATTCCAGATGAGGGAAGATTCGTAGCAGGTGTTATAGTGTAACTGTCTTGGCTGACTATGACACAAAAATGGTATGTATAATACATGTCTCTGTAAATCAGTACGTTCTGTGAATGGGCAAACGTGTGATCCTTGAACGGGCATTCACAGGTGTTATGCTTGGGCAAACACAGG
>CAZHZH010000014.1:0-34214 GCA_964537205.1 uncultured Bacteroidaceae bacterium
TGCCCTTTCCTCATCGTTCAGCCAAGGCTGAACGGTGCTTGAAACATGTTTCAAACGCAAAGACATGCTGTTTCATTTACCGTCCAGCCTTGGTTGGACGGTAAAACACAAAGATATCGCAGCTTGGAAGTACCGCTAAGCTCGCAAAGTGCATGAAGATTGTAACCATAGAAATTTATTATTACTCTCCTAATATTTGGACGGCGTGTTCCTTTACCCTTATCTGTTTGGGCTGGAAAATCTCAGTTATCACTCCATCCTCATCGGTAATAAATGTCGTGCGAAACGTCCCCACGGTTGTCCTTCCATACATCTTCTTCTCACCATAAACTCCGAGTTCCGTAACAAGCCTCTTGTCAGTGTCGGCTATCAGAGGGAAGGGAAGATTGTATTTGGCTATGAACTTCTTGTGGCTCTCCGCACTCTGTATGCTCACACCTACCACCGCATAACCTTTGGCGAGAAAACGCTCATAGTTGTCGCGAAGGCTGCAAGCTTCGTTGGTACAGCCTGGTGTGGAGTCCTTCGGGTAAACATAAAGTACAAGTTTCCTGCCCTTGAAATCGCTCAATTTAATTTCATTACCATTTTGGTCATCACCAAGTATCTCCGGCAGTTTCTGTCCTACATCCATAATAATAAGTATTTATTCATTTAACATCCTTCTCTTTTCTTATTCATCTATTGCTTCAATTAACCACATAGTCGAACAAATACCTTGTCACATTTATTTTAGTTCATGAAACTTGGCAAACAGATCCTCAAACATAAGGTAGGTGTCTATTTGGTCAAAGACCTTTATAGTTCTTCTACTGTCATTAAAATAGAAAATTCCCTTGTCGTCCACCGTAGGACAATGTCGTATGGAATAGCTTGAAGAACAAGCATCTCTCTCCCAATTACTCTGCAATGCAGAAACTAATACCAGCGGGCTGTCGCCAAGCACATAGCACTCACTCTGCTTGTCGGGTCCTATAAATTCATCCAGCATAGCAACCAGATACTCTGCAACAGGGTTATTCATTTCTGTCTTATGACGCAATATGGAACGCGAAATAAGACATTGCCGATAGGCATTTCGAGGTATCTGCCAAATCCTCAGGTTGGAGCGGTTGAAAACCACCTGCGCCGCATGTGTGTCTATTGTCGTATTATATTCCCCTTTGCTTCCACCTGGCGGGGCGATAAAACCTGGGTATTCACTCCCTCCTATCCATACAAGAATGATATTTTCTGCAATTTCGGGCATTTGCAACCATGAGGAAGCGATCTCTGTCAGACCGCCTCCGCACAAGATATAAAGTGGGTTCTTTGCCGAACTTTTCATTACCTCGTTAATAATAACATTTGTTGCGTCATCCACAATAGGAGTAAGCGTGTCTACCAAAGCTGTTTCAGAACCTGCAACTACCGGACACACCCCCTCCTTGCCCAATTTTTCCATCAACACTTTGGCATTTGACACTGCCGTTGCAGCCGAAGGCTCGCCTTTCGCGGTCCAGTTCTCATTTATGTGTAGGTGTGAGCCTATCACCGCCCTGACATCCACTGAAGGCGACATAAGCAGTTGTGCGAGCGAGAAAAGTCCGTCAGGGTCACCAGCGAAGTCGTTGTCCATGATTACCCGCATTTTGTCTTGCGCATTGCTTGTGAATGCGGCTAAAAGAAATAAGAACAGACATAGTTTTTTCATCATTTATACTCTCTGTTTTGTTTATGATATTGCTTGATACCTGCTACATGACTGTTATGAAGTCATGAAAAACTTCATGCATTTCACGCCATATCTCTGCCGGTATTTCCGTTTCCTCGTTCATGTGCTTATCATACGCACTTCTGGTTTGATTTATCGAAAATTCTTCTTTAAGTTGCGTGGATGTAGGCTTGAGTATAATGCCCATATCAACAATGGAACGTATGACATGGGCAAGTACCTTCGCACTTTTATAGTCAATCACGGAATGGAGAAGAGCCAAAATCTCATCCTTGTGTTCTGAATCTATAATACAAGTGGAGAAGGAAGAGGATTTTTCTCCTTCTTGTGCTTGTGCTTTTTGGTCTGCGATGTCCGTACCAGTAATCTTGTCCGCATCTGAGTGCTTCATGCCCTTCTTTGACACCTGTAAGCAAGTGGGTTCTTCTCGCAGAATCGAGCCGTGCAGAACATCCGTTAATCCGTTAGGACTTTCATTTTGAGCGTCAAGCATTGTCAATTCAACATGTACAATACCTTTGCACGCAACATTATTGTCTTCCATATAATTGTGTGTTTTGGTTTCACATACAAGTCACATTTAATTAAGTTTTTCTCCTTAGTAGAGAAGATGACACCAACCTTAAAGACCTTAGTCAATCGGACTTATACGGCAACATTTCATCCTGACTGCCAGTTTGGAAAAAATCCCAGAAGGTCGTTCTTAGTTCGTCAACCAAGCAGCACACCTGTACTCTCTTGCTGACATAAGCCTCACTTACTACCTTA
Organism: uncultured Bacteroidaceae bacterium; assembly: GCA_964537205.1. Classification (GTDB taxonomy): domain Bacteria; phylum Bacteroidota; class Bacteroidia; order Bacteroidales; family Bacteroidaceae; genus Colivivens. Next base: position 2,483 of record CAZHZH010000014.1, read on the forward strand.
CAGAATGTCTGTATTCCTTTTGGGTATTAGACCTCTTCATGACGCAGTTTTTTCAAAGGTGGCGTGCAAAGATAACAAAAATGTTTTATGCATCAATGCAAACCTTATAAATAATTACCTTTATCCCTTCATGTCGAACAAGATATAAGCGATGAATGGTGGGTAGCAAATCAACAAGCTTGAAGTGGACGACAGATCACTTGTCTTTTTCCAATTCGTTCAATTGCCTACCCATGTTCAGTTTGAAATAGACTTCACGCAGACCCTCATACCACAAAGCAGAGTCGTTAGGAGCATACTTGCGAGCATTCTCGTAATTGGTGAGTGCCTTCTTATAGTATTCCATCTCTTGCTTCTTTGAATGTGAGTACGCATTTGTTCCAACCTTGTTGTTGTTTCCTCTATAAGTACGCTGCGCTTTCGTCACATATATGTCGCCTATACTACTGTATGACTGCGCGTCACTGTCCTGTATGATGATAGCGTGTTCGTAACTTACAACAGCGGCATCCAGACTGTCAAGACATTGCTGGCACTTCCCCTTTATATACCATAGCCGTCTATTCTGCGGGCTGATATTAAGTTGGTCTTCCACAATATTATACGCACTTTTATATTGTTTGCCATCTATATAGTATTCAACGAGGGTAATATAGAAATACTCGCGTAAAGGATCCGCCTTCCACCCTTCATAAAGGTATGCGGCGGCCTTCAGAGTGTCGCCAAGAGCCATCTCGGTCTTACTTCCTATCTGACAGAATGTAGCATACGACACCGTGTCCTCCATCACATCAGGCAAATACTTTAAAACATTTTTATAATCTGACGAGTTGTACGCAGAGAATACAGCAAGCCGCATTATACTCAAACTATCAGAATCAATCCGTGAATTCTTAGCCAACGTGATTAGCGGGTTGTTCAGTGTGCTTATAAACAAGTCAAAATACTTGTACGCCTCAGCATATTTCCCTTTGTTATAAAAGAACTTTCCCGCACTCTTGATGTTATTGCGATATGAGACCAGGCGAGAGGATATATTGGCAGCATATTGTGGTTTTACTCTTCCCTTACGGTCTGGAATATGATCAAGGCTGTCGCACGTCAGTCCGTACACATACACCTTATATATATAAGAGAAGTACTTTGCTGTGTCAGGATTACTTTTCAAATATATTTTCCGGTTCTCTGCATCTGCAAGTCCGTGCTCCACGTTCATTAACATGTTGAACAAACCCGCATCCGACTTAGCATCAGCGGAAGTCGATACAGCCTTCTCCAACAATGATTCGGCCTGTGCGAAGTTCGCGGACTTTATTGCGGTCCGCGCCTCCTTCATGACCTTCTTCACATTTACTGTCTCTTGCCCCGTGTGGAGTTTGTCATCTTTGTTCTTATTGTTTTGTGCATTCACATTAGAAGAGAAAGGAAACATAACGAACACAGCAAAAAATATTATTTTGCAATTCCACAAATGGATGTATAATTCTCTTATGCTCATATCCTCAACAAATCTCAATATTTTGTTTTATCAGAACGTTAGTCTCACCATCCCCCTAACACCCCATTTGTTGACATCTGGATCGTGCAAATATGTGAGACGCCGCACATATTCGACATGGAGCAACTTGAATATATTGTGTATACCCAGACGCAACTCGATATATGGAGTCTTCTTGTCCATCACCACAGTATTATTCTCATATGTTCCATCCGCATTAAAATGCCCTGGAAAATAGAACAACTTGTTGTCGGAATAATTACTTGCCGCAGGATTGTTCTTGTCGGTAAGGGCCCCCCAAAGCATATTCAAGCCAATGATCTCACGCCATTTCAGTTTTCTCAAAAGTGGAATTCGATTGAAGATCTTTCCATTCAAATCCCATTGATACATAAACGATATATACCTGTCATTAAGGAATTCAAGATTATTGATCAATGAAAACGTATAATCTTCAAGAATATACGACTGATTGGCTGCAGGATGTATGAGCAGTGGGAATGGTACAATGTTCCATTGAATTCCCGCCTTGATGTCGAAGTCCATCTTTCCCCAGTTGCTTGGCATCCAAAACCTCTTGTAAATACCCGCCTCTGTTACATTGTACTCATATTGTCCTCCAAGAAAATTGTTCAGTCCAATTGTATGCGAGATTGTGACTACAGGCGCATCAAGGTTTATTTTCAAACGTCGCTGCTTGGTGTTGATATACGAAGCACCAGGCTCAAAGGAAATTTTTGCCTTGAACTCGCTTGTCGTCATTTTACGAAGATGCGAACTTGGATCGGCCGACGGCGTTCCTACACCATCAAGTGGTTGGTAGAACAGAGCATCAACTGCCTTGTTGTCTGTATGAGTATACGTTACGCTGTACCTGAAGCCGTTCTCATATTCACGCTCATAATCAAGCTTGACCTCTTTAGTGTGGTTGTATTGATCCACACTATTCGTTTTCAATGCAAGGAACATATTATCTTTATCTGTAGGGACGAACTTGTCGAACGGACTCACAATGTCGTTCAGATAGGAAATTGACAAGTTGTTGACAGGAAATTCACGAGGCAAGTAGGCTTTCTTATTGAATGAATAAACAAGTTGCGCCTTGCCATACACATTATGCGTGGATGTTCCATACGCTATATATCCATTAGCGAACAAGTGCGGGTTCAGGTTGGCATTTGTAAGTGCGGACAGACGGAAGCGTAAATCATCATAGTGGTTACCGGAAATGATGGTGTTAATAGGTCCCAAGTCCACATAGTTGGGATGTACGGAATCTCCTGTCTCAACGAAGTTTTCAACCAGAGCCTTTAGTCCGAAAATGATATACTTGAATCCCTTAATATGTTGTAGACGGTTGAGAAAGGCATCCATACCACTTTCACTCTTGGACAACTCGACTTCACGATACTCATTCCAATAATTTTCATCGCGCATTTCCGCATTAGCCTCCTTGAACACACTTCCCCTTATGTGCTTAAACACTTTGGGAGATATAGGCTCGAACGAATAATCTTTATTTCGGATGGTGCGCTTAACCATAAACTTCCGCAAATACAAGTTTAATTCCACAAGCATATCGTTGTTCACGATGACGCGTTCTCCGGTCGGCAGACTCTTAAAGTCTTGCGATATAATCATATTGTCCACGAAATTCACATCACTGCGCTTCGGTATATGAAGTTCAACACGACGGACTTGATATGTTGAGTCAGCCATTACATACAATAGTCCGGAAAAACCGAAATCCTGCTGATTGTTAGGAAGGAATCCCACTTCAATAACCTTGTCATCTTCTATGTAAGTAGTGTCCTGCAGATAAAAGCGATAAAACGATATAGCACTATTAGATATAGGGCTCTTGAACGGATATTGCAACAGACGGCACTCGTTTTGATATATGTCGACGTCTGTAAAAACATCCTTCATTGTTGTTGTCAATATATCGCCTGTATTGAATAGCTCATTCACACCCGTACTGTTGTGCGCCTTGACAATGGTTTTTTCTGATTTAGGACTTTTCCGGTATATTATTTCCGAGATGGTCTCATCTACACTAACCGGCAGTATAAGCTTGCCAGTTTCAGGACATCGCTCGACATGGTCTTTCAAAAACGCAAACTTTTTCATTTCGCTTTCCTCGAAGACCTTTTCTGTGAATTCGTTTAGCGAAAGTACCATCTTTTCATATTTTGAGTAACTTACAAAGTCTTTCGTATGTAAATCGTTGAACTTCTTATGTTCAATCACTTTACGCATAAACTCAACGGCGGGATTGTTTTTCCTGCTGTATCGACCTTTTTTTGCCTCAACGGTCACTTGCTCGATTTGCCGTGGTTGGCTAACCAACTCTATCTTCAAGTTCTTGCTTTTTCCAGGTACCAGCTTTATTACCTTTGTAACATACCCCATTGTTGAGATAGTCAACTCTGTCCATTTCGGTTCTTCTTTAAGTTCAAACCGTCCCTTCGCATCGGTCATCACACCGACATTGTGTCCATCGTAATAGACATTCACATAATCAAGTGGCTGACGTGTTTTCGCATCCACAACAACACCTGTCACTTGTGCATGCAACCCAACTGACAAGGAAAACAAAAGGAGTATGTTGATTAATCTACCCATTCTAAAATAAAAATCCCCTCCACATGAAAATATGAAGAGGGGGTTGCAAACGTTTTGTTTAGTCAATCTCTTCATCAGCCTCATAGCCACCCATCTCACGAAGAGCGTTCTTCAACATTACATATTGTTGGAAGAGGTGATTAACTGGGACTTCGTTTTTCGTGAAATCATGCATCGGACTCTTTAGGTAGAAACTTAGGAACCGCTGGATTCCATAACGTCCGGCACGCGCGGCAAGATCGCTCAGCAGGCAGAGATCGAGAAGCAATGGCGCGGCAAGTATAGAGTCACGGCACAAGAAATTAATCTTGATTTGCATTGGATAACCCATCCAGCCGAAAATGTCTATATTGTCCCATCCTTCCTTATTGTCATTGCGAGGAGGATAGTAATTGATGCGTACCTTGTGATAATAATCCTTGTACAAATCCGGTTGCTTGTCAGCGACGAGGATCGACTCCAAAGTAGACAGCTTGCTTACCTCCTTTGTACGGAAGTTGGCAGGTTCGTCAAGTACTAAACCATCACGGTTTCCAAGTATGTTCGTAGAGAACCAGCCGCTCAAGCCAAGACAACGAGTGCCGATAATTGGAGCAAAACCACTTTTTACAAGGGTCTGTCCTGTTTTAAAGTCCTTGCCTGCTATAGGCAATTTGGTCTTTTCAGCCAGTTCCCACATCGCAGGTATGTCGACCGTTGTGTTTGGAGCGCCCATAATGAACGGAGCACCTTCTGATAAAGCGGCGTAAGCGTAGCACATAGAAGGAGCCACATGTTCTTTATCATCAGCCCTCATGGCTGCCTCAAGCGAGGCTAATGTTCCATGAACCGGCTCATAATAAGGCACATATATTTCTGTTGAAGCCGCCCAAGCAACAACTATACGCGCACAGTCGTTATGCTTTTTAAAATTACGTATGTCCTCACGTATCTGTTCCATCATTTCCCAACGAGTCTTACCTACCATGATGTTGTCACCATCGAGGCGTTTTGCGAAATTATGGTCGAAAGCGGCCTTCATAGGAACAATCTTGGAAAGTTCGTCTTTGACTGGCTCGATATCCTTTTCCTTTAATACTTCAGCATACATAGCACTGCGGTAGGCATCGACAGGATACACATCCCATGCACCAAATACGATATCCTTTAGTTGAGCAATAGGAACGATTTCACGATAGTGAAGATATTTCTTTTCAGAACCTTTTCCAACACGGATTTTATCATATTCAACCATAGATCCAACAGGCTTTGCCAAGCCTTTGCGTGCCATTAGCACTCCTGTCATAAAAGTGGAAGTCACGGCACCAAGTCCTACAACCATTATGCCAAGTTTCCCTTCAGCAGGTTTCACATTTGAATTTGCCATTTCTTTATATAATGATGTTTTTTTAGAGTCTAAATTTATATGCTTCTTTTAAACAGCAGCATTTTAGTTCGTGCAAAGATACACAAAATATTAATCTGTATTATTACATCACAAACAAAAAACTCATATCTACTATCGTTTTTTTATTGTACTTTAAATAATTAGAAGTGTGAATTACATTTTTCATATAAGATATTTAGGTAGATCTGCGATATTGTGAAGTATTAACGACGGGACCGACTCATCGAATGATTCGTCGCCCCACCCTGTTCCTTTCATCCAGACGGTTTGGCAACCTAATGAATTTGCCGGAACTATGTCCTTAGAAAAAGAATCACCAACTACAACTACACTTTCGGCATTGACCCCCAAGGAATCCACCCCCATTTGAAATATTTGAGGGTCTGGTTTACGCACACCCACCACCGCAGATTCAATAACCTCATTAAAATATTCCAAATTGAAATCCTTCAATATTGTGTGGATATTACCATAGAAGTTACTTACCAATACAAGAGGGAATTTGCCCGCAAGCGTCTTTACTACCTCACGGCTTGTTTTCAGTACGTCAATCACATGTTGATAACATCGTAATGCGACATGTTCGTGAGACGCACGGCGGCAAATCTCAGATGTCTGCCAATATTCGTGATCGACCAAATACCGTGTCTCCATATCCGTTTTTATTCTCAACAAGTCTAAAAAGTTATGCTCAGGTTTTATGAGTGGTTCCGCAGCCAATTTACGCTCCGCATAAACATAAGAATCGCGGAATTGCCGCTTAGTCACGCCAATGCCTTCCTTCATATACGCATTCCACAACACCTCTGACCAATGAACACTGTTAGTGTCAAGAGTGCCTCCATAATCAAAGATTATTCCTTTAATATTTTCCTTCCTCAACATCTTTCATCAGTCGTCTGCACATGTTCTCGTGAGTTCCACGCATATAATAATATATTCCCGACATAACAATTATCTCAAACAGCGCATATATATATGGCATATCGATGAGACAGCTTATATATAACACAAGAGCGCGAATATTAAACGTCAGGATATTAGTCCATTTCATTAAAGGAAGGCTCCGTTTACAGAATGCATCCCTGAACGTTTGAGGCAGATTGCCTCTGTACTTGCGCTGCAATTTATGTATCAGTCGTTGAAATTGTGGCGTTTGCTGTTCCTGGCTTTTGGTGTATTGTACATAAGAAAGCAGGAAAGCCTTCCATATCACACTATGTCTCCACTTGGTCTGCTTGTATAATGCCTTCTGCTGCATGTAGTTGTCAAGTTCGCTCCCATCTTTCCCTTTCAAGAAAAACAGATGTATCTGCCGATAATAATCAGCGAGTCCAGATTGACGGCTGTGGCAGCATAATCCGGCAAACGCAAACAACAGGAATCCCCACATACCCCATTTTACACCATTGGTAAATGGTATTGTCTGGTCATATATACGGAAAGCCAACGCGAAATAGATGAACAGGAACCAGACATCACCAGCAGCTCCGTCGAGGATCCTTCCGAGTCGTGTTTTTTTCCCTGTCATACGCGCCAGCTGACCGTCGGCACTGTCATAGAAGTTGGCGTGCATAAGCAATAATACACCTATTATATTATATAACACACCTTTTGTCGTGTCAGCCTTGTTATAGAAGAAGAAAGCTGATGCCGCACCAAGAATCATAGAGATGACAGTCACAACATTGGGATGCACATTAAGGCGTTTGAATAACACAGCCCATACGTAGCCAATGGGACGAGTAAAAACCACGTCAATCCACTCTTCGGTATCAGCGGACTTCAATGTTGACTGTATTTTTTCTTTGTCTGACATTATATATATTGTTATTATTATTTCCTAACGTTGAATATTCCTTTACAAATCATTTATCAATCCAGCTATAGCCATGGCTGCCGACTCCTTACACTTTGAGAAACTTGGCCAATCGTTGAAATCGATAATATTTAGTTTGCCAGACTCACTGACCACACAATCACCTCCATAAACATTGAGATGTAAAATACCAGCGACATGGTCACATGTGGCTTTTAAACCTGCCTGGTCGAAATGATATCCTCGTCTGTTTCCATTAATCTTCTCCCATCCAAACTTGCTGTGGCCATCGGATGCGTAATACCAATAAAAGAACGAAGAGCCTCGCACACCATAGAACTTCACCAAATCGCCCTCTTCATGATGAGACATCACTACGGTCTTATAGCCTTGGGCGCCCATGCGACAGGCATTATTAATTGCTTCCTTTGCATTCGTCACAAATACCACATCATCTGCATGCGTTGAATATCCATCGCCACGCTTCATCCAAAATGGGAATTGCGGAAACGAAGTCACATGTTGAATGTCAGCCACAATACTTTCGGGAATAGAAATTCCATTGTCCGACAACAAACGTGTCATTATGTCGCGCCTGCAATTATCTATTGAGTCAGAGTTATTAATTACTCGTATTCCATTCTGTTCCATCTGACGTAAAACCTTAAGCGTAGATTTCAAGCGCCCCATAGTGAACACCACGTCAAATTCACCAAACGGCTCTTTAATATCATACTCATTAACCAGAGTCGTTTTGTTCCCAATTTGTTGAACATGTGTTGCGACAGCGTCCAATATGGCAGCATCCGCGTCTGCCATATTCGGAGAAAACTCCTTCGACCTGTATACTAACAAAATGTTCATCTTAAGAATTCCTCCGCCTTCTTTATATCGCTGGCATGATCCACATCAAGTATTTTACTGAATCGGTACACCTTAAGGCGCAAACCATCACTGACCAGCTGACGCTGGAAGTTACGCATCCTTGACATTCCGCCGTTTACACACTTACGCAATGTTTCAAAGGATTTCGAGTCAAGGCAGTATATTCCACCAGAGATGAACCGTGTATCTTCGTGTCTTGTATCATAGAAACCCGTTATATTCATATTATCATCCGTTGCGACATACAAAGGTTTTTCGTCGTCAATAAAATCAGTTACAGCCATTAGTCCATCCTCTTTCGATTTGCCAAAAGCTTTTATATACTCGGAAAACTCATTTTCATGGAAAATAGTATCGACTGTAGTCAGGCAGAATTTCCCCGTTCCCAAATATGGGTATAACTCATAGAAGCTATGCATAGAACTCGGAGTTGTCTTGACAATCAAACGAATTGGCTTCCCTTCGTCTTGCAAGTTTATAATATGCTGTTGTGTCAGTGGTGTGATATTGTTTGTAATAATGGTAATATCATCCGCGCCGTTATCCATGAAAATACGTATAAGCCGGTCAATCATGGCCTCCCCATTGATTGGCACAAGCGGCTTTGGAACATTTATTCCCTCTTTAGCCAACCTCGATCCCTCACCAGCTGCAAGTATTGCAAATTTCATATTTCCTATATTTGTCGTAACACTGGATAATGCCAGTGTTGCATAATTATTTTTTATATTTGTCTTTTGCGTTAACCTTCGTTCCGACCTTCATCAACAACATGCCAATGGATGCCCAAAACAATTCTCGTATTCTTACTATTATGGAGATAAATACCGCTATTGTCATTGCCTCCTTGAGAGTCAACAGTACACCACCAGCTCCAACCATCTTCATCTTCACTGTAGACATCGCAAAGCCACCTTCTCTGCCTCCTATCTGCAATGGCATGAAGAATAGAAGGTTGGCGAACAATGAGGTGAATGCCAGTATCATCAGCGCATAGACAAACAATTGTGGCATACTGCCCTGCACGTCAACAAGCCGTAACATAAAGAACACTTCGAACGACTGCAACACTCGTCCTATGTATTCTAAGAAAAACGATCCGAAGAAACTCCCTTTCTTCTGACCTTGCAGTTGGGCTATTTGCATGTCTATAGTGTGCAGCTCATTCGCATGTTCCACAATGAATTTTTTTCCCCACTTTTTACATCCAGGCAATTTTGAGACCAACTTCAGCACCTTCACAACCATACCGTTTCTATACCCTCGGACAAAAAGGTATATTCCTGCAATAGAGAACATAGCGATGAATGGTAGTACTATTGCCATCATCGCATCGAGAGGTATGAATATGTAATAGAGGACAACGGCTGTAAGCCAGAACCAAAAATGCGAAAATATATGCATCATGGCAAACAACAAAACCGATGAGGTGGCACGTTCCGGACCAATATAAGGAGAAAGCTCCATTATCTTGTATGGTTCGCCACCCATAAGTCCGACAGGAGTGGCATAGTTAAGGGCAAATCCGCTTATGGTTACCTTGTAAAGTTTCCAAAACGGCACATTGCATACACCACTGCCTTTTATTATAATCCTCCACGTGACCGTATTCATCAAATATAGGATTATCCACATTCCGAGAATAGCGAAAATCCAATATCCCGCATGTTTGATGTGGTTCCACATCTCAACGAAACTCACTTGGAAAGTAAGAATCATCAATACTATGGCAATCAGTCCGAAAAGGAAAAATATGTTTCTTGTCCTCGATTTCAATTCATCAATGATTAGTTGTTACAACGTGTCTTCGTCTGTCACTTGGTCAAGTTTCAGTTTGTCACTGTCGTCATGTTTCTCAAAATACTGTTTCTTAAGAGGATGGGCATGAGCCTCATCGTATATTTTCCTGTTTCTTACAATATCGAGTGCGGCATAGACGGCATGGCGGAACGATTCCTCGTCCGCCTTTCCTTGTCCGGCAATATCATAGGCTGTTCCATGATCGGGAGACGTCCTGACAATTGGAAGCCCCGCTGTAAAATTCACGCCATCATTCATTGCAAGGAGTTTAAAAGGAGCAAGCCCCTGGTCATGATACATGGCAAGTATCGCATTAAAATGGCTATAGTTACCAGATCCAAAGAATCCGTCAGCCGGATATGGACCAAAACAGTGTATTCCCTTGGCAAATATCTCGTTGATAGCAGGGGATATTATGTCTTGTTCCTCTGTACCTATCAGACCACCGTCACCACAATGCGGATTGAGAGAAAGTACGGCTATCCGCGGATTGTCAATAAGGAAGTCTCTTTTCAACGACTTGTCAAGGATTTCCAACTTTTCAATGATCAAGCCTTTCGTGATAGAATCGGCAACTTTCCTTATAGGTACATGCGTGGTTGCCAAAGCTACCTTTACATTTTCGTTCATCAGAATCATCAAAGCCTTATTGCCTTCGCCTGCCTTGCTTTCTATGTATTCAGTATGTCCTGGGAACTGAAAGTCATCACGTTGTATGGTGTTCTTGTTGATTGGCGCGGTAACAAGTACGTCAAACAATCCCTTGCTATATTCATCAAGGGCCTTTTCGAGTGCTATGAATGCCGCGCTGCCTGCTTCTGGTGTCGCTTTGCCAAACTCTATTTTAACTTCCTCCTCGCCAAAGCAATTCACAATATTCAAGATTCCGTCTTCAGCCTCTGAGGCACTCTTTTTCACTGCAAACATGGTTGTTCCATCAAATGACTTCCGGTGGAAAGTGGCGATTTTAGGAGACCCATACACTATCGGAGTACATAATTCAAACATACCAGGATCACTGAATGTCTTGAGTATTACTTCGTACCCCACCCCGTTTATGTCACCTTGAGTTATACCTACTTTTATCTTTCGCATATTCGTTTTACATGATTACTTTCTTTTGTTCTCTTTGTTATCCTCCAAGGATTCAGACGATGGTAAGCGCAAAGTGTAGAGTGCGGCTTCCAGACGGCGTATCATTGTACGTTTCATCTTCTCAGGCGCATATACAAATCCTTCGACGACAATTACCTTGTTGTTTACCGTATCCACAGTGGAATGCGATATGAACGGACCTCCCATCATGTCGTTTTCCATCCTCCATAGCCCACGCGCTTCAAACACATATCTGCCTCGCACATTGACCGCCTTTGTGCTGACATAATCCGGATTAGTTGTCATATACTGACCTGGATTCGCACCTGGAATGTTACGTTTCATTACTGTATCACGAATAGCAATAAACGCATGCTTTGTGAAAACCTTCTCTGAAACATACGGATAGCTGTATATACATATATTTTGAATGGTGGACAGTCCGTCGTTGGATGCCCACAGGAAGTTCTCGCCTTCCTTCATCTTCAGCAAGTCGTTAGGAATAAACAGCTCGCAGCCGAACATTTCCTTACACTTGCGATAAAATTTTATGTTGTACTCATCTTCAAGCAATGTCGCGTTGCGGTTGATTTCCTCAGCCGACAAATTCTTAATCAGCACTTTCGTCTGTTCGGTGATAAATGTTGAGATGCTGTTCCCACTGGGACCCTTTATCGTTATTATAATTTGTGGGTCTGAATATACATTGCGCTGGTAGGTCATCTTAGGCTGAGTTGTCTGACCATCAACTTCAAGTATTATTATATTTCGGAAAATGTTGGTTATGCGATTGTAGTTCCTTTGGGTGATATGACTCACATGGAACATCGGTTCGGGTTGCGGCAACATTGGCAATTCTTTATTCAGTACATCACGCATAGCCCTGCCAGCGTAACCTTGCCACAACGAATCCGCACACACCACCATTACCTCGTACGGATTTCCGCTCGATGTCGGAACCAACCATGAGTGGTGGTGCTTGCGCTTTGGGACATCTGGATTTGCCGAACATGCGGTTAAAGCCAGTCCCAAGACTACACACGCCACGCTCAACAATACGTGTGCCGTTCTTCTGTTTGCTTTCTGAATTCTCATAGTTATAGTTCTTTACAGGTTCTCTCTTTTTGTCGTGAGCAGTCCGCAAGCAGCATCAATATCCTGCCCACGGGACGCTCTTATGGTTGTATATACACCATGTTTTGTCAGATAGTCTCTGAAAGCGGTCATCTTTGCAAGAGGCGATTCATTCAAGTCTACACCATCTACATGGTGGTAGCGTATGAGATTAACCCTGCAATCAACACCTTGCAACAACCTGACAATCTCCTTGGCGTATAGAGTGGAGTCGTTCAAACCATCAAACATGGTGTACTCAAAAGACAGCCGCCGCTGATGGCTCCAATCATACAACCTTAGCAGCTCGACGATCTTCTCTATAGGGAATTGCGTCTCGGCTGGCATGTATTTTGCCCGTTGTTCATGCAGCGGAAAGTGCATACTGACGGCAAGGTGGCACTCACACTCATCAAGAAACCGCTTCATATTCTTCTTCAGTCCGACCGTCGACACCGTAATCCTTTTAGGACTCCAAGCCCACCCCGTATCAGATGTAATGAATCCTATTGCACGCAACAGGTTGTCATAATTGTCAAGCGGTTCACCCTGTCCCATAAACACGATATTGGTCAGTGAGTCCTTTTCTGCGATAGAGTATATTTGGTTGAGGATGTCAGCAACGCTAAGGCTGCCATCGAAACCTTGTTTGCCTGTCTGACAGAACACACACCCCATCTTACACCCGACTTGGGTAGACACACACAAAGTAGCCCTTTCATGTTCTGGGATATATACCGTTTCAACAAACTTGCCCTCGGATGTTGGGAAAAGATACTTTACAGTTCCATCCTTCGACACTTGTTTCTCTTTTGGAGGTATTGTCCCCACTGAATATTTCTCCGCCAATAAATCTTTGTGACGTTTTGATATGTTGGTCATGTCGGAGAAATCGCGCACATTCTTCTGATATAGCCATTGGGCTATTTGCCGTGCGGTGAATTTGGGCATTCCGAGACTTGTTACGACCTCTTGTATTTCAGCTGTTGTCTTACCCAACAATGGTTCCTTCACGTCATTCTCTGTCACCATGCGAAAATCGGATAATTCTTCATTATGTCGTTCACGTGCGAACGGACACGGGCTATTACAGCATCATCTTCAGGTGAATTGAGTACGGTCTCTATCATCTCGGCAATTTCAAGCATAAGATCTTCTTTTGCCCCGCGCGTGGTGATGGCAGGAGTTCCGAGACGAATACCAGATGTTTGGAACGCGCTTCTCGTATCGAACGGCACCATATTCTTGTTCACCGTGATATCTGCGGCGACCAATGCCTTTTCGGCCACTTTACCCGTAAGATCCGGGTACTTTGTGCGCAGGTCGACCAACATGCTATGGTTGTCAGTTCCTCCGGAGCATATATAGAAGCCACGGTCAATAAGGGCTTGTGCCAATATAGCGGCATTTTTCTTCACCTGTTGTTGGTATACTTTAAACTCTGGAGTCAAAGCCTCTCCGAATGATACCGCCTTGGCAGCAATAACATGTTCGAGCGGTCCGCCCTGTTCACCGGGGAATACGGCAGAATTAAGTATTTGAGACATCATCTTCACCTGTCCCTTAGGTGTTTTCAATCCCCATGGATTCTCAAAGTCCTTGCCCATCAAGATTATTCCACCCCTTGGACCGCGCAATGTCTTGTGGGTCGTCGATGTAACGATATGCGCATATTTCAACGGGTTGTCAAGAAGTCCGGCGGCAATCAGCCCTGCAGGATGAGCCATGTCGATCATAAGTAATGCGCCTACCTCGTCGGCAATCTTGCGCATACGCGCGTAATCCCACTCACGACTATACGCCGAGCCACCGCCAATTATCAATTTAGGTTTATGCTGAAGTGCGAGTTGTTCCATCTCATCATAATCCACCCTGCACGTTTCCTTATTCAGATTGTAGCCTACCGGATTATACAAGATGCCGCTTGTGTTCACCTTGCTGCCATGCGAGAGATGACCTCCATGGTCGAGGTTTAACCCAAGGAATGTATCGCCTGGTTTCAATACTGCAAAGAGCACTGCGGCATTTGCCTGCGCGCCCGAGTGTGGTTGCACATTCGCATATTCTGCCCCAAACAGCTTGCAAACACGATCGATAGCGGTTTGTTCCACTATATCCACTATTTCACATCCGCCGTAGTAACGTTTGCCAGGATAGCCCTCTGCATATTTGTTGGTAAGGCATGAACCCATGGCCTCCATCACCTGGTCGCTTACAAAATTTTCTGATGCGATCAATTCAATTCCCTTCTGCTGGCGTTGGTGCTCACGCTCTATTAAAGAGAATATCTCGTTGTCTCTTTCCATTGTTTCGTGTTGAGTTTTTGTTCTACAATATATTTCAAGCTACAAATTTACGTACATTTTCCCGTTCCGCAAAATTTTGGCGGTAGTTTCTGCCATTAGTCACATCTTTGATATTCATCATTAAGTTCGCATGGTTTCATTGCTCTATCCAAAAGTTTGCCTGCATTCTCTGCTCCAACAGCGCGCACATTCATTATTTCATCATCTTTTCAAGTGAATTTACCGCACGTGTTAAGTCACTCTCAAAAGTTTCGTGATCAAGCAGGAACTCCGTCTTGCCTTCCGCCAATTGATTGTATAGATCCTTGTCCATTTCCTCAACATAATCGCTGATTGCCAGCTCTATGTCATCCTTCTGCCAGCCAAGCTTGGAATACTGATACACGCGTAACTTCTGATGAAAGAAGCAATAGGCGGATTCTATACTGTCCTTTGAAATCATTAGGCGTCTGCATTTGTATCAAAACCGGCAGGGCGGAATTGTTTCTGTTCTTCACTGTAGATATATCCGTTTTCTTGAAGATGTTTCTTCACTTTGTCCGCTGTCGTATCGAAGTTGAAGCATAATTCCTCCAACGAATCGAATTCTTCATCTCGTAGTAACATATTAACTGCCGACACTAACATTGCAGGGTCGTTTGGTAGTCTTTCCATAAAAAATAATATATATATAATTGTATAGTTGCAAAGATACAAATAATTCCGTGTTCATTAATGAAACGCACATATTTTTTGATGCATCACACGTCAGATTGAAGAAGATTTTATACCTTTGACAAATCATAGGATGACAAAGTCGGTATGCAACAGGATAAAACATATATAGCCATTGACTTGAAGTCTTTTTATGCATCGGTAGAGTGTGTTAGGCGTTCGCTTAATCCACTGACAACAAATTTGGTCGTCGCTGATGCAAGTCGCACAGAAAAGACTATATGTCTTGCGGTGTCTCCATCGTTGAAGGCATACGGAATAGCAGGCAGGGCGCGTCTTTTCGAAGTGATCGAAAGGGTCCGGATTGTAAACGAGCAACGCCTGGCATACGCCCCAGGCCATAGATTTACAGGAAAATCCGTTTCTGACACTGAGCTAATGTCACATCCTGAGTTAGAATTAGACTACGTCGTTGCCGTTCCTCACATGGCAAGCTATATAGAGTGCAGTACGCGCATATACCAAATTTATCTCAAATACATTGCTCCAGAAGACATTCATGTGTACTCCGTCGATGAGGTGTTCATCGATGCTACGGAATATTTGAAATTATACAAGTTAACAGCACATGAACTGGCACAGCGTATGATCAAAGATGTACTAAAGAATACCGGCATTACAGCGACTGCTGGAATAGGTACTAATATATATCTGTGCAAGATAGCGATGGACATCGTCGCTAAAAAGATGCCGCCCGATGAACACGGAGTTCGTATCGCGGAACTTGACGAAATGAGTTACAGGCGCGAACTCTGGGACTACCAACCATTAACCAAGTTTTGGAGAGTCGGGCATGGAACGGCGGCTCGACTCGAACGGCACGGTATCTTTACCATGGGGCAAATAGCACGATGCTCACTAACCAACGAAGATTTGCTCTACAAATTATTTGGAGTTAATGCGGAATTGCTCATAGACCACGCATGGGGCTGGGAGCCATGCACTATTGCCGCAATCAAGGCCTACAAGCCAGAAGTGCGCTCTCTCAGCAACGGCCAGGTCCTGCACGCCCCCTATCCCTTTGAACTGGCAAAGACGGTCATAATGGAAATGGCCGACACATTGGCTCTTGAGCTGGTTGAAAAGCGTCTGACGACCGACCAGATTGTAATCACCGTGGGATATGACAAGGAAAACATGACAGACAAAACCATACAAACAAAATACAGCGGACCTGTCAAACTCGACCACTATGGTCGTTTGGTTCCGAAACACGCGCATGCCACGGCTAATCTAACTATGCGGACATCATCGGGACGTATGATAGTGGAAGCTACCCGAAAATTATTTGAGCAATCTGTCAATCCTCTACTGCTTGTCAGACGGTTGAACGTATGTGCGAACCACATTGTCAGTGAACAGTTGGTAAAAGACAAAGAACTGGGACAGCGGCCAGACCCAATACAACTCAGCATCTTTATTGATTACGACAAACAACGCGAGGAGATGCAACGACACAACCGCACATTGGAAAAGGAGAAGAAAGTACAGGAAGCCCTAATCAATATCAAAAAGAAATTCGGCAAGAACGCCATACTCAAAGGGCTTGACTTCAACGAAGGAGCCACCACACGCGAACGCAATAATCAAATAGGAGGACACAAGGCATGACGGACATTTTTAATGACATAATCAACTTACCACACCACGTATCAAAAAAGCATCCTCAAATGTCTATGCACGATCGCGCGGCGCAATTTGCGCCTTTCGCCGCTCTGAACGGTCACGCGGAGACGGCAGAAGGAAACATACAGGCAAGTCAAACGGAAGAACAACTCTGTGTGGAGACTGAAGAAAACGATCCAAACAGTGTCCACGCAGAGTCACATTATAATAAAAAGGTATAACATTAAAACAAAACAGACTATGGCACAATTCAAGAAAGGAACAGTACTGAACCCTAATGAGGTTGCCAGTTATCAAGAAGGCGGTATCGTCAGCATGGAATTGCTTCACAACGATAAAGGAAGCATCACACTGTTTGCATTCGGCAAAGGGCAACAACTCAGCCCACACTCAGCCCCTTACGACGCATTTATCCAAGTTACTGACGGTGAGATGACAATGACTCTCGACGATACAGAGTACAAAATCAAACAAGGAGATATATTCGTCATACCGTCAGGACATATTCATAGCGTACGCGCCGATACCGATTTCAAGATGATTATCACAATGATAAAAAACTGACACAGCTTTTCATTTCGATACGGCCTTCAACCCAACGATTGAAATAATCAAGGTAGTTATAAAAAACATACGCCCAAAAGACACTGGTTCGTGGAACACGACTATACCCAACAATACTGTTCCCACAGCACCTATGCCTGTCCATACGGGATAGGCTGTACCGAGTGGCAGGTGATGCGCAACGTGGGCAAGCAGTACCATACTGAGAACCGTAAAAACCAAGAAACCGCCAAGCCACATGGTATGCTCCATGCCGGTCTTGGACTTAGCCTCGCCGAGACAGAATGTAAACCCACACTCACATAGTCCGGCAATAATTAAAATAATCCAATTCATTGTTTTGTTATTGTCTCTGACTATCCTATGAGGGCTGCAGAAAAATCCGGCGTCTCCTTCCAAGGTAATCCAGTTGCAAAGATAGCAAAAATCCACGACCGCACAAAAGATCTGGTGTCTTTTCTCATACATCGCAAAAGCCTCTCTACATGGCGCATGACGAAGCAAAAGGGGCATTCCATTGTATGTGGAGTGCCCCTTTTGCTTGATCACCAATCGATTATGCTTATTCCAATTCTATAGCATAACTACCTGAACGTCCTGATGGATATTTACCCCAAATGAACAGGGTTTGAGCCTCGGACGCAAGAGCCGACTTGTATACTCTTTCAAGATCAGCTACAGAATTTATAGAGGTGTTGTTTGCCATGATAATGATGAAATCCTTTCCTATTCCCATCTTTCTCAAAGGGCTGTCATCATTCAACGACTTTATTTGAATACCATTCTTAATATGTAGAGTATTCTTTTGGTCTGCGGTGATCTCCTTGAATTCTGCGCCAAGGGCTGAGAGGTTCTCGGCCTTTACAACCTTTGTGTTACCATACGTGTTCTTTAAAATCACGTCGACACTCTTTGCCTTCTTGTCACGCATAAGTCCTACAGTAACCTTGTCACCTGGGCTGTAAGCGGTTATGGTCTCTTGGAGTTCTGACATCTTTGATATTTTCTTGCCATTCACTGACACTATGACATCGCCCTCTTTGATTCCAGCCTCCTTGGCCGCGCCATTCTCGCTTACCTCTGCCACATACACACCTTCACTTGTACCAAAGTCTTTGTCGTACTTCTCGTCTTGAGCCTTCTGGTTGTCAATATACGCACTCAAGTCCATTCCGCTCACACCGATAAGCGCACGCTGCACAGTTCCATATTGTTTAAGGTCGGTAACTACCTTTTTCATGATGGTTGTCGGTATGGCAAATCCATAACCTGTGAAGCTGCCCGTCTGGCTATATAGAGCGGCATTAATGCCAACCAACTCTCCATTTGCATTTACGAGTGCGCCACCACTGTTTCCTGCGTTAATCGCAGCGTCAGTCTGAATATACGACTCTATTTCATTGCCTTTGCTTCTGCCGCTGTCTGAAATCTTACGCGC
Organism: uncultured Bacteroidaceae bacterium; assembly: GCA_964537205.1. GTDB lineage: Bacteria > Bacteroidota > Bacteroidia > Bacteroidales > Bacteroidaceae > Colivivens. Next base: position 21,353 of record CAZHZH010000014.1, read on the forward strand.
CTTGGCACTTACAATACCTGCGGTTACAGTAGATTTCAAATTAAACGGATTCCCGACTGCGAGAACCCACTCACCAACTTTCAAATTGTCACTATCACCTATTACAAGTGTAGGAAGGTCGGTCGCCTCAATTTTAATAAGGGCGAGATCGGTGGACTCATCACGTCCGATGACTGTCGCTTTAAATTCACGGTTGTCATTCAGAGTGACCTCTATTTCGTCGGCATCCTCAACAACGTGGTTGTTGGTTACAATATAACCGTCGCTCGATATAATCACGCCAGAACCAGCACCTTGACGCTTCGGTGTTTGAATCTCACGTTGCTGACGTCCGCCGTTCCCACGGCCAAAGAACTCATTAAAGAAATCATCAAACGGGCTGTAATATTCCTGCATACGGGTAGAACCATTAATTGTCACCTTAATATATACAACAGCGTTGCAGGCTTTCTCCGCAGCCTCAGTCAAGTCAATATATTGTTGGCTATGAGGAGTAGTGTTGCTGGCAAGTGTCATGAACGGCACATCGCCATCAACTTGTTTTTTTGACGACTGGACACTTGTGTCAATAACACCTACAGTGTTGTTTACCAGAGTAAAAGCAAATGCCCCAGCGATTCCAGATACAACAGCTATCAATGCTATGATGCTGTACATTCTTTTCATTGTCTGTTTCATATTCTACTTTTAGTTTAAATGTTAATATCAATCCGTTTTTAACTTCTGTTCTACAAAATCGATGCCAAAAGTAACACTTAGTTTAGTCATCACAAAATTAATATCACTAAATTGGCGTATATTTGGAATAGTTTAACAGAAAAAACACAGTCATTAACAGTTCAAGTTGTGTGAATCATCAGACTGAATCAGGTATCAGATGATATTACATAAAGACATTGACCAACCACGGATTTTTCGTGGCAAGTAAGTTCTGTCTTTCTGTATGGGGCGTGATTTGAGGTTGCATTCCTTCTCCCTCATGCATATCTGCACCTTCGCATGGCAGATTCCACATACCAATTAGTCATACTTAAGGACGGAATTAGGATCTTTGAGGTGAAAGGATTTTGCAGAATGAGCTTTCTCCAGAGTCAGATTGGCTTGAATATGGCGAACTCACCATCAGAAGCGAGCTTTATGTCAATGTGTATTTTTGATACTGGATGTATAAATTCCATTGAATGAGCCTGTAGGCTGATGCTGCCATCAGGGTTGCTGCGTTTGGCTCCATACTTGAGGTCGCCCTTTATCGGGCAACCTATTTTTGCCAACTGGCAACGTATTTGGTGGTGCCGTCCTGTCTTTAAGTCGATTTCCAAAAGGTAATAGTTGTCGGATTTACCTATGACTCGATAGTCCAACTCCGCACGTTTTGAATTCGGTCTTTCATTGTCATACGCATATGACTTATTTTGTTTTTCGTTGCGAACAAGCCAATGTACCAATGTTCCGGATTTATCCGATGGGGCATTCTTGGTTATAGCCCAATAAGTTTTATGAACTTCACCATTGGCAAACATTTTATTCAAACGCGCCAACGCCTTACTGGTACGGGCGAACACCACGAGTCCGCTTACGGGACGGTCAAGTCTGTGAACAACACCAAGGAAAACTTCGCCAGGCTTGGCGTAATTCTCCTTGATATATTGTTTCACTTTCTCACTCAGAGGAGCATCTCCTGTCTTGTCACCTTGCACAATCTCCCCGTGCTCCTTGTAAACCACTATTATATGGTTGTCTTCGTAAATTATCCTCATGAGAAAAGGCTGGCGTTTTCTACATGTTCATTCCGCCGTCGATCTGGATTACTTGCCCAGATACATAGCTTGACATATCAGACGCAAGGAACAAGCAGACATTTGCTATATCCTCAACTTGTCCGCCTCGACGTAATGGAATCTTCTTCATCCAACCTTCACGGATTTCAGCTGGAAGTTGTGCGGTCATGGCTGTCTCAATGAAACCAGGGGCCACTGCATTGGCGCGTATGCCCTTAGGTCCTAATTCTTGTGCGATTGACTTCGCAAGACCTATCAGACCAGCCTTAGACGCAGCGTAGTTGCATTGCCCTGCATTACCGTGTACACCTACCACACTTGCCATATTAATAATTGAACCTCTACGCTGGCGCAACATAATTGGAGCGCAAGCATGAATAAAGTTGAATGCAGACTTCAAGTTAACATTAATGACGGCATCCCACTGCTGTTCGGACATACGAAGCATAAGTCCGTCTTTTGTAATTCCGGCATTGTTGACAAGAATGTCGATAGAACCAAAATCTTCGTGTATCTTCTTGACAATAGAGTCTGTCTCTGCAAAATCAGCGGCATTGCCGGCATAAGCGCGGCAAGTGACTCCCAGAGCCTCTATTTCCTTACGGGTTGCCTCCACTCCGGCCGCCATATCATCATTGAGAACCAAGTCGGTGAATGCGATGTTCGCACCTTCAGAAGCAAATTTCATTGCCACCGCTTTTCCAATACCACGTGCAGCACCTGTTATCAGTGCTGTCTTACCTGTTAATAATCCCATTTTCTATATGTATTAATATTAATATAAAATGATGTATTCAATATCTGTAGTCTCTTCTGTACGTATCATTGCCCATTGCGCGATTCACCATACGGAAGACATACGGGTACAGTTCTTCGGGCGAGTCTACGCCGATGCGTCCGTAAATGTAAGGAACTTCACATCCCATTAGGCAATAGTGGGTAATCAAGGCCGTTAACTTGACGTTACGTATGTTGAACACCCCCTTATCGTTTCCTTCGTTCATTACTCGACGGAAAATGATCATCTCACTGCGGTCGAAGTTTTTCCTGACACTCGCCACCTTCCATGAGTCCCTGAAAAATTCGGCACGAAGATTCCCATTGCGTGAGACTGTTTCCTTCACAAACTCCAAATGTGCGAAGAACAATTTGACCATTTTCTTTTCTGGTGACATCTCTTGCCGTGCCACCTCTTCCATTCTGTTTGTAAGACGGTCAAGCTCGCTTTGGATCACCGCAAAATAAATTTCCTCCTTACTACTAAAGTATGTATAAAGAGTTCGACGCCCCTTGCCTGAAGCCTGAGCTATCTCATTCATGGTTGTTGCCTCAAATCCTTTCTTGGCAAACAACTGCCTGGCTGTATCAACTAATAAATTACGAGTTTTCTGCATCGCTTAATTATTTGGTGCGGCAAAATTAATACAATTATGTCAATTGACCAAATTATTTGCACTCTATTTTAAATATAAAGGGTAAACTACTACTAATCATTCAATTATTTTACGCACACATAACAACCATATTGCAAAACGCATATATGCTTTGTGCAATATTCGTTATTGACTATTATCCAAAGAGTTCTCTTAACGCCTCTTCTACCCTTCTCACTCCTTTGATTTCTATTTTGTACTTACTTAAGTCCAGACTCTTCAGATTGGATGTGGGAACCATTATCTTTGCAAAACCCAGCTTCTCTGCCTCAGCCACCCGTTGAACGATCCGGCTGACAGGGCGGATCTCGCCACTCAGTCCCACCTCACCCGTCATACACACATCACGTTCAATACCAGTATCTACATTACTTGAGAGGACTGCCGCAATCACGCTCATGTCTATCGCAGGGTCTGTCACACGAATTCCCCCGGCTATGTTCAAGTATACATCCTTCTGCCCCAATTTGAAACCAACCCGTTTCTCAAGAACGGCAAGCAACATGTTAAGACGGCGCAAGTCAAAGCCTGTAGCAGAACGTTGTGGCATGCCATATGCCGCGGTGCTTACCAAAGCCTGCGTCTCTATCAACAACGGGCGTACACCTTCGATTGCTGAAGCAATGGCAACTCCGCTCAGTCCTTCGTTGTCCTTCACGTCCGACAAAAGGAGTTCGGATGGATTTGCAACTTGTCGCAACCCGTTCTGCACCATTTCGTAAATACCAAGCTCGGCCGTACTTCCAAACCTGTTCTTAATCGCCCGTACGATGCGATACATATAGTGCTGGTCGCCTTCAAACTGCAAAACCGTATCTACCATGTGCTCAAGAATCTTCGGACCTGCTATACTGCCTTCCTTGTTGATATGCCCTATGATTATAACCGGTATGTTGGTTTCCTTTGCGAACTTAAGTAACATTGCCGCACATTCACGTATCTGGCTGATACTGCCAGGGCTGCTTTCAACATCTTCTGTAGCCATTGTCTGTATGGAATCAATAACAACCAAATCAGGGCTTACGGACTTAATATGTTCGAATATACGCTCAATCATCACCTCGCAAACAACCATGCAATCACTTAAGTTGGAAGAAGATGCGGAAGAGTCGGATTCCAATATTCGGTCCGCCCGCATCTTTAGCTGTCGCGCACTCTCTTCTCCACTGACATACAAGATTTTCATTCCGGTCAAGTGTAGTACTGTCTGTAATATCAACGTAGACTTACCTATACCGGGTTCGCCACCAAGCAGAGTCAACGAACCAGGCACCAATCCTCCACCAAGTACACGATTGAACTCGCCATCACGCATATTGATTCGTGGCTCTTCCTCTGCGATTATCCTACTCATTGAGATCGGACTCGACTTGGACGAACCTGAATCGGAAAAACTATCCTGAACCGTGCTCTTCTTCCCTATCTTCTGTTCTACAAACGTATTCCATTCACCACACGACGGACAACGTCCTATCCATTTTGGCGAGTCGTAGCCACAAGAAGAACAAACATACACTACCTTGTCTTTTGCCATACACCTTATTATATATATACTGTCTGAATATTATTATAATTGGATTAGAATGGGTAGCCTACCGCAAAATGCAATGCAAGGCTATCATTGAACTTCGGTATGTTGAAATAATGGTCTTTTCCTGTGTCGTAAGGGGCGTGCAGACCTATACCAAGGTCAAGGCGCAACACCAAATATTCCATATCATAGCGGAAGCCGAATCCCGTACCTAAAGCTATGCTCTTCAGAAAATTGCCACTGCCAATCTCTCCGCTTAGATGCGAGTCGGACTTTTTCAACAACCATACATTGCCAGCGTCAACAAACAAGGCTCCATACAGGTTGCTGACCAAATTAAAACGATACTCGATGTTTGCTTCCAATTTCATATCTCCAGCCTGATCCAAATATGTTCCACGTCCCTCAGAGTCGTAATATCTGCCAGGCCCTATTGCGCGGGCGGCAAACGCCCTGATGTCGTTGGCTCCACCCGCATAAAACAATTCGCTGTATGGTGCCACATCACTGTTACCGTAGCTCCACAAAAAGCCCGCATACAGCCTGGTGGCAATCAAACTCTTGTCCGTCAGTTTGTATTTGTTGCGCAAATCCATTGTAAACTTGAAAAATTGAGAATATGGCGAACTGAACATTTTCTTTTCCTTCTCATTGAACTTGCTTCCAAACATCGCACTTACGCCGCTTATAATATTAGCAGATTCCTTGGCAGACAATTCCAACCATGTTGTCGTTCGCAAATTGTCCTTCCAACTATTATCATACGTAATAGTATATTGCATGGCAGGAATAAATTGGTCTTGCAAACTTACAAGCAATGCGGAGTTGTTCGCGGCAATCGAATCAAAACGCGTCGTCGTATGTTCCAGACGGTCATAAGTAATCGATATGGGTGTAAACTTATGACTGACAGACAGAGAAGTCTGATAGGAATAGCTTGCCTCCGCATTAAATGATAGCAAACGGTAATAGCCAGATCTGTTAAGATGGTCTATATCAAACTTGAAAACAGTAGACGCGGGGTATCGAAGGCGCTTATTACTCAACCCGGGAAACACAAGCCACGGGTACGTTATGGAAACGCCTCCTCCCGCATCATACGAATTGATTTGGTCAGCATCCTTCACCAAGTTCTTCTGTCCTGTCTGCCATTCATACGATCCCTTCAATGAAAGTGACAGAATCTCCCCGTGTCCGAACGCGTTATGTTTGGATAGCGTAGCCTTTGCATTTGGTCCTACCTGCGAATTACTCTTTTGCGTGAAGCTAAAGTCGAGTTCCACTTCGATTGGCTGGTCGAGTGTCACATCAAGCCGCACATCCAACGAATCGCACGTTGACGATGTGTCACGCGGAGTACACGTGAACTGCAATTGTGAAAATGTCTGCATGTTGCTCAAATTTGACAGGGTCTCTTCCAATTTAGTCTCACTGAACGGATGCCTTTTCCAAAAACGGAAGTTGCGGAATATAGACCGCGGACTTATAGGACACTTCTCACCCGTCCATACGACTTTCACACCACGCATATCCGTTGAGTCGGCAAAACCTTCTATTTGCTTGTCTCCCTTTTTAGGTTCCTTCCCACGTATATATGTGCTTATATTGCCTATATACCATTTATGCATGGCGCGCGACGGTATATCCGGGTCTTGCATTACAAGCAACTTGACACGCTGCGGCACCAACATCGAATCGGCATAATAGTCGATATAATCTGAACGATAGTAATAAAAGCCGTTGTCACGCAGCGCACTTGTAATACGATCCTTCTCCGACTGCAAATCAACAACACTGAACTGTCCGTTCTGATGGATGTATGAATCTGAGGCAGTAGCCTTGATTACGCTGTCTTGTGCGGTAGGGAACGCATAGCGAATAGAATCGAGCAGATAAGGCTCACCCAATTTTATGTTGTAAGCAATCTTCGCCTTCTTTGGATTAGATTGTTTCAATATGTCATAGCTCACCCTGCCTTGAAAGTAACCATAATTCTGAAGGGTGTTGGTGGCAACTTTCACACGTGTTTCAGGATTCACCATGGTCAGTGTTACCGGAGTCGTTCCAAACGTATTAAAGAACCATTTGTTAAAGCCTGATTTCTGTTTGTTTACCAAACCGTTATATATCCACAGTCCGATTGGCATAGGGAAACGGACGGAAGAACTTCCCATAAACGAGTTGTTTGGAGCGTATTCGAGGGCCGCCTCCACCTCTGTAAGTGCGACACTCTCGTCATACGTGTTCTTCTTGTCTTCAACCGTGATTTTCTTAATGCCGGTGTAAAGAGTCTCTCCGTCCTGTAGTCCGCTTGTCGTAGAACAAGCCGAAAGCAGTATGACAGGCACCACCAGACCTATTATATATTTATTTGCTTTCTTTATCATCACTCTTCTTCTTCCATATGAATAGATCAGTTACACTATCAAGTTTTTTACGAAGAACAACACCCATTCCATTCTCAGTCAACTCACCCTCTACCAGGTTGTCATAATTCTTGTCATGGAACAAACGTATATACTGCGTTCCGCCGTTATCAAGGCGCCATTCAAGCGAGACATCATCAATGTAGGCTCCCGACTCGTTACTGTTCCTGTTGCCGTCAGCATTAATACGTCCACCAATAACCACGTTGAGTCGATCGCTGAAAAAGCGCTTGGTGAACTTGAATGAATAGTCTGTCCGCGTAGTGCCGTCATCGCGCTTGGTTTGTTCCATCCCCACAGACATGTCTATCTTGGTTGCCGAACTGACTGCCTTGCCCGCAATATTATTTATTTCTGTCTGCAAGAAGTTGTTCAAAGCATTCGAGGTGCTGAACCCAGATTGGTTGGTACTTGAAAGATACATGCCCGTCGCAAGAAGTGCTACAGCGAGTTTGTTTTTTTCTTCTGATGTGAGTCCAGCAAGTTCGTTTCGCACAGAAATGTCTTCTGGTGCATCTATAGTAAACTCAAGCGTCATGTTCTCAAGTGTATTGGATATCTTCAATCCCACATCAAACAAGACGCTACGGCTCGATCCATCCGAGTTGCTGACACTGGCTTTTGTTTGTTCTGTAGCGGTAATGTTCATCGTAGGATTCGACGGTTTTCCTGTAAATTCAACATAGCAACCTTTAGCTATAGTGAAAGTCTTCAGCGGAATAACAGGCAGCGTATACTTCATTTCACCTTCATTCACTGTGTATCTGCCAAGCAGGTTGAACACGCCCTCCGGCGTATAACTCATAGTAAGAGTGCCTCCGCCCTGCACATTCACATAGCTTTGTTTGTCCGCCGAGAATTCACAGCGCACTTTCGCCCCGTCTTCTATCTCAAGACGTATATTCATATCCAACCCCAGGAATGTATGCGTGGCCTTTACCTCTTCTGTAGGAGGGGCCGAGAAGTCTACAAACGTCACAATGTCATCCAGGCGGTAATCGATAGACAGCGGAGTGTTGGTCATGATATAAGTGATGTTTGTTGAATTAAGCACATTAACCAGCCCGCGTATTTTCAAGTCGTTGGTCGTTCCATTCACACGCGCGAAAAAGTCGCCATACAGTTTGCCGAACAGAGCCGTCTTACGTGTACGGTCAGTATCAAATACAAGGAAGTTCTGCCCATACAGACTGAGATTCATCTGTATTTCATTGAAGTCGGAGAAATCAACATAGCCGTTCACAGTAAGCGGATTGTCTCCTGCGCCATATATCTTAAGTTCGTCAAAATCAATGCGGCTGTTGTCAAACACCACATCCTTATCCTCTACAACCAAGTCAAACGAATAAATATCACTATACACATGTACATTTTCTGTTGACAACGAACCGTTGACCAATAGCGTGTCAATCGGTCCGACAAAGCTCATCATTCCACTTAAGTAGCCGCTAAGTGCGAACACCTCGTCTTCAATAAAGGCCCCTGCGACGGATAGAGGTAAATGCGCAAGCATTGCGGAAGCGTTAAGGCGGTTCATTCCCTCTACATTATAATTTCCCTTCACGGTGGCCACGTGTTCTTCGTCTTTAAACAGCATGGCGTTGATGTCATGCCCCGCTTCACCCATCGGCTGGTAATTCAAGACTGTCATCAAGTCGCCAATAGCAGTTCCTTCGTATACGTAATCATCAACTTCCACAAGCCCGTCAACAGTAAAACCATCTGGTTTCTGCACATAATTCGCATTTACCTCAAGCATGCCCGACATTTGTGGGAGGAAAGGCAATACAGTCATTAGTGCGCCTAAGTTCAAATTCTTAACCACCGCCTCAATATTCTGAAGTACAGAATCTGCGGGATTGGCATACAGTGATACCGAACAGCTGTCGGTATTCGACTGCATCAGGACATCTGCGTAAATTTTCTCACCATTATGAATGTCGATGAAATTATTTTCATTCACCCTGAAAGTACTGTAAGCGATGATTGGTTCTTCCGGATAAAGATGGACATGCAGCACGCTGTCACTCACCACTTCTCCAACGACTCCCAAGTCTACGCCTTTCTCTTGCATTGCGTTGAGGTATGTAAGATGAATGTCCGCCATTCTTGGAGACAAATATCCTGTCAAGTCAGCAGTAAAAGCGGAACACAGATCTTGATCAGGGCAATCTATGCCTATGTCGACACTGATTTTTGAAGAATCCTGGTTGAGGTTGAAAAAGACCGTGTCGACCGTAACGGAATCCGCCTTCACGTTGTAGGCATGCAACATGCCTTGAAGTCCGTATTCTTTCGATGTGCTGATATTGGCTCCGACCTCTCCATATTTGATTCCTTGCATGAAAATGAATTTACTTATCGGATTCTTGTCGCCTATGTTGGCGGTCAATGTTACTTCCGGCATCATTTGCTTCAAGTAGTCGAGATTGAGACTGCGCGTATGCAATTGCTCGGCAGTGACGTTACCGATCTTTGTAAATTGGTCTATTAAAGCGGACAAATTGCTTGATGAGTGGAAATCAAGATTGAAGTCACTTGTATTCAACATGATCATGGTAGTATCGACAGTGCTTTGTGCGTACATATCAAATTTTTCTGTCACCAAACTGTCGTTCTTGTATACCACTTCCACTCCGTCTACAACGGCATCGACAAGGAATATATCGCCAAAATTGCTGTTTGCCTTAAAATTGCCATGTGTAGCATGAGCCGTCAAAGGATCGTCCGACAAACCTAATGCCTGAATGTCGGCAAACGGCAGGTCCAACGTCATCGCCGCTTCCACCCCTTTGTTTGTCATTGTGCCGTTTACGGTAAAACCTCCATCAATACGCGGATCATCAAAATCAATGTTAGCGTCAAGCTGATGGTCATTCAACTGTAAAGTTGCCTGTGTCCCGTTCAGATAATATGCGCCATAACCTACATGGCTTATATCAACAGCTACATTGGAAAAAGTCTTTGACGAGTCAAAATTAAATCCTTGTCCCTTTGCCGAAAGGCTCCCTGTCATTGAGAAGGAGTCGGTCAAAGGCACAAAGGCGTCAACGGCAAGACTGTCGGCGACAAGATCTACGTCGTACGCATCGTTGTTCATATTGTAATCGGCCTTCAATGAAGCGGATGAACAACCGAAGCTCAAATCTGCATCAGCGAGTATGTGTTGGTTTATCATTGAAAAATCACCAGACAACGACATACCAACTGGGATTTTAAATGATGATGCGATGTCAGCGGGAAGCAGGTCATTTACAAATGTGAGATTTTCTCCTTTTGCGTCAATATGAGTCTCGATCCCTATATCGCCTGCCTCGTCCGTCATGTTTGTTAGCGCCAGGTCACCTCTAATGTCGAACCTTCCGTCCATTGCCATGCTCAACTGACTCACATTTAGTCGTTGCATATTTCCGTTTGCTGACAATGTAATGTTCAGCGGTTCTACCGGCCATGACTGTTTGAATGTTTGGGCGAAATCAGACGCGAACGGAATTATGTCGGCTTTACCCACGCTGCCTGACGCGGCAATTGACAATTGACCTGGGTTTACATCATCAAAAGCGTTTAAATCCATCGTAAAATCCAGTTGCAAGGAACTTTGCTCTGTATTCAAGTGACAGTCAGTAAGTAGCAGGCTGTTTTCGTCCATTTTGAAAACGCCATGGGCCGACACAAGAGAAAGTCCACCTCGTTCGTTAGCGGCCAAATTCTCAATGTTTACTGTCAATTCCCCTGTTGACAAATAAGATAATGAACTAATATCGGCATTTACCCCACTAAGATTTATATGGCTTGGATCAAAGCCGACGAGCGGGTTCGCTCTTCCTATGTCATAATTAATATCCGATTCACGAACTTCCAAAGAGTCCACATTGTAGTTGCCACCTTCCAAATCAAGCGTACACGAAAAAGCCGCAGTGCCAAAATGCGTGCTGATGTACGTGCTGTCACTGCTTGGCGCGAGATTCATATTGAATGCTACATCATCAATGTCCGCCTTGTCAATGTGTATTGTCTTTAAAAACGACTCGCCTGCCTCTGTCGTGTCTTCTGGCACGGTATCTGCCATTATTATGCTGATATTGGATTCCCTCAACGCAAGCGACGGGATGTTCATGCGTCCTTCGTCGAATACAAAGGATATATTACCAGAATGCATACTGCCAATCCGTCCATCCAACTCCATTGCGTCAATCATGTCCTTTGTGTCTACAACTGCTCTGTCAATCGACATGTTGTCTATCAACAGCTCCCCGTGAAACAAAGGCTTTAATTTCACGTCTAACAGCAGCTCTTGCGCGTATAATACAGTATCTGAGTCTTGCACAGCAAGCACATCACCTACATAAAGGTCAAGAGGGAATTTCAATCGTACACGATCCACGCTTATTTGCATTCCTGTCGCATCACAAAGATAGCTTGCGGTCAAGTCGACTATCAGTTTTTGTATTGGCGGGATATATATGGCAACGCACAAAACAAATAACAGGATGAATGGTGACGCTATCACCCACCCTATTCTCTTTAATATTTTGTTTGTTTTCTTCACACCCATCTTTATCCAATACAAAAATAAGCACTTTTCCTTATATGGCAAAATTATTTAATAATTTTGTTTCGCAAACTGACGAATTGTATAATGATAAACACTTGGCGTTACTTCTATAGTCTTATAAATTCCGACTGTGTACAAGTAGCCGTTAGTAGATCTAACCAAAATACTTTATGTATTCATGCTCGAAATTCGGCGTAAACACGCCCTTGCCTATATTATCTGATATTTCCTGCTTACTCCAAAATCTGCCTCCTGACAATTCTTGTTCGTTTGGATGTATATCACCATCGTAGACCATCTTGAATGCATTAACAAGTTCTTTTTCGCGGTCGCTTTCAAAAACATAAGAGCCGAGAAACTCAGGGTCGTTCACATTGATTCCCAACTCTTCCATCACCTCCCGTCTTAAAGCAGTGTTTACATTCTCGCCCAAATCGACATGCCCGCCACACGACGTGTCCCATTTGTTTGGTTGAATGTCTTTCCAGGCAGGACGGCGCTGAAGGTAAATATTGCCATTACTGTTGAACACATGCAGGTGCACAACAGGATGCAGGATCTTACTGCCGTTATGCGCCTCGCCTCTCTTCACTGCTCCCAATATGTTGCCTTTCTCATCAACCACAGGAAACAATTCGTCTTCATTATCCTTCATATTCACCACAATCACGTTATTATGATCTAAACAAAATAAAAAAGATGCCACACGATTCGAAAATCATAATGACATCTAACAAATACTCAGTTGCGGAGATTGGGTTCGAACCAATGACCTCCAGGTTATGAGCCTGGCGAGCTACCACTGCTACCACTCCGCGATATTATGTAGCCTCCTTTTCGTAAGCGACTGCAAAGGTACAACAAATTTTTTAAATGACAAAACTTTTTCAATAAAAATTCGCGAATCATCGTTTTCCGCAATTGTATACGGCATAATTGACGATAACAGGCGTAAAACAATGCGGTATTTTAAGTTAGAATATACGCTGCGTAATCCTGACCTCAAGTACCGGATATATCGGGAATTTCTTGATAAAGTTCACTGTCTTTTCTATATCACCTCCGTTCTTTCCGACCTTGTGCATTATATCTACTCCTTCATGAGTGACAAGGTCTGGCCGTCCGCCCCAAAACAATGC
>CAZHZH010000014.1:34314-38778 GCA_964537205.1 uncultured Bacteroidaceae bacterium
CCATCAAACGACACAATGTCTTCACCGGCAAGAACCTTGTCCACAATATTGTTATAAAGATTGACCATTACGAGATTTGTCATGTCTTCAGTACGGTTCACCGCTTTTGCGAATGTGGAGTTTCCCAAATAAAATCCTGTCGTGATATGCCAATTCTTGTTCTTAAACGGGAACAGGTCTACAAGCAACTTAAAATTATTGTTGTTCGGCTCGACTAACATTGATATGTCATTGCGCGCCTCTTTGTTAGTGAGTTGCTTCAAGAGGTTTGCCGCCTTTTCAAACTTTTCCCTGCCGTCTTGCCTACTCGATGCCTCTGTCATCAATATCTCATACTTGACATTCACCCTGAAGTGCGGCATCCAAGTACCTCCTCCGCGTACTTGAACGTAATCGCCTATCGGCATGGCGAAGTCAAAACCCAGCCCCATGGTTCCCAATGTCGCAGAAAAGTCCAAGTGGTTGAATATGTTCTTCTTTTCCTTATGTTCCGTAATACCTATATTCATCTGCTGGGCGTATATGCCAATAGTGCCACAAATGAATAAGGCGAGCAATATGGTAAGCGTCTTTATTTGTTTCATGTTTTCAATAAGCCTGCTTGTCACCTCTCAGAACTTGCCAAATAGTTCGGAAGAAGATCTCAATATCAAGGGTCATTGACCAGTGTTCTATGTACCAAACGTCATGCTCCACACGATCCTCCATATCCTTGACTGTCTTGGTTTCGCCACGGCACCCGTTGATTTGCGCCCAACCCGTTATGCCCGGCTTTACTAAATGACGGACCATATAGTCTCCGATGAGTTTTGAATAAATCTCCGTATGGTGTTCCATGTGCGGACGCGGACCGATTACCGACATTTCTCCTTTAAACACATTAATGAACTGAGGCAGCTCATCTATGCTTGTACGCCGCATGAAGTCGCCAAACGGAGTCTTACGCGGATCGTCTGCCGTCGCCTGCTTTGTATCCGCGTCTGAACTGACTTTCATTGATCGGAACTTCAAGCAGTCGAACGACTTGCCATTATAACCAGTACGTTTCTGTTTGAAGAAAATCGGACCCGGCGATGTTTTCTTTATAATTATTCCTACTATTATGTACAACCACCAAAAAACCAATATTATAAACAGTCCGGAAACAACGATATCAAACAAGCGTTTCATTCCGTGCGACAACGGATTGTTAAGTGGTTCCTCGTGCAAACGGATAACTGTAGTGCGCCCAATTTTGGAAAGTTGCATTCTGTGCTTAGGATATCCATCCATATTAGGCACATAATTGAACCGGATGAAATTTTGCTCGCAGAAACGTATAATAGGGTTGATAATCTCCAGTTCTTCCGGATTGCTCGGACTGAGTGAGCAGAAAACTTCTTGCACTGTCTTCTTGTGTGATACCAAGTACGGCAAGGCGTCTTTTATTTTTCCAAGATTCGGCAAACCTTCCGGCACCTTGTCGGGATACAGCGAGGTAAACATGCCTCTTGCGACATACCCAGTCACTCCGGTTCCGATTTCCATATCTTTATATATTGACCTATTGTTATGGTCAGCACCTATAAATATTACAGGGATAGCGCCTCTGCCTCCTTTTCTTAGATGCCGGATAAAAGCCGAAAAGATTATATGGACAATGATAATACACAAAATATCGACTCCCAGCATCTCAGCAATAAACGTACGGGGAACGATCTTATATACCACACTTATAAGCAGCATAAAGATAATCATTGTGGCCAAACTCTGAATAACAGCCCGTAGTATCACTCTTGCGAATGAAATCCCACGCTCGGTCAATTTCAATGGCCATATAGCGATTGCCAGCGCATACGAAACGATTAGGAGCAAGATCGATCCAATGACTACGCCCTTAGTTCTGAATTCTGTCACATCATCCAGGACATTTACAAACAACAAAAAAATCAGGCAATGCATAATGGCGTCTGTAATAAATACAGGCACTTTATAATAGTATAGTTCCCTCGCCTTGTTCTGATCCATATATTATTCTTGTTTTGCCTCGCCACTCTTGTAAAGAGCCGAAAGATTATAAAAGCATTCTAATAATTCGTTTGCAAAAATACATTTTTATTCGTTGCCAACAAAATTTTTATTAATGATTTTCACTAAACGCAACATTTTCGCAACAAGTAAAGATACAACTATACGTAAAGACCAACAACAAATACATAATTATACCCTCCTGATAGGTTAAATCCATTTATTGGTTTGTGCAACTCCCAAATGGAAATTAATTACGACAGGCATTTTGTAGTCAGCACTTATTTTTAATGAATTGGCCATAGTCATTCTGACACACAGAAGCATGAATAGTCATGCCAAACAATTCGAAGTGGAATTTCATGTTGGGAAAATAGAAGACCTGTAGTTTTGTCTTTTACTGAAATTTGAGTTTGTATTTTTGTCATCCCAAAAGTAATCAGATATTAATATGGTTGACAGCTTATATTAATATGGTTTGGCATTTATATTAATATCGTTGGTCATTGATATTAATATCTAAACGCATCCCAATTTTAACGGGACAGTAATGCCTTATTATACTAAAATGCTTGTCTCCTCCGGACAAGTTTTATTGATTTACTTGTCTGCTTCCATATAATGGAATATGGCTATACCAAAATCAGCCTTTTGCCCAGCTAAATTTATCGGGGCTTTATGTTCCGACGGATTTGTTGCGCCGATGGCGTATTGGAGCGTGAAGACAGTGGAAGTTGGCATCATGCCGCACTTGTCCTGATTGACTACGCATATAATAAACCGAAGTGTTATCATACGAGAGCATAACGTGTTATATCATTTTTCTCCAAAACAAATTTGACGTTTCATATTTCTTTATTAACTTTGTAAAATAATTTCATTAAGCAATTCATGAGAAGAATTCTTTTTGTATGCCTGACAATGCTGTTTGTCGCTACAACATCTTTTGCACAATCGTCTTCAGAACATGCCGTCTATAAAAACAGGCTTTGGCAGAATTGGTATGTCCAAGCAGGACTCGACATGTCGCTACAAGATCCCAACGGATATCCGTTCTTCAAAGAAGTTTTTCCTAACGGCAAGACCTTTGGAGTAGATGTGGCCGCTGGCAAGTGGTTCACCCCGGAAATAGGACTCCGCGTGAAGTTCAATTGGGAGAACGGAATGGGAATATTCCGCAACAATCATGCGAATTGGCTCGCCCCGATGTATGAGCCTGGTGAAAATATGCACAAAGGAGGATACATCTATTTCGTGGGTGACATACAATTGGACGTTCACAATATCCTTTGGGGATACAAGGCCGACCGGTTTTGGAACTTGCAGATATTTCCACGCGCAGGCGTAGGTTATAATTTCGGTTCAAAGAAAGGCACGCCTATCGTAGCCATCGGACTGGGTAACACATTCCGGATCAACGACAAATTCAAAATATACTTTGACATTGCATATCATGGTGTCTCAAGCGGCTTTATCCCTGTTCCAACCGACACAGGTTCCGAGTTCAACGCCTTCATGGACATTAATGTCGGACTGCAAATCAATCTTGGCACAAGCACATTCAAGAAGGTGAATTGACAACCTCAATTAAAAGTATGAAAGGCAAACAACCTCAATTTGATAAATAGATAGTTTATGAAAAAATATATAATGTCAGTACTCTTGGTTATGGCAGGCGGCTGTACTATCATCTACGCACAAGACAATTCCGCCTTACAAGAACAGCCGGTCGTTCAAGAGCAAAATGAGAGCCAGGAGGAAGGGATAGTTATTTGCAAGTCCTTTTGGGATGGTTGGTTCGTAGAATGCGGACTTGACATGACATTGCACAACCCATACGGTCACAACTTCAGCAAGGTAATACCTAAAGGCACCAGCTTCGGCCTCAACGCAGGTGTCGGCAAGTGGTTTTCTCCTGATATCGGATTACGCGGACGCATCAACTGGGAAAACGGATTCCGTTTGTTTGAAAACAAGAAACTGGAATGGGTGGCTCCAGCGGGAGCCAACGGCATCGACATGGACAAAGGAGGCTGCATGCTTGTATATCTGGACGTATTGCTCAACATGAACAACTTATTTGGAGGATATGACGTCAATAGGAAATGGAACGTTCTTGTAATGCCGCGCATGGGAATAGCGCGCAACTTCGCACTCGGTTCGGGGTCGCCGTTTGTAGGCGCGGGAATAGGATGCACACGCAAACTCAACAACCGTCTAAGCCTTTATGGCGATTTCGTGGTGCACATCGTGACCAGCGAATATTATGGCGACGTGGGTCCTACCGGCTTGGGGGTCGACTCTGGAGGAAACAGTTTCTTCATCCTTAACGTCGGAGTGCAATGGAGCCTTGACAAATGAAAGGATAAGGCAAGAACGCACATTCCCCATAGAACAAGGATAGAGGGCGGTTCCATTACGGAAACGCCCTCTATTTATTAAGATGACTACGTCTTG
>CAZHZH010000014.1:38788-39880 GCA_964537205.1 uncultured Bacteroidaceae bacterium
GCAATGGAGCCTTGGCAAATGAAAGGATAAGGCGTGGAAGCATTTTTCCATAGAAAAAGTTAGAGGGCGGTTCCGTTACGGGAACGCCCTCTATTTATTAAGATGACTACGCCTTGAATATCAAATACGGACTAAAACATATTAATGTAATGATCAATTAGCCCCTCTATACGTTGCTTGTCCTTGAAATATTGATATGTTGACACATTCAAGTCAACGCAAGCGTCCTCATCGCATATTATATTTCCATGCTGGTGCATTTGCAGCGCACTAACAGTCCACATGTGGTTCACACCATTCTCAATTGCATGTTTCAATGCGCGCGCCTTGTGATGACCGCTGCACAAGATCAACACCACCTTTGCGTCCATCACCGTTCCTACGCCAACCGTCAAAGCCTGCTTCGGCACTTTAGTCACGTCATCATCAAAGAAACGGCAATTAGCCTGAATGGTGTTTGTCGTAAGTGTTTTAATACGAGTTCTCGATGTCAGACTACTTCCAGGTTCGTTGAAAGCGATATGTCCGTCGGGACCTATACCGCCGATGAACAAGTCAATGCCTCCGGCCTCGGCTATCATCTCCTCATAGTGTTCACATTCGGCGATCAAGTCCTTCGCGTTGCCGTCAAGAATATGGACGTTCTCTTTCTTTATGTCAATATGGTTAAAGAAGTTATTCCACATGAAACTGTGATAGCTCTCGGGGTGGTTCTCAGGCAGTCCTACATACTCATCCATATTAAAGGTGATAACATTCTTAAAGGAGATAATCCCCGCCTTGTTCATCCGTATAAGTTCCTTGTACATTCCGACAGGCGAAGAACCCGTAGGACATCCCAACTTAAACGGCTTGCTTTCTGTCGGATTTGCCATCAAAATCTTATGCGCTACAAAATGTGCGGCACATTTTGACATCTCATCATAATCTTTTGTAATTACTACCTTCATTTTCTTTTGTATTTATCATAGGTTATTATTAGTATTGGTAATCATTCTCATTATTCTACAGTAACTGACTTGGCCAGATTGCGCGGCTGGTCTACATTCAAGCCCTTGGCGACAGCAATGTGATAAGCAAGAAGCTGTAGCG
>CAZHZH010000015.1:0-39073 GCA_964537205.1 uncultured Bacteroidaceae bacterium
TACTTTTAATTGAAGGAGAAATAATTCATAGGGCAAAAAGATTTACGATATTGAAGTGCTATTCGTTACATGGCTCAAATAATATTTTTATGATTTAGCCTTATTCACATACATTGTATTTGTTCTTTTTACGACAAACCATTCAAATACATTTATTCGTTATGTTTGATTTTATAATGCATAAAACAAATACAAAGGCAATATTCAATTGCAAGATAGTTTTGTGTCACAATTAAAAAAAAGGCATTTTACATTTCCGCTATGATTATATTAAGCGCACAAACATTGATTCATCCACAGCGAGCCGTCACGAATGCAAACAAAACATACAACAACTTTATTACCAAATAATAATAGGCGCACAACACAACGATTGTCCGCAACTAATCTATGAATATATATTGATATGCATCAACTATTTTAAATAGTATTTTAACTAATCAATTACTTATACATTTTATAATTACTTTTTTAAGCATAAACCACCCAACAGAGCCTATTGACAAGATATTCACATACGGAGAGACCATCCACAGTCACCATCCATGGCATCATTTCACCGCCCGCACACTCCTACCTGCACAAAGCAAATGGAGACATGGACTACTGATACCTGCAAGATGAGCACACCTGCCCATCTTTTCTGTCACTAAGCCTGCATTTAAACAAGATCCCTGAACTACTGTTGCGAAGTCTAAGGCTGAATCATCGAAATTTTCCAGATTTCAGTGCGCCTCAAACATTCCGCTTCAATATAGTCTTTCCGTCTCACACATCAACCAGGTTGGAATTTTATTTCCGTCCCATATTGACCATCTGTAAACGTGATGGCAAAGGTACGACAAATTCTTCATACAGGCACCATACTAAGCAGATTTTTATTATCCGACACCGCATTATTTATGAAAACAGCCGCTGTGACGCAACTACACAAGCGGCACATTACGTAGACAAAGCTGCATCCACAAAGTAACTAAAGAGGGCAAATAAAAAGAGGTGTGCTAATGCAAACAGCCATAATTAGGACAAAATTATATCTACATACTTAATATTTTATGCAATAATCCATTGCTATTTTAATTTTATTATATAATTTTGCACCCTCTTACACATTTGTTTAAAACAAATATATTTATTCATTATATATATAATATTAATTTCATTATGGTAAAAAAACTATTATTAATGCTGTTTGCCTGCTTTGTTCTTAGCATGCAATTGGCAATTGCACAAAACAAGACGACAATCACAGGAGTCGTTGTGTACGGAGATGAGAACGAGCCAGTCATTGGCGCATCGGTTTTGGTCAAGGGAACTACACTTGGCACCATGACTGATGTGAATGGTAAATTTTCAATCAAGAACGTGCCAGCATCCTCCCACACATTACGTGTATCGTATGTCGGCATGGAGACCCAGGAAGTAACATTCAAACCTGGGGGGGGCATCATAAAAGTCGTTATGAACCCGAATTCGATAATGCTCGACGAGACCATGATCGTAGCTTATGGCACGGCCAACAAATCATCTTTCACGGGTTCAGTGGCAACCGTATCGTCGGAATCGATAGAGAAGTTGCAGATATCCAACGTAAGTAAAGCATTAGAAGGCACCGCTCCGGGTGTTCAAGTCGCAATGCAGTCGGGTCAGCCTGGCACGAGCGCGACAATACGCATCCGCGGTATTGGCTCCATCAACTCAAGTTCGGCACCTCTCTATGTAGTCGACGGCTTGCCTTACGATGGAAGCATCGCAGCCCTCAACCCTGCGGATATCGAGTCAATCAGCATTCTTAAGGATGCGGCATCGACTTCACTGTACGGTTCACGCGCCGCCAACGGAGTCATTCTCATAACGACAAAGAAAGGAAGCGCGCTGAAGTCAAAACTGACATTCGACGCACGCATCGGTGTGAACAGCCGCGGTATTTCCGAATACGACATCATGAAAGATCCGGGTGAATACATGACTACCTATTGGTCTGTGCTCAAGAACCAGCTCGGCTCGGGCGAGGCTGCCAGTGCGGCCCTTTACGGCGAACTCGGATACAATCCTTACAAATGCGACAACGGAGCCATTGTTGACGCCAACGGAGTTTTGACCTCAGCTGAACTACTCTATCACGACGATTGGGCAAAGGAAGCCTTCCAAGACGGATTGCGCCAGGAATACGGCTTGACCCTTCAAGGAGGGAACGACAAGTCCACCCATTTCCTCTCACTGGGCTACCTCGACGACGAGGGTATAATCTCGAATTCCGACTACAGCCGCCTTTCTTTCCGCGCCAAGGGCGACTACACAATAAACAACTACATCAAGTTGAACGGTAACATAGCTTACGCGCGTGGAGAACAGAACAGCCAAATGATCTCATCGTTGAGCAACTATGCCAATACATTCGCGTTCACACAGAATATAGCTCCAATATATCCGGTATACGCTTACGACAGCGAGGGCAACCGTTTGTACAACGAACACGGGAACGTGATTTATGATTTCGGTGACGGCACCTATGGAACACGCGCATACGGTTCGCTGCAGAATGTCGTCGCTTCCGACGCCGCCAATAAGAACCAGGTGATCACTGACAATATCACCAGCCGTTTCGGCGCCGACATATCGTTCTTGAACGACTTCAAGTTCCAGTTGAACATGGGTTATGACCTCGCCAACCAAATGACGAACAGGTTCATGACTCCTTCATTCGGCGACGCGGAGACTGCCGGAGGACGCGCCTACAAATACCGTGTACGCTCTCAGACATACACAATCAACGAATTGTTGACTTACACTAAAACCATTGGCGACAAACATCACATCGACGTTCTGGCAGGACACGAGAACTACAAATACGAATACGACAACCTGTATGCTCACAAGTCAAAATTCTTCGACGCTTATAATCCAGAGTTCTACAACGCGATCAAAATGGAGGCGTTGGGCTCATACACCGACGAGTATGCAATTGAATCGTATTTGGGACGTATCAATTACGATTACGACAACAAGTACTACTTCTCAGGCTCGATACGCCGCGACGGCTCCTCACGCTTTGCAAAAGACAACCGTTGGGGAACGTTCTGGTCGTTGGGCGGTTCATGGCGCATGAGCCGTGAGAAATTCATGGAGGATGTGTCATGGATTGATAACTTGTCGCTTCGCGCCAGCTATGGAAGCGTGGGCAATGACGACATCTATTACCCGGGAACAAGCACAAGCAACTACTACGCTTACAAGACCCAATACTCTGTAACGAACTCCGATGGAGACTTCTCAATCTCTAAATACTACGACGGCAATGAAGACCTTACATGGGAGACTTCATACAATTTCAATGTCGGATTCAGCGCGCGTTTGTTCCATGACCTGTTGGATGTAGACTTTGAATATTTCAGCAAGAAAACAGAGGACATGCTGTACAACGTGCCACAGCCTATGTCGTCCGGAGTATCATACCTGTCACAAAACGCTCTGACGATGACCAATAAAGGTTTTGAGTTCACAATCGGAGTCAACATTCCTATGCCAAAAGACATGACATGGACATGGACATTCAACGGCACACACTACAAAAACAAGGTGACCGACATTCCAGAAAGCAAGCGTGAAGACGGTATCACACATGGCAGCTATTACAACATTCGCGAAGGCAGAAGCGTGTGGGACTTCTACTATTATCGCTATGCCGGAGTGGACGAGAGCGGACACGCAATGTGGTACTATGACGGTGTCGACGAGGAAGGCAACGAAATTCTGGCGACAACCACAGACTACACCATGGCCGACAAATACTACATCGGAACAGCCATTCCAGACTTCCAGGGAGGCATCAGCACCGATTTCACATGGAAGGGAATCGACTTCTCAATAGCGGCAAACTACCAGCTTGGCGGCAAGATCTACGACTCGATGTACGCAGGCTTGATGCACGCGGGAAGCAACGCAGGCACCAACTGGCACCGCGACATACTGAACGCGTGGAGCGAGACCAATACCGAAAGCGACATTCCAGTATTGGACGGAGACCAGAATGCTAACATATTCTCAGACCGCTTCCTCATCGGAGCCTCATTCTTCAACATCCGCAACATAACACTCGGCTACACATTCCCTAAGCAGTGGCTCAAGTCGCTCGACATAGAAAACGCACGCGTGTATTTCGCAGCCGACAATGTAGCCTTGTGGTCAAAGCGCAAGGGAATGGATCCACGCCAATACATACAGGGGCAGTCATTGGCAAACTACTCTGTCATCCGCTCCCTTTCAGTGGGACTTTCAATCACATTATAAAATTCTATACATAATAAAAACAGACTCATTATGAATTATAAGAATAATATACTTAAAGGTATAGCTGTCGGCTCGATTGTATTGACAGCCTCGTGTTCAAAAGACTATTTGGATACGAAACCTACAGAATATATTGATGAAGGAGCCGTGACCGAAACCATGCAAAAAGACCCGTCACAGGTCCAGGCTTACGTCACAGGGGCTTACCTGAATTTTTATTGCGGGGGTGATTATTGGACAAGCCACGACGACTTCGGATTTCCGGCGATTGAACTGATGACAGACTTGTGGTGTGAAGATGTAGCATACTACAAGGACGCACACTATTTCTGTTGGGATTATCAGCTCGACAACAGACTGGGAGAATACCGTCGCACGTCAAGCACCTGGAACCAACTGTACAACGTGATAGACAATACCAACACTATCATAACGATGCTGAAACCTGCTGAAGGCGAAGAGCCGTCAGCCGACGCGCAGATAATGCTTGGCGAGGCTTACTCGTTGCGCGCCTACTGTTATTTCTGGCTTGTCAACCTGTGGCAGCATCCGTACAGCGTAGCGGCTGATTCGGCCGGCGTTCCGTTGAAAACCGAGGAAGTATACCGACAGGAGCGCGTTAGCGTGAAAGAAATCTACAGCCAGATTCTATCGGATATTCAATCGGGCTACGGCTATCTTGAAGGCAAAGGCTTCCACAACGGCAAAGGAAGTCTGTCGGAATATGCCGCCGCAGCCATCTACGCCAATGTCCTGATGTTTACGGGCGACTATGAGAATGCAGCAAAATACGCAAAGATAGCCGCAGAAAGCGCGTCTTTGAATTCAAATAGTGATATGTTGAGCGGGTTCAACTCACTGAGCATGCCTGAAGTCATTTGGGGCTACAACGTGACAAACGAGACTACCGGATATTACGCTTCACTGCCTTCCCACATCGACTCATACATGCCTGGCTATGCCGGAATAGGCTATCAAAAACTTATCGCCTCCGACCTGTACGGCAAGATTGCCGACAACGACATCCGCAAGCAATGGTTCGGCTACAATGAAAACTACGACCTGCTTGAAAATGACTTCGGCTTTTATGAGCAAGCCGGCATGCTGCCGTATATCCAGAACAAGTTCAGAGATTCCTACCTGACTGGAACCGGCGATCCGTTTACCTCTGCCATGATTTACTTCCGTAGTGGTGAGATGTATTTCGTGGCTGCCGAGGCATTCTACCTGAATAATGACGAAACCGCGGCGAGAACTATGCTGAACAAGGTCATGGAAACTCGCATACCCGGATATTCATGCAATGATAAAAGCGGAGACGAACTGTACAAGGAAATCTGCTTGCAGAAACGTATCGATACATGGTTGGAAGGCGACCGATATCTTGACGCAAAGCGCAGGAACGAGACCATCGACCGTTCGACAAGCACCAACCATGCGGTTGACTTGGCTTACACCAACGCTGTCACATACTCCGCGCGCGACTATCGCATGATATTCCGTATTCCAGCAAAAGAAATACAGAATAATCCATACATCACCGCAGAGGATGACAACAAATAAACGGGGGACATGTTCCTTCAGAAAAACGTATATCAGTATTTCGTGTTTGACAGACAGTATCTGATAAGTTATTCATAGTTATTTCCTTTATTCAGAGTGCGGGACGTGCTTCCTCGGAAGCGTCCCGCACTTACTTTATGTCGTTTTTCTATGTACGGGCTGATTATGTCATATATTTTTATTACCTTTGTGACATAAAGAAAGAGCCTGATATGTTACAGATTTATTGCAAGAATACACATACGTCGAAATGCGTACAGGAAGGGACGAGTTTGTTGGACGTCCTGCCAGAGTTTAAGTTAGACAACCCCTTCCCGATTGTAGCGGCAAAAGTGAACAACGTCAGCCAGGGGCTGAAGTTCAGGCTGTACCAAAACCGTGACATTGAGTTTTTGGACATACGGGACGAAAGCGCGATGCGCGTGTACAGCCGCTCGCTTAGTTTTGTGCTGTGTAAGGCGACAAGCGACATATTCCCCGACTACAGGGTGTATCTTGAGCATCCAATCTCGAACGGCATATACTGCACCGTCAAAAAGCCCAACAACAAGACAATCACCAAGAACGAGGTGCGGCGCATAAGGACGCGCATACAGGAAATCGTGGATAAAGACATGCCATTCCACCGCCATGAGGTACAGACGGAGGAAGCCATTCCAATATTCCGCAATAGAGGATACGACGACAAGGTGAAACTGATAGAGACAAGCGGACAAGTGTACATCGATTACTATTCTCTTGGCGACACTATAGATTACTACTATGGTCCCCTACTCCCATCGGCGGGCTATGTCACACTTTGGGGGGTGGAGCCATATCACAACGGCATTCTGCTCCGTCTGCCGTCGAGAAGCAACCCGACGGAACTGTGTCCTATGGTGGACCAGCCAAAAACATACAAGATGTTCGCCGAGGCATTGCGATGGAATCTGATTATGCGACTCAACAACGTCGGCGACGTGAACCACGCCTGCCTAAAAGGATACGCAAGCGAACTGATACAGGTGTCGGAAGCGCTGCAGGAAAAAAAGATCGTGCAAATAGCAGAGGAAATCGACCGTAGATACAAAAGCGACAAACCGCTCAAAGTGGTACTTATATCAGGACCTTCATCAAGTGGAAAGACCACGTTTTGCAAGCGTCTCAGCATACAGTTGAAGGCTTGCGGACTGCGTCCGATATCGATGTCCACCGACGACTACTTCGTAAACCGCACCGACACACCCCTGTTGCCCAACGGGCAATACGACTTCGACAACTTCGACACCGTAGACCACGACGCCCTCCAACAGGACGTAGTCAAAATGCTTGAGGGAGAGACGGTGGAAGTGCCTGAATATAACTTCCAAACAGGCAAGCGGGAGTACAATGGGAAAAAGATGAAATTGGTGAAGGGATCTGTGTTGCTGATTGAAGGCATTCACGCATTGAACCCGAAACTCACCGACCAAATAGCGGCAGAAAGCAAGTTCAAAATATTCATCTCGACACTGACCAGCATCAGCCTCGACAACCACAACTGGATTCCGACCAGCGACAACCGGCTGCTTCGAAGAATCGTACGCGACTACAACAAGGGGGCGTTCAGCGCACGCGAGTCGATCAACCAATGGCGAAGCGTATGCGAGGCGGAACAAAAATGGATTTACCCTTATCAAGAAGAGGCGGACGTGATGTTCAACTCCGCGCTACTGATAGAGTTCGCGGTATTGCGCAATCATGCGGAACCTATATTGGCAAGCGTTCCTAAAAACTGCCCAGAATACAGCGAAGCGCACCGTCTGTTGAAATTCATACATTATTTCATACCAATACCCGACAATGAAATTCCTCCAACCAGCTTGTTACGCGAGTTCCTTGGCGGAAGTTCGTTCAAGTACTAAAAACAACAGAGTAAATTGCCACGACTTTTACTTTTCAATCCATCTCACGAGATGGCCTTAGCAGCCGACACCGCATATTACACCCCACCCAAGCAGGTGCTACGGATGGAGGCTGACTTGTGTACGCTGCCATTGCTCGTAGCAGAGAAAGACGACGCCATCCTTACGCCGCAAGGGATAACCGGTATGGACGGCGAAAGAATCGCCCGGGTCTCATCCCTTGTTCCAACTCCATGGGGATGGAACAAGTCGGTACGCAACCGCTTCGTCAAACTTGGGCTCAATCCAAAATTGATGCCCACGATGGCGGAACTTGATGAATGGCGACTATTTGCAAGCCGCAGATGGGCGGCAGAATACAACAAGGAATTGTATGACTGGACTGGAAGCGCAAACTACCTTGTAGACAATGAAATGGCATTTTGTCCAAGCACGCAAGACACAACAGACTGGATCGGCTCACATTCCGCGCATCCATACATATTGAAGTCAGAGTATTCAAGCAGCGGGCGGGGCAACCGCATCGGCAACGGCATGGCAGCGGCCAATAACTTGCAAGCGACCAACGTGCTTGCCGACCGGTTTTACAATAAAAGACTGGACTTCGCCATGGAATTCAGAATAACGGCAGACGACGTTGAATACATAGGGTTGTCTGTATTCGAAGCGTCAAAGGAAGGCAGATACATGTTCAACCACTTGAGTTCGCAATCAGAATTAAAGGACATGGTCGGTGAATGCCTAAAAGGCAACGGGGAACAGACGTTGGACCATATCGCAGACGTTCACACGAAATTGTTGGCAAAGCGCCTCGTCGGAAGGTACAAAGGCATGGCCGGCATTGACATGATGGTCACCGATGACGGCAAATTGCATCCATGCGTGGAAATCAACATGCGCATGAACATGGGAATACTGTCAATAATGCTTTATGAAAGGGGCATAAAAGAAGTTTCCCCATCGGTAAGTACGGGGAAACTGTTTCGTCCGGTAATAGACACGAATAAATTCTATATCAAAATTGAAGGATCCGCGCCTCATTAATCGAGGTACTTGCTGAAGTCGACGACTATTATGCCAGAAGGCTTCTGCTCTTTCTTCGTTTTCTGCTTCTTCTCTTTCGGTTGTTTGGTCTTAGTCTTCACAGGTTTGACTCCTGCGTTTGCGACATTCATATACCCGCCTTCAAAATGCCTTCTCACAGCCGCGAATATCTCGTCGTGCGAAGGGCGCGACATATCTGTGTCGTCCTTTTCTTGCAATACGACACTTTCGTTGCCATAGCGGTCTATTGCAGTTACAGCAAAATAATGTTTCTTCAACGCGCGTCCGGCAACTACATACGAGGAATCGGAAAGGCGTTGCGCGAGCAGATTGTCCGCTTTCGACACATCCACCGGGTAAGTGTTGCTTCCATATACATTGAAATATATTGTACGCCACTTGCCGTCGGCAACAGGAGAGTCATATTGCCAACTGATCGTGCCATCCTTATACTTCAGATTTACAGGCGGCTCAGGAGCCGCAGTGTGCGAAGTCCAGGTCATGGCGGGGATCAAGGCGGGGAAAGGGAAGAACTCCTCACATGTGGCGTCGTATATCCCCTTGATGTTGCGCGTAAGGAACTCGCTACGATAGAATGCAATACCTCCCATTTCTGATTTGCGCGCCGCGTGCATTTGTGTCCTTACATCATTGAGCTGCCAACGTCCCTCTTTCGGATCAAGAAAATATATTCCGAGTCCCGCCGCAATCGGATGACCATAGCTGTTCTCCTTCCAATCGAATACAAAAGGGTAATAGTGGTCACCAAGGAAATACATCATCGGGAACAGCATGTCCTGTATGTTGTCGCGCAACCACGCTTGAGGATCTTGATAAACTGCGTTGAAACAATCCCATCCTCCCGAGCGGTAGCGATTTAAGTCTTTGTATTTCCCGATCGGACTACTGCTGAGCTTGACCCATGGCTTTATGCCTTTAACAACGTCGTGCACTCTTCTGACTATCCTCGTTATATTCTCACGCCTCCAATCGCCTTTGCTCATGCCGCTCCTCGCAGAGTAGAGGTTGTCATCGCTGAATCGGTACTGGCTCTCAGGATAACGGATATAGTCAAGGTTGATGCCATCGACATCGTAACGAGTGACAATCTCCTTCGCTATATCAGCAATATAGTCCGCGGTTCCAGGCTTGCCTGGTATCATGAACATTTCACCGCCCACACTTTTACACAGGCCTCCATGGTGTTTGGTTATCGACTTACTGCCATACGAGGCTTGACGCGACGTTGTACCCAACGGGATGCTCACGAGCCAGGCGTGAAGTTCCATGCCGCGTTTGTGGCATTCTTCGATAGCGAATTCCAATGGGTCGTATGACGGAGCTTTTCCCGCCTTACCCGTTATGGCATTATCCCACGGTTCTATGTCAGAAGGATAAATGACACTTCCGCGAATACGGGTCTGTAGCAAGATGGTATTAATATTCGCGTTCTGTAACTTGTCGAGAATGTCAATTAGTTCTTTCTTCTGCCTCTCGGTGCTTCGCGCGTCAACCGCCTTGGTGCGGGGCCAGTCGATTCCCCCAATTGTCGCAATCCATACAGCACGGATTTCACGTTTGGGATATGCGACATCCCAAATGTCCTGCGCGGAACACGGGTGGATTATAAGAAAGAACAAAAAAAATATTATGTAGCTTGTTATCTTTAGCATTTCTATCCTGAAATTTTTTGCAAAGGTACGAAAATAATCACGAAACCGAACTTGCAGGTAGATAATAATTAGTATATTTGCATTTGTAAACGAACTGACGCGGATGATGTATCAAGACTCGACGTGCCAGTAATAAACAAGTACAGGCCACATGAAGAAATCTATCTGGTTACCGATTGCGCTGTTCGCAGCAGGCGCGGCTTTCTATGTATATGACGGCATAGAATACAATTCATGGATTCACAACCTGTCGCTGATAATTGCAGACGCGGTTATTGTGATATTGTTGTTCCTTGCCTTGCGGCAAAAGGAGAAGATGCGGAAAAGAAGAGAAGAACAAGAAAAATGAATATACAATTATGAAGAAAGTTTTATTAGGAATGTTGCTTATGATGGCGACAACAAGTATGTTCGCCCAATTTAAGGAGGGGACAAAGTATGCGGGGGCTTCGCTCTCTGGTCTGAATTTATCAATCAGCGACCGTAGGGACTTCGCCATGGGCATCAACGGCCAAGCAGGTTATTTCATTGAAGACAACATCATGCTGGTTGGCGACGCGGGCTTGGAAATTAGCGACAACAACCTGCAAAGGATTCATGTAGGAGCCAAGGGGCGTTATTATTTCGTGCAAAATGGAATATATGTCGCAGCAGGATTGCAGTATGTTCATATCCGCAAAAGCTACAATGACATTCAGATTACGCCCGAAGTCGGCTATTGCTTCTATCTGAATCACTACATCTCGGTTGAGCCTGCAGTTTATTATGACATGAGTCTGACCAACTTTGAGCATAAAAGCGAGTTTGGCTTAAAGGTGGGACTCGGAATATATTTCTAAACACTGTTTGGATATATTACCAAACACAGGATGCCGGCACGTCCGACATGATTCTTGGAAAGGGCTGCACACGCTACTGGTTCCTGCAGACAGAGAGTTCTACGCCGCAGCCAGTACACTCGGCTCCAATAGGCGGGTTGTTCTTAAGCATCGATATGCCCACTTCGGCCACCAATGGGCACTTGTCAAGAATCGAGCGGCAGATTCTGCCGCATACGTGTTCTAAGAGTTTGGAGCGAACGCTCATTTCTTCCTTGACAATATCAAACACATCAGCATAGCTGACAGTATCGTTCAGGTTGTCGGACTCTGTGGCCTTTTCGCTATTAACTATAAGTTGGAGATTGATAGTATACCAATCTCCAACTGTTTTTTCCTGGGGCATTACACCATGATAGGCATAAAGCCGAATATTGTTGAGTACTATCCGCATCGTGAATGTCCGCAATTGGTGCAGATCAGGCATCCCTCTTGATATACAAGCGTCTCCTGTCCGCAATTAGGGCATTTCTGTCCCGTCACTTTGGTTCCGTCTTGAACGTACTTCTTCAATGCACGCTCCACTCCGTTCTTCCACGTGTTTATGTTCTCGCTTTCCAACTGGAGCGAGCCGACAAGCTTGATGACATTCGTCAGAGGCATACGGTAACGTAATACTCCACTAATAAGTTTGGCATAGTTCCAATATTCCTTATTGAACTTCTCCGAAAGGCCCTCTATTGTTGTCTTATACCCCCTTCGATTCTCAAACTGGAAATCATAACGTTTGTTCCCCTCCTCATCAATGTTCTTGATAATGTGCCCTTTGACGACCGTCTTTGGAAGGGCTATTCCATCTTCATCATCCAAGACGCCTGTAAATATTTCATAAGGGTAGCCATCGAGCAAGCCTACGAAAGCGACCCATTTTTCTTTATTGTTCTGGAAACGTACCACATCACACTCCAAACTCTTCGGACGCACCTCCGTTACAGTTGGGAGGACGGCAAGTCCGGCCGTGTCAGTTTTCTTCTTCGCCGTTTCCTTCTTAGCTGAGACAAGCACTCCGCTACGGCTGCCATCACGATAGACGGTGCAACCTTTGCATCCGCATTTCCAAGCCTCAACATAAAGTTGGTTAACCAGTTCTTCGCTTACATTCGAAGGCAAGTTGATAGTTACGGATATTGAGTGGTCAACCCACTTTTGAATCGCGCCCTGCATTTTCACCTTTTCGAGCCAGTTGATGTCGTTAGCCGTCGCCTTATAGTATGGAGACCTCCGTACTAACGCGTCTATTTCGTCCTGGGTATATTTTTTCCCAGTGTCGATGTTGTTTACTTTCATCCATGTTAGGAACTTCGGATGGTACACGATGTATTCTTCGAACGAGTCTCCAGTGTCATCAACGAAGTCTACATGGACGTTAGGGTCATTTGGATTGACTTTGCGGCGACGCTTATATACAGGCATGAACACAGGCTCTATACCCGACGTGGTCTGTGTCATCAAACTGGTCGTACCTGTAGGAGCTATAGTAAGACACGCAATGTTGCGCCTGCCGTATTTCACCATATCATTGTACAGCTGGGGGTCAACACCTTTGATTCGGTTCACAAACGGATTGTCCTTCTCCCTGTCAGCATCATATATGGAGAAAGCGCCACGCTCCTTTGCCATATTGACAGAACTACGATACGCCTCAATTGCGATAGTCTTATGAACCTCGGAAGAGAAATACGTCGCCTCAGGGGTACCGTAAGTCAGACCCAATGCGGCCAACATATCACCTTCGGCTGTAATACCGACTCCGGTACGACGGCCTTGACGCGTCTTGTTATAGATTTTCTCCCATAGATGGCGTTCACATCCTTTTACCTCGTCGCTTTCAGGATCACTGTCGATTTTTTCCTGTATAAGACGTATCTTTTCAAGTTCCAGGTCGATTATGTCATCCATTATGCGTTGTGCATACGCTACATGCTGCTTGAATTTTCCGAAGTTGAAATGAGCGTTCTTTGTAAACGGCTCGTCTACATAAGAATAGAGGTTTATAGCCAAAAGGCGGCAACTGTCATAAGGGCAAAGGGGTATCTCGCCACACGGATTGGTAGAAATTGTCTTATATCCTAAATCGGCATAGCAATCAGGAACACTCTCTCTTATGATCGTGTCCCAGAACAATACTCCAGGTTCAGCGCTCTTCCATGCGTTGTGTACAATTTTCTTCCATAGCGCACTTGCGTCTATTTCCTTTCTGACTACAGGGTTGTCGGAATCCACCGGATATTGCTGCACATACGTATTGCCACTGATTGCGGCATTCATGAATTCATCAGTTATACGCACACTTACATTTGCGCCCGTAACTTTGCCTTCAGTCATCTTTGCGTCAATGAACGCCTCTGAGTCGGGGTGCTTGATGGACACTGTCAGCATCAACGCGCCTCGTCGGCCTTCTTGTGCCACCTCACGGGTCGAGTTGCTGTACCGTTCCATGAACGGGACAATTCCTGTTGACGTAAGCGCGGAGTTCTTTACCGGTGAGCCTTTCGGACGTATGTGCGAAAGATCGTGCCCCACTCCTCCACGCCGTTTCATTAGTTGTACCTGCTCTTCATCGATTTTTATGATCGCTCCATAGCTGTCGGCATTCCCGTCAAGTCCAATCACGAAGCAGTTGCTGAGAGAAGCCACTTGATAATTATTTCCGATTCCGGTCATCGGGCTTCCCGCCGGTACTATATAACGGAAATGGTCAAGCAAGTCGAACACCTCTTGTGCAGACAGAGGGTTTTCGTAGTTGGATTCTATCCTGGCTATTTCGTTCGCTATTCTCCAATGCATGTCTTCCGGAGAACATTCATAAATATTCCCGAACGAGTCTTTCATCGCGTACTTATTCACCCATACGCGCGCCGCCAACTCATCGTCCTCAAAATATTTCAATGAGGCATTGTATGCCTCTTCGTAAGTATAAGTTTTTTTTGTCTCCATTTTGTTAGCTTAATCTCTGCGATTTAAAAAGAGAAACCACGATGTCATGCATTTCTCTTTATTATCATAGGTTATATCTGAATATTGCTATTTGCTGCGTTTGATTTCATCCTCCAAATCTTCAAGTTCCTTTTTGAAAGCATTGTCTACCTCGGCAAGTTCCTTTATATGTTTGATTGAATGCAAAATTGTCGCATGAGTTCTTCCACCAAGATTCTCTCCTATTTGCCTGTCCGTAGTTTCGGTCAGCTTGCTCGCCAAATACGCCGTCATCTGACGTATTTGGTTTATAGGCTGTCTACGACTTGGCGAGCACAACTCGGTTTCACTGACATGATAATGTTTACATACGGCTTTCTTTATATCGTCTATATTAAGAGGAGTGTTATCGACCTTCACATATCGCGGCAGTATCATGTCGGCGAGTTTCAATGTGACTTCACACTTGTACACGACAGAATAAGCCATCAACGAGTTGATAATTCCCTCAAGATCTCTCACACTCCCATTGACTTTCTCCGCTATGTAGTTTATTACATTGGACGGAATCGGCAGTGATTCTTGCTTAACCCTATGGTTCAATATCGCCCTGCACAAGGCCTTGGTAGGCTTTTCGATTTCAGCTTGTAGTCCCCATTTAAATCTTGTGAGCAGCCGTTCCTCCAATCCCTGTATTGCAATCGGAGGTCTGTCGGCAGTCAGTATGATTTGCTTGTTGTTCAAATGCAAATGATTGAATATGTGAAAGAACGTATTTTGGGTCTTGGTCAATCCCGAGAGTTCCTGCGTGTCGTCAATTAGCAACACATCGATAGTCTGATAAAAATTGATGAAGTCATTCACCTTGTTTTGACGTACGGCATTTGTGTATTGCACTTGGAACAGGTGTGCGGAAATATACAGTACCCTAAGCGAGGGGTGCAATTCTTTTATGCCCCATCCTATTGCGTTAATCAGGTGAGTTTTTCCACATCCCGACGGACCGTAAATAAACAGAGGATTGAATGTCTTGGCAGGGTTCTTAACAATGGCCTCGCCTACACTGCGGGCCAGGCGGTTGCTTTCTCCCTCAATGAAATTCGCAAATGTGTAATTCTGCTTTAACTGGGAATCAAGATCGCTGACGACATCAGATTGTGCGAGAGTATCAGGGATTTGGGTCGCATTGGAACGTGCATCCGCACGATGCGCAACGGCATGCCCGCCTTCCGACTCTTTGTCGATTGCGGCCTTGTCGCTTATCTCCCTAATTGAATAACACAACTTGACACCTTTTCCAAAGACTCTTGTAATCACCTTATATAATATATCTATATAATTAGCTTCTATATGCTCATACACAAACTGGCTTGGAACTGCAATCACCAATTGTCCGTCATTGAACGAAACAGGCTCAATACAAGCAAACCAAATTTCATATTGCTTAGGAGATATATTATCTTTAATGATTTCAACGCATTCACTCCACACGTCCTTCAAATCTTTGATCATCGCCATTGATTAGTTTAGCATTACATTTTATTTTCTTACGGTGCAAAGGTACTACCTTTTTTTGGTTCGGCAAAACGAGCTGGCGGGACGTTTCTTCTGCCTCCTGAGTGATAAGTTTTTTTTTCTCAACGCTTTACACATTTGTAAAACATGTGCTGTTGTTTTCTATACAATAATTTTAGTTCGTTTGAGTTTCAATGTGTTATGAAGGCTTTATTTTCTGAAACGTTTGTTTTGAACGTTGTAAACAATACTCTTTAGCAAGTTGATAATGCAGTACTTTACATCAGAAAGATTACCGTTGACTCGCAGGTTCAATTATTTTGAAGCAATTTAAATAGACCATCCCGCATCATTCTTATTTGCCCTTCTTTCCGAATACAGAGAAGTGTACGTAGCGAGACGGATGAAGGCGCAAATCCTCAAGCAACAACGAGGCATTTTGCATTGTCGTATCAAGGTGCGTGTAGAGTGCGTCATCATTCATCAGTCTGCCTAATGTTGAGTTTGGATTGTTAAGCCGGTTGGAGAATAATTTTAGTTCCTCCATTGTGGACGAGGCGTTCTTTATAGCGTTATGAGCATCCGACGCAATACCATCAATGTCTATGTTGTTCAGTTTGTCAGTAGTAGACTCGAGATTGGCGCATATGGCATTGGCATTATTCATAATGCGCGGAACATCATTGTTTAGCAGAGAGTTCACTTCGTCTGTTGATGTACGCAGGTTCTCAGTCACATATTCAATGTTATGAATCGAAGCGAGCAACGAAGGGTCGTTTGTCAACACATTAATAGCCGACATGATAGAATCGATTTTAGTCAATATAGTCTCCAGTTGCGGCACGAGGGCGCCTGCGGCAGCCATTATATCACTATTGCCTTCACCTTGTATGGTGTCGCCTACGGTGAGGAGTTTGTCGGGATTGGCTCCTAATACAATATTGAGTTTAGGTGCGCCCAACATGTCTTTTGAAATGCTGGCTGTACTGTTTTGTGGCAGTAGGAATCCTTCATTCAGCTCAACGGCGACGGCAAGTTTTTGGGTTTGCGGATTATACGTAATATTTTTCACCATGCCGATGTTCATTCCGTTGGCAATGACCTCGCCAGACTTTGACAGACCTCCGACGTTACTCATCTCCACATAATAGATGTTGTCGGAACTGGTGAACTTCAGCCCCTTCATGAATGTGATTCCGATATAGATTAGCACTATTGCCAATATGGCCATGATGGCAATCCTTATTTCCTTTGATTTCATCGCTTTCGTCGTTTTGAGTATGTTTATTTGTTATTTGCCCTCCACTCGCTAATTGCTTCTGATGTGTTGACCTTGACATCACCCTTGAAGGCAATTATGAAAGCGTCGGGGAATAAGTCGGCTATTTGCCGCTTAAGTTTTAGTATTTCCTTATAATCTGTTGTGGAGCCGTATGTATACTTATACACGTCACCCTCTTTGTATGATTCTGTATGAAGCCCCTTAAAATGAGTGCTCCCTTGTATGAGATTCTTTTTTGATGTCAGTATTTGTATTTTGAATACGGGTTTTGTATTTTCCATCTCTTTGACATCGTTATTCCTAACTTGTATATTCTCCGTCTCCTGTTGCCCTTCTTCTTGCTGCTGCTTTACTTCTTGCTGTTTGTCGTCTTCTTGCGACTCTTCGTGGCTGATAAGTTGCTGAACCGCCTTGGTATCTATCTTCTCCAGTTTTGACATGCGTCCGGTATGCAGGGTCTTATATCTCGAAATGGCATTGTAAATACACTGAGCCATGATTGTACGTCCTTCGTCACTCATAAGGAAGCGTTCTTCCTCAGGAGTGGAGATGAAACCCACCTCAAGCAGAACCGACGGCATGTACGTAAGTCTCAGTACTGCAAGATTTGCCTGAAGGACCCCCATGTCTCTTCGACCGCCGCTCTTCACCATCTCTTCTTGCGCCAATTTAGCGAAGTTGACACTTTCCTGCATGTCACGGTCTTGCATCAATTCAAACATTATCTCACTTTCGGGAGAATTGGGGTTCATGAAGCTGTACTTCTGCTCACCATCGGCCTCGAACTGTATTACAGAATTCTCGCGTTTCTCAACTTCCAAATTTGTACTGGCAGTACGCAACGTGAGAGTATACGACTGCACACCCATTGGTTGTCTGCCCGAGCTCCGTTCGATGGCGTTTGTGTGGATACTTACAAACAAATCCGCCTTCGCCTTATTCGCAATGTTCGCACGCTCGTCAAGTTTTACGAACACGTCAGTACTCCGAGTGTACAAGACTTTGACATCCGGGCTGTTTTGTTTTAGCAATTGTCCGACTTTTAAAGTAATCGCGAGGTTTATGTCCTTTTCACGATTCGTCGTGGGCCTGCCCACCGCACCTGTATCATGCCCACCATGACCGGCGTCAAGACACACAAGGAAAGGCTTGTCTTGAGCGTTTGATATATTAGAGAAACCAAACATAAAGCACATTATGCTTGTAAGAAACAGAAGTATTCTCATTTGATATGAACACATATTATTTGCAAAGATACAACTTTTAGATGAAACGGGAGCATCGTTTTGTGCAAAATGAGAATATACGGCAGGAAGGGAATACTTATAAGAGGCCTTTTCCTTCTTATATACACCTTATTATATATAATAGACTAAATTTTTGGCTCAGTCGTTGGCAGTCCAAGAAAAAATACGTAACTTTGCCACATAGGCTTCCGTAGCATTATAACTGACGAGGAAATAGATTTGTTGGAACATTTGCCTCTTTAATATACAAAGCGAAACGATTGCATGAGGAAAATCCTGACATATATCGAAGCATGCACACTCTGTATGGTTGTCTGCATAACAGGCTGTAACGGCGGGAATGCGGCAAAGGAGTCTGTCGATACAGATTCCTGTACGGTTACAGACTCTTCCATAGTGAGAATAAAGAGTATACACGAGGAATGTTTCAACTATGCGCACGGCGAGTATAAGCAATTGAGCTACAAGGAGACAATCACTTATTTGGAAAACGGACAGGAAAGCAGGCTTACAGTGAAATACGGCAACGGGACATCATCAGAGACTACACCTGTCTACCGTGACGGCAGATTGGTGAGAAGAGACCGCCTGACAGGCGACGGCCAGTCTTATTCCATTTGCTATTTCTACAATGAAAAAGGCCTGCTGGAGTATATTACAGACGGTTCGCGGCCCAAGCCTATTGAACGCTATGAATATGACGACAAAGGACAAATGACATGGAAATATTCATACGATGGCGAATCAGAGATTCCAACTTTTGCCAATCACTATGAATACGATGACAAGGGCCATATCGCGTTAGAAACCCAGTTCGATGCGAATGGAGAAGAACTGCAAGAGCGACATACATACTTATACGACAGCAACGGGTACTTGCTACGTGAGGACTTTATCGGCCGCTTTGATGGAGACATACACATTACATATAAATACACAAAGTTTGATTCGCAAGGCAATTGGACTGAGTGTTTCAAGGAAGAGCTACATGACGACGGCAACGAGTACAAGTCAGAGACTATCAGAAGCTATGAATACTATTGACCTTGTTTTTCTCATTGTCGGTTCATACGTGCTATCCAAGAACTATATGAGCAATATTAAGTAAACAAAAGGCGGCTATGTGTGCGATTATTCTTGCATAAGCAAAAAATAAATCGTAACTTTGCGCCAAATTAATTGTTAAGGTATTAGATTAAAGCACACACATCAGTTAAGAACTATGGAATTGGCTACTAAATACAATCCGGCTGAGGTTGAAGGAAAATGGTATCAGTATTGGCTTGACCACAAATTGTTTTCAAGCAAACCTGACGACAGAGAACCATACACTATAGTTATTCCTCCGCCAAATGTGACAGGAGTGCTTCATATGGGGCACATGCTAAACAACACGATTCAA
Organism: uncultured Bacteroidaceae bacterium; assembly: GCA_964537205.1. Lineage (GTDB taxonomy): Bacteria > Bacteroidota > Bacteroidia > Bacteroidales > Bacteroidaceae > Colivivens. The sequence continues at coordinate 19,694 of CAZHZH010000015.1, forward strand.
GACATCTTAGTCCGTAAAGCCCGCATAGACGGGAAAAATGCGTGTTGGGTTCCAGGAACAGACCACGCAAGTATCGCCACAGAAGCGAAAGTGGTAAACAAACTCGCAAAACAAGGAATCAAAAAGCGCGACCTTACAAGAGAGGAATTCCTTAAATACGCATGGGAATGGACGGACGAGCATGGCGGCATCATCCTTAAACAATTGCGACGGTTGGGTGCGTCATGCGATTGGGACCGTACGGCGTTCACAATGGATGACATCAGGAGTGAAAGCGTAATGAAAGTCTTTGTTGACTTATACGACAAAGGCCTTATATATAGGGGGCTGCGCATGGTCAATTGGGATCCTAAGGCACAGACGGTATTGTCTACAGAGGAAGTCATTTATCGTGACGAAAAATCGAAACTCTATTACCTTCGCTACTATGTAGCCGATACTGACATAAACCCCGTACATCCGACAGGTGAAGAAGGCGAGGTTATCCATCAGGATTCAAACGGGCGGTATTATGCCGTAGTGGCTACAACCCGTCCGGAAACCATTATGGGCGACACGGCAATGTGCATTAACCCGAAAGACCCTAAGAACAGATGGCTTTGCGGACACAAGGTCGTTGTGCCGTTAGTCGGTCGGGTAGTGCCCGTAATTGAAGACAGGTATGTTGATATTGAATTTGGAACCGGCTGCTTAAAGGTTACCCCTGCACACGACGTGAACGACTATAATTTGGGGAAAATCCACAATCTCGACATTATAGACATTTTCAATCCCGACGGAACCATTGCGGAAGCCGCCGGACTTTACGTAGGACGGGACCGAATGGATGTGCGCAAACAAATTGCAATCGACCTGCAGGATGCGGGATTAATGGAAAAAATCGAGGATTACGAAAACAAGGTTGGCTATAGCGAGCGGAATCAAGACACAGCAGTCGAACCAAGACTGTGCAAGCAGTGGTTCTTGTCGATGAAGCACTTTGCAGATATCGCCTTACCCCCAGTGCTTGAGGGGAAAATCAAGTTTTTCCCAACCAAATACATTACAACTTACCGCAACTGGCTTGAAAACATCCAAGACTGGTGCATATCACGCCAACTATGGTGGGGACACCGCATTCCTGCATATTTCCTGCCGTCAGAAAATGAAGACGACGAGAAATTCGTGGTCGCACTAACGCCAGAAGATGCTTTAGAGAAAGCGAAAAGGCTGCCAGGATATGAGAATTTAACCATCGACCAGTTGAAACGCGATCAAGACGCACTCGACACATGGTTCTCCTCATGGCTATGGCCTATAAGTTTGTTTGATGGAATTAACCATCCAGGAAATCCCGAAATCAAGTACTATTACCCTACCAATACGCTGGTAACAGGACCTGACATTATTTTCTTCTGGGTGGCGCGGATGATTATGGCGGGTGAGGAATACATGAAAGACGTGCCGTTCCGCAATGTTTATTTTACTGGCATAGTACGCGACGAAATCGGACGCAAAATGTCAAAGAGCCTTGGAAATTCTCCTGACCCTATTGAGCTTATGGACAAATATGGGGCTGACGGAGTACGCATGGGCATGCTTCTTGCAGCACCTGCGGGCAATGACATATTATTCTCGGAAAACCTTTGCAAACAAGGAGTATATTTCTGCAATAAGATGTGGAACGCTTTCCGTTTGGTAAAAGGCTGGGAAGTATCTGATTCTATAGAGCAATCACAAAGCAACATAAAGGCCATTGCCTGGATGAATGCAAAGGTGCGGACCACAGTTTCCGAAATCAATGAACTGTATGGAAAGTTCCGTCTTAATGAAGCGCTAATGACCGCATTCCGTCTGTTTGTCGACGAATTCTCCGGATGGTATCTTGAATTGATCAAGCCTGCGTACAAAGCTCCTATCGACAGAAAGACACTGGAGGCCACACTTGATTTCTTCGAGCAATTAATGAAGATAATCCACCCGTTCATGCCTTTCATAACAGAAGAGTTGTATCATAACATAAAGGAGCGCAAAGACGGTGAAAGCATAATGGTGTCACGGTTAGATGTCGCAATGCCGACTGACTCAGACCATAACATCATCACTCAATTCGAAGAGGCAAAGCAAATCATATCAGGAGTGCGTACAGTACGCCAAAGAAGGAACGTATCCCCGCACGAGCCCATGGTGATGGAGGTCGTCGGTCCGGCAGACAGCCAAAACGTGTCTACATGTTCCGCTCTTGGTGATGTCATTAAGAAGATGGCAGGCTTGTCGGACATACAATATGTTCCGGAAAAAAGTGAGGCCACGTCCGCCTTCCTGGTAGGCACGACTGAATATGCGGTTCAACTTGGCAACTTGATAGACGCAGAAGCGGAAATCAAAAAGATGGAAGCGGAAGTAACCCGTCTGGAAGGATTCCTTAATGGTGTAAGGAAAAAGCTGGCGAACGAAAAATTCATATTGCATGCGCCTGCTCAAGTGGTTGAACTGGAAAAGAAAAAACAGACCGATGCAGAAATAAAGATCGCGACACTGAAAGAAAGTATTGCCTCATTGAAAAAGTAACGTTATTAATTAAATGAATATGGAAAAACTCATGCCTAAGTATATATTTTCAGCTTCCTGGGAAGTTTGCAACAAGGTAGGTGGAATATATACTGTACTTTCAACTCAGGCAAAGACCTTGCAGGAGAAGTTCCCAGACAGGATTATTTATATCGGACCTGACTTTTGGGCAGATAAAGTAAATCCTGTATTCAAAGAAAACAAGCAATTGCTCTCCAAATGGAGAAAGGCTGCGAAAGATTCGGGACTGAATATCCGCATAGGACGTTGGCAAGTCCCTGGTGAACCAATTGCCGTGTTGGTCGACTTTGCACCCATGTTCAATGAGAAGAACAGGGTTTACGGATGGGCCTGGGAGAATTTTCAAGTTGACTCCCTCCATGCCTATGGTGACTATGACGAGGCTTCCATGTTTGCATACGCCACCGGACGCGTGGTGGAAAGTTATTACAAATTCTACGGACTCACCAAAGACGACAATGTAATTTTCCAAGCTCACGAATGGATGACATGCATGGGCGCACTTTATTTGCAAAAAGCCATACCTGAAATCGCCACCGTGTTTACGACACACGCAACAAGTATAGGACGCAGCATAGCAGGCAACAACAAACCACTCTATGACTACTTGTGGTCATACAATGGAGACCAAATGGCAGAGGAACTGAACATGCAATCCAAACATTCGGTTGAAAAACAGACAGCCCACTATGTCGACTGCTTCACCACTGTAAGCGACATTACAGCCAACGAATGTGAAGCCTTGCTTGAAGCCAAACCAGACGTGATCTTGACAAACGGATTCGAAAACGACTTCGTTCCCACAAAGGGAAAGGCGTTCAATAATGCACGCAAGAAGGCGCGTAAGGCTTTGATAAACGTCGCGAACAAACTGATGGGATTAAATTTTAATGACGATGTGATCATCATCAGTACAGGCGGACGCTATGAATATAAAAACAAAGGTATTGACCTGTTAATCGACGCGCTAAACCGCCTACGGCTTGATGAGACGTACAAAAAAGAGACATTAGTATTCATAAATGTTCCTGCATGGATTAGAGGACCACGCATAGACCTTCAAAAACGCTTGGCTAACAAACAACCGAGCAATACTCCATGCGGTGATCCACGTATCACTCACGACCTTCATAATCAAGAACAAGACTTGATTCTCAACCAAATGAACTGGCTTGACATGCACAATCGTGAGACAGACAATGTAAAAGTTATATTCGTACCGTGCTATTTGGACGGGAACGACGGCATATTCAATATGCAATATTATGACCTACTTATAGGTAACGACCTCTGTATTTACCCTTCGTATTATGAGCCTTGGGGATACACCCCAACTGAGAGCGTGGCATTCCACGTCCCTTGCATAACGACCGACCTTGCAGGGTTTGGTCTTTGGGTCAATTCCCTAAAGGGTTCTGATAGTGAATTATTTGATGGTGTGAAGACCGTTCACCGCACCGACCGCAATTTCGTTGAAGCCGCCGATGAGATAAAGGCCTCCATTGTCAATTTTTCTGATATGGATAATAAACAAATCACCTACATGCGCCGTAATGCAGAGAAAATCGCAGAAAAGGCATTGTGGGTTCACTTTATAGAAAATTACTATAAAGCGTACGACATAGCAATTAATAAAAGAAACAAAAGACTGTAAAAATGAGAATCAAAGCAAGTAATGCCAACACTCCGAATTGGAGAGACATTGTAGTTAACACTTCACTTCCTGAAGAATTGCAACCACTCGATGAAATGGCTCATAACATGTGGTTGGCATGGAATCATGACGCCAGAGAACTCTATAAAGCAATGGACGAGGAACTTTGGCATGATGTCCAGCAAAACCCTGTATTGATGCTGTCACGCATTAACTACATGAAACTAAAGGAACTTGCTCAAGACAAGAAGTTCATCACAGAGATGAATAGAGTGTACAAGGAATTTAGGACGTATATGGACGTTGAACCTGATACCACTCGTCCTTCTGTGGCATATCTGTGTATGGAATATGGATTGAACCATATACTGAAGATTTATTCTGGCGGACTTGGTATTCTTGCCGGTGACTTCATAAAAGAGGCATCGGATTCGAATGTCCGGATGTATGCTGTGGGATTCCTGTATCGTTTCGGCTATTTTACTCAAACTCTTGCAATGGACGGACAACAGGTTGCAAACTACGAAGCACAAAACTTCTCACAACTGCCAATTGTACGACAGCTGGACAAGGATGGCACACCAATGGTAGTTGACGTGCCTTACAATAATTACACCGTACACGCTTTTGTGTGGCGCGTAAACGTTGGGCGTGTCAGCCTGTATCTGCTCGATACCGACAATGAGCTAAACAGTGAGTTTGACCGCTCAATCACACACAATCTATATGGTGGCGATTGGGAGAACCGCATCAAACAAGAAATCCTTCTCGGAATCGGAGGAGTCTTGACTTTAAAGAAGTTGGGAATCCAAGCGGATATTTACCATTGTAATGAAGGGCATGCAGCACTCTGCAACGTTCAACGTCTGGTTGACTACGTACATTCCGGATTGACCTTCAATCAAGCTCTTGAAGTTGTACGCTCATCATCACTTTACACCGTACACACTCCTGTTCCTGCGGGTCATGACTATTTCGATGAAGGTCTGTTTGGCAAATACATGTCAGGATATCCTGCACAGTTGGGAATCACCTGGGATGAGTTTATCGGTATGGGACGTGTGAACCCTGACGACAAAAACGAACGGTTCTGTATGTCCACTTTCGCATGCAACACCAGCTCATGGGTTAATGGTGTAAGCTGGTTGCACGGCAAGGTTTCCAAGGAAATGTTCTCAGGCATATGGAAAGGGTACTTCCCTGAAGAGATGGAAAATGTAGGTTACGTCACAAACGGTGTACACTTCCCTACATGGTGTGCGTCGGAATGGAGAACCCTGTATTCAAAATACCTCCCACAGACCTACTACAAAGATCAAAGCAACGAGAAACTCTGGCAGTCAATATACAATGTACCAGACGAAGAGATTTGGGAAACTCGCAAAGCTCTTAAGATCAAGTTGTTCGACTATATCAAGGAGCAGTTCAACAAAGACTGGCTGAAGCATCAAGGAGACCCTTCACGCATAGTGTCAATTCTGGAAACCATAAATCCAAACGCACTCACTATCGGCTTCGCCCGTCGTTTTGCCACATACAAGCGCGCCCATCTGCTCTTCTCTGATCTTGATCGCCTTGCAAAAATAGTAAACAACCCTGAGTACCCTGTACAATTCTTGTTTGCCGGAAAGGCGCATCCACATGACGGAGCTGGTCAAGGCCTCATCAAGAAGATATACGAAATCAGTCGCCGACCAGAATTCCTCGGCAAGATTATCTTCCTTGAAAACTACGACATGAAACTGGCACGCAGGCTCGTTACCGGTGTCGATATATGGATGAATACTCCAACACGTCCACTTGAGGCGTCTGGAACATCAGGTGAAAAGGCTCTTATGAATGGCGTGGTCAACTTGTCTGTACTTGACGGATGGTGGTATGAAGGTTATCGCAAGGGTGCGGGATGGGCTCTGACTGACAAGCGTACTTATCAGAATCAAGACCAACAAGACCAACTTGACGCTGCCACTATTTACAGCTTGCTTGAAAACGAAATTCTTCCTTTGTACTATGCCAAGAATGAGAAAGGATACAGCGAAGGCTGGATAAAGACAATCAAGAACTCTATTGCCCAAATAGCACCGCACTTTACAATGAAACGCCAGTTGGATGACTATTACAGCAAGTTCTACACCAAACTCGCAGAACGTCACAAACGTCTTATAGCAGACAACTACGCAAAGGCAAAGGAAATCGCGCTTTGGAAGGAAACTGTGGCAGAACGTTGGGATAACATCAGAGTCGTATCAGCGCATAAGGCTCCTGAAATGATCGCCGGTAATGTGGAAACAGGAAAGATTTACAATGTAAGCTTTAGTGTTGACGAACAGGGACTTGATGATGTTGTAGGAATTGAGCTCGTCACCCTCAGTAGCGATGTGGACGGAAAGTTGCATGTCGCCAAAGTTGAACCGTTTAAGGTTGTAAAACGCGAAGGCAATATTTTCACATTCGAGGCAAAACACTCTTTGGAAGTCGCAGGAGACTTTAAAGTCGCCTACCGTATGTATCCAAAGAATCCGGATCTTCCACACCGCCAAGACTTCTGCTATGTAAAGTGGTTCAATTAACCATAACAACAAACAGGTAAAAAGGAGGACGCTTGACGCATCCTCCTTTTTTTATTGATATTCAGAGACGAAATGATCTCGTCTATTTATTACGTCGAATATACGCTATTGTATCACCTTTCATTACATGTTTGCCCTGGCTTGCAACAACCTCAACCAGTTTACCGCCCAAACATGCCGGGATGTCTATAGTCTGACCGAACTGGTTCTCAATATAACAGAAATGTTCGCCTTCCTTATACTCCTTTCCAATTGCCGGTTCTATACTCTTCACACATTCTCCATCACCACCAATCTCCCACATCAGAGTTCCACTCTCAGGAGCCACGATGGCATCAGATTCGGCATGTTTGTACGCTGCCACCTCTTCAAGCGACAGGCCTGAGGATTTCTGCAAATCCTTGTCTTTAGCCGCCTGCAGATCTTTGAGGAAACGTTCTTTGGCTATGCCGCTTTTATAATCGCGATATTGGCTTTCATGCATGGCGAATTCAAAAAGTTCTTCATCGTCTTCACCACGCTCCCAACCTTTTTCCTTCATCTCGTTTATGAAACGAGGCAAATCATCAGGATAATTACTCTGTGGATCGGCTGTTGTAAACTCATATCCTTTTTCCTTTGCCAACTCAATTATCTCTGGAGCGACCGGACCTGGCAACTTTCCGCTTTTGCCAAGTATCATTCCCCATATTGATGCATCCATCATGGTATAACGAGGCTTGCCCATCGACTCTGTAAGCAAATTCATCAAAGCAATATTTTTCACATACTGTGAGAAAGGAGTAACCAAAGGAGGATAACCAACCTTAGGCCATACATAGGCTACTTCGTTGAACAGACGGATTAACAACGCATCCTCTGTCAGAGGCTCTTCTCCCTTCTGCTTTCTGTTATTGTTGATTGCATCCATCACACCTTTCAAATCCGCCATCATGCTACCCATCATACCTCCAGGGAGGCCACATCCCAAGAGGAGCGACGACATGAGCCTGTTAGCCGGATTCATGAAATAGCCCAAAAAGTCATCAATGAATTCTTGTGTAAGCTTACGTGCTTCCATATATGCCTCCATATTAATCTCCGGGACATCAAAGCCATAATGTTTCAACATGCTTTGGACAGAAATAACATCTGGATGCACTTTACCCCATGACAGGGGTTCGATGGCCGTATCAATCACATCCGCGCCATTTTTACATACCTCAAGTATGCTTGCCATTGAAAGTCCCGGACCTGAATGACCATGATACTGAATTATAATGTTCGGATGTTTGTCCTTTATCATTTTCACCAACTTGCCAAGCATTGCAGGCTGACCAATTCCCGCCATGTCCTTCAGGCAAATTTCTGGTGCTCCTGCGGCGATAAGCTGTTCGGCTATATCAGCGTAATATTCGGCTGTATGAATAGGACTTGTTGTAATACAAAGAGTGGCTTGAGGGGTCATGCCTGCGTCAAGCGCGTACTTTATTGACGGAATTATGTTGCGCACATCGTTTAGTCCGCAAAAAATTCGAGTAATGTCTACGCCTTGGGCATGCTTTACCCTATACATCAACTTACGGACATCTGCCGGAACAGGAAACATCCGGAGACCGTTGAGCCCTCGGTCAAGCATGTGCGTCTTTATGCCGGCTTCGTTGAATGGCTTGGTAAATGCACGAACCGCCTTATTTGGATTTTCTCCATACAACAAGTTTACTTGCTCAAACGCGCCTCCATTAGTTTCTACACGGGCAAAACAGCCCATCTTGATGATAACTGGAGCTATGCGCTCAAGTTGGTCTTTACGTGGCTGATATTTACCACTCGACTGAAACATATCCCGATAAACGAGGCTGAATTGGATTCTTCTTTTATTCATACTCTATATTGATACCTTATTATATTATTCCATTTAATCCTTGACCAGTAAGTCCACTTTAGTGATTATCAGCAAATATTTATTCCTTACAGCTACTGAACACCTTGTTTTCTCAATGTTATTGAACGTACAATCTGAATGATACTTATTTACTACGAGTGAACTTAAATCCTGTCTTCATTCCTTCGAAACTACTTGAAAGGGAAGACAACGTCGTTAAAGTAGTATTGTTGGACGCAGAAGCGACAGACTGTGCCAAATTCATCAATTTGGTTGAGTCAAAGGTCAAGGACAATTGAGTACTGGAAACTGTCGCATACGCTGTTCCAAATGACAGACCGAGGTTCTGACCGGTAATTTTCAAAGTATGATCCTTTGAATTATATGCATAGCTCGCCGTCTGGCTCTTGCCATTAATATTGACCACACAGGTCTTGTCTTCCTTGAATGTAATTGAGAATTTGCCCTGCTTCAGTCCCAATTTCTCATAGTAAGGAGAAATTTTACTGACAATTTGATTGGCCGCCACCGTGCCTCCGGCTTTCGCAAGGAGATTGGAACTTTCGAATTCCACAGAAGGTTCGGAATAATTCCATGTTCCTATGATTGACGCTGATTTAGTGCCGTCAAGCAAAGAACCTATGACTCCTGTCAATAAAGAGCTGGTGGAGCTTTCTGTATTAGACGAGCCGCCCAACAATGAAGATATAAGTTCACCCGCCACCGAAGACTGCGTTTCAGACGAGGATGTTGACTTTGACAACGATGTTGCATTTGTTGTGCCATCTGTAGTTTTCAAGTTTGAAAGCGTTCCCGCACCACAACTAAACAATGTGATGATCGTAGTGGTGGATATCATAACCACCAATAACTTAATTATTTTCATGTCCTTTTGTATTATGTTTTAACTGCCAGCTACCCAGCTTACTTCTAATTCATTACAAAAATACAAATTTATTCGCATACGACTATCTCGTTTTAATATCTTTTTACTAACTTTGCATCCTCAAATGAGATTTTGTCTTGTAAAATACATACATAATGCTTAAGTTCTTATCTTTCGGAAGTGGAAGCAGCGGAAATTGTTACTTTCTTGGCAATGAAGAAGGAAGTATTCTTATCGATGCAGGCATAGGCATACGCAAATTGAAACGCTATATGAAAGAATACGGACTGAGTTTCAGTAGCGTAAGAGGTATATTGGTCACACATGATCATGCGGATCATGTGAATGCGGTCGGTAATATAAGCCACGACTTCGGACTACCGGTATACGCCACTGAATTGGCTTACAAAGGCATGCGCAACAATCATCATTCAAGGAAGAAAATTGATGATGGTAATGTCAAGCTTATTGAAAAAGGGAGTGAATTCACACTGTCGGGCTTCAAAATCACAGCCTTCCCGATTCCACACGATTCAATGGACAACGTGGGTTACCACATAAAATATCATGAAACAGCATTCACCATCATGACAGATGTTGGTCGTCCCACCGACACCATTAGGGAATATATAGGCAAGACAAATTATCTTGTGTTGGAAGCCAACTTCGACGAGGAGATGCTGCGTAATGGTAAATATCCAAAGATGCTCCAAGACAGAATAACAAATGGAACAGGACACTTAAGCAACCATCAAGCGGCAAGGACTTTGGCAGAGTGCTTCCATCCGGGTCTTAAGTCCGTATGGCTATGCCATCTAAGTGAGGAGAACAACCATCCCGAATTGGCAAGGAAAACGTTTGAAATAGAACTTAAGTCACATGGTATTATAACAGGCAAAGACTTCACACTCGAAATCCTGCGACGTCTAATACCTACAGGGCCATACATCATAGAATAAAATATGCCATCAATATTTAATTTTCAAATAAAATCCTAAAGACATGAGTTATTTAGTTGAAGACAAAAGGAAGGTCACAACACACCGACTGATTCAGATGAAGCAAGAAGGTAAAAAAATCGCCATGCTGACATCTTACGACTACACTACGGCCCAAATAGTGGACGCGGCAGGAATGGACGTCATACTCGTTGGTGACTCCGCATCAAACGTAATGGCAGGCAATGTTACTACACTGCCTATAACTCTCGATCAAATGATTTACCATGCGAAGGCTGTCGTCAGAGCCGTACACAGGGCTTTGGTAATTTGCGACATGCCTTTCGGAACATATCAGGTAAACCCTACCGACGGCGTTGCCAACGCAATCAGAATAATGAAGGAAAGTCATTGCGACGCGCTTAAACTCGAAGGCGGCGTGGAAATCTTAGACACCATAAGGAAGATTCTCGATGCAGGCATTCCTGTGTGTGGCCATCTTGGACTCACCCCTCAAAGCATCAACAAGTTTGGTACATATACAGTACGTGCAAAGGACGAAGCAGAAGCCGCAAAGCTAATAAACGACGCACATGCACTTGAAGATGCCGGATGCTTTGCAATAGTGCTGGAAAAAATCCCCGCCTCATTGGCAGAGAAAGTTACAAAGGAACTGACTATTCCAGTTATCGGAATAGGCGCGGGACCGTCATGCGACGGACAAGTGTTGGTTGTAGCCGATATGCTTGGTATGTCACAGGGGTTCTCTCCTAAATTTCTACGCAGATATGCCGACTTGAATTCAATCATGACTGATGCAATCGGGAATTATATCACTGACGTAAAAAATGGAGACTTTCCAAATATAAACGAAAGCTACTAAACATCCGCTCAATAAAAACACTCCAACCATTTCTGGCTGGAGTGTTTTTCTGCTTTACTATTCTTATCCTAATGAAGGGACAACCTGTGCAATGAGAATAAGTACAAGCAAACCAAGAATCGCATAGAGTTCCGGGAACACCGCAAGTACCATTGTCGTTCCAAATGCATTATAGCCTGCACCGATCGCGCTGATACCGTTTGCGCAAACTTTTGCCTGACGTATGGCAGATATAAGTGCAACCAAACCAAGAGCCAAACCAGCTCCAAACACTGCCGAAGCCTGCCCCATAGTGATTGATGTGGTTACAAGCGGGTTCAAAATAAAGAATCCCACGAATCCGTAAAGTCCCTGCGATGAAGGAAGGGCGGCAAGTCCGATGTACGAACCTGATGCACTTGGATTTTTCTTAAACGCGCCGATTGCCGCATTTCCACAAATTGTTACTCCGTAAGCTGATCCAATACCCGACAAAGCGACAGCGAGCGCAATGCCTAAGTAAGCTAAAAGAATTGGTGTCATAATTTTGTTTGTTTTTTTAGTGATTAACTCCAGCCACCCATGAGAAGGGCTCTACCCAGCAGGAGAATCTTGATTATTTAATTATAATATTATTATTTCTTTATTTTAAATGGATTATACTCTATGCCTCCTCCTTCGAACTCTGCATTCTTGAAGTACTCAACGAATGTCAGACGCATCGGATGAACAAACGATGAAATCATACAAAGGGCAAAGTTTATACCGTGTCCCAACAATAATATGATTATCATAGGCAGCCAACGAATCGCCCACGACATAGACGAGGTCAAATCTATCGCTAAGGAATTAAACACGCTTCCGAGAATTCCGCCTGTAAGCCCAAGGGCAAACAAACGTATGTAACTCAGCAAATCGCCAAGCAGGCCTGTCGCCATGCCATACACCGACCATATTCCTCCACCAACATTTTTTATTGTCCCCAAAACAGGCTTTTTGTATGCCCCAGGTGAATTCAAGAAGAATATGCCGACACACGACAACGCGATCAACGCATAGAAGACATATTGCATGAAAGCGGACCATTTCACACCGAACAAAGGCAAACCATAAAGGAATACCGCACTGACCAACGCGACCACCCAGGAGAATTTGCCTACTCCATATATGAAACCATAATTCTTGACCGCCTTACATCCCGCCATTACCATGCCAAGTAACACTTGTACCAAACCAATGATAACCGAAATGACCATCATAGGTGAATAACCGAAGAAGTCGTCTTTCAAATTGTCATTGACAAAATAAGGCTGCATCGGCTTTATCCATTCCCAATCAACTTTAGACAAGTCAATACCGAAGAATGTTCCTGTAATGAAACCGCACACAACCGTCATTCCTCCGAGGAAGGCTCCCAACATGCCATATTTCTTGTATTTTGGCTTCAAGAAACATATTAGCAGACTCAAAACCATTATGATTAATCCATAGCCCGCATCACCCATACACAAGCCGAAAAACAGCATGAAGAAAGGGGCGAACATTGGCAAAGGGTCAATGTCGTGATAATTTGGTAATGAATACATCCTCAGAATTGGCTCAAAAAGAGATGCGAACTTATTGTCCTGAATCTTGACAGGCACGTTGTCATCAAACTCCGGATCGGTCAACTCGTAGAAGATATGTTGCTTTTCCAAATAGTCCACTACAGCATCGGTTTTTTCCTCTAAGACCCAACCGATGAGCAATCTTACCATGTCTCCCGCAATCGACTCATGACTTAGATGAACCTTCGACAACGAAATATTGTTATCGTTTGCAATTTTACCTTTTAGAATTACCTCCTTGTATTTTTGTTCTATCAAGAGCAGACGATCATGTATCAATGTCAGAGCGTTTTCAATGTCTTTCTTTTCCGCTATGTATTCCGACAGTCGTTTCGAAGGCATCGCCAACACCTCCGCCGTTATATCAGGCTTAACGTCGCTGAACGTTACGAAATAAGTCTTGCCGTCTATATCGTTAACGCGTACCGCAAAATACTGTTCTGCCCATTCTTGTTTGAACGACTTGGAAGGGCATACATAAAACGTCACTATACACCGGTTGCTCTCCAAATTGTGAACGTTGCTCCAATCGAAATCACCCCACGGTTGTAAAAGTTCTATATTTTTCTCAACGTCTTCAAGTTTATGTTTGTACGAAATTTCTTCAGACCCTAAATTTTCAACATAAGTCAACAAATTCAAAGCAGAAGTCGTATCAACGTCCAAACTTACATTTGCATCATCCAAATGATATGTCTTTGCTGCAAAATCGAGCGCGGACAATACCTTCTTATACCTGTCAGATAGAGAGAGGGCGGCTTGTAATTCATCGCTTGTGGCTCCTTTCTGAAGTTCCTCAATATGGACGACTCCCAATTGGCGGATGTCGGCGAGGAACTGATCATATTCCTTGCTTGTAACAAGGAACGTGAATTTCTTCATTTTCTTAATCATACTCCACCATCCTTATCGTTATACTCACTTTCGGGTTCATCTTCCTCAGACTTGCGTTTCTGTTGCAACGCCTTCAGAATCTTCTGCGACGACTTCGAGAGGTTCTCTTCATCCTCCATAAATCGTTTTATCTTCCTTATGGCCTCTTGGTATCCCGGAATCTGAACTTTCTCAAAGAGATTGACTTTCTGAGTCGTTTTCCGCCTTGCATGATCCAATAATCCAAGTTTTGCGACTACAAACTCATGCTCAACTGCAGTTTTCGCCAGACCCTGCAGCAGTCCGATGCCGTCAAAATACCATTTCGGCGCGCTAAACAAACCAAAAGGCTTTACTTCGAGACGTATGTTAGTGAGAACAGGAACCCTTACTCCGGCAATCTTCTTCACTGTCATCTCTACGTCCTTGAGCGACACTAACGAAGCGTCAAACTCACCCCACAAGGCATACATGGACTGATATCCTTGAATCTGGCTCTCCAATTGCTTGTCCAATTCGTCTGCCTCAGCCTTTGTCTTTTTGACTTCCAAGCGCAAAGCGGTCTCCTTGCTTTTTATTATAGGCAAGGTACGCTGTCGCATCTTCAGTTGCTTTTCTATTTGCTGAAGTGAGGTTTTATTATATTGAAACTTTATCGCCATAACTGAGTTTCTGAATAATTATACTTAAGACTGCACAATGCTATTTCCAATAGATATCGGTAAATTCCTTCTTTATGTTTACCTCCTCTAATGTAAAATACTTCTTGAATAGTCCCCACGTCACATCCAGCATCTCAGTAGTATCAAGGTCAACGTCAATTGCAAGGAGCTGGTTTGCATAATCTTTCGCGAACTCAAGGCACCTGTTATCGTAATCTGTAAGGTCAAATCCGTTTTCCAACTTGGTCTTTGCGTTAGCCGCGTCTGAATAGAGGCGTATTGCTGCGTTCATCACTTGGCTGTGGTCCTTACGGGTCTTCTTTCCGGCGACAAGTTGCTTCAATCGAGAAAGCGAACGGAACGGATCTATGATAACTTTGCCAATATCTGAATCACGGCGCAAGTACAGCTGACCTTCAGTAATATAACCGGTATTGTCAGGCACCGCATGTGTGATATCTCCTCCCGAAAGTGTGGTCACCGCAATGATTGTTATTGAACCGCCACCGGCTTCGTCTGGGAACTGTACGGCCTTCTCGTATATCTTGGCGAGATCTGAATAAAGTGATCCAGGCATAGAGTCCTTCGATGGAATTTGGTCCATACGGTTACTTACAATCGACAGAGAGTCAGCATACGAGGTCATGTCAGTAAGCAGCACAAGCACCTTCTCATGTTTCTCCACAGCAAAATATTCCGCCGCGGTTAATGTCATGTCAGGGACGAGAAGACGTTCCACCGCAGGGTCCTCCGTAGTATTCATAAAACAGATTATACGATCAAGAGCTCCTGCATTTGAGAATGTATTACGGAAAAAATAATAGTCATCATTCGTCATACCCATACCCCCAAGGATTATCTTGTCGGCCTTGGCACGCAACGCGACTAATGCCATCACCTCGTTGAACGGCTGGTCTGGATCGGCGAAGAACGGGATCTTCTGACCAGAAACCAGCGTATTATTCAAGTCAATACCCGCTATACCGGTTGCGATCAACTCACTTGGTTGCTTACGACGCACAGGATTAACAGAGGGACCTCCGATCTCCACTTCCTTGCCTTCTATCTCCGGACCTCCGTCAATTGGTTCACCATAGGCATTGAAGAATCTGCCGGATAACTGGTCACTCACCTTCAATGTAGGCGACTTGCCAAGAAAAACGACCTCCGCATTAGTAGGTATTCCACCGGTTCCCTCAAACACTTGGAGTGTAACCTCATCACCCGCGATCTTAACGACCTGCGCAAGCTTGCCATCTATACGGGCCAGCTCATCATAACCGACTCCGGTTGCTTTTAGAGAACATGTAGCCTTCGTTATCTGGCTTATTTTTGTATATACTTTTTGAAATGCCTTTGCCATAGTAATTATGCTTTATGAGGTTCTATCATTTCCTTAACTTGATTGACATACTTATAATACTGTTCCGACTTAAACTCAGAATAGTTCATTTGCTTGCATACATTGATCATCTTCTTGAAGAAGTCCATCACGTCAAGGAAGTTGTCGAACTTATAATCTATTTCACAAATATCCGTAACCAAATCAAGAATTTCCTCCTGACGCTCTAAGGATGTCACAGCGTCAACCTCATCGAACGCATCCTGCTGCAGTAGTACATAGTCAATAATCTCAGACTTCCAGAATGTCTCATGATAATCTACCGGTACACCGTCATCGCCCAGGATGTTGATTTGCTCGGCTATCTCCTTTCCACGCTGCATGCGAGTCTTCAGGGCGAGCACCTTAGGTATCCATTTGTCATTTATCTTCTTTGAGATGTACTCTTTAAACTCTGGATATTCAAGGTACTTCGAATATGAGTCTATTGGATTTACCGCAGGGTAGCGTTTTTTATCGGCACGTTCCTGCTCCAATCCATAGAAGCAACGTGCTACTTTCTTTGTGTTCTCAGTCACAGGTTCCTTAAGGTTTCCGCCCGCAGGTGACACTGTTCCTATAAAAGTAACAGAACCGACCTCGCCATTATTCAAATAAACATATCCGGCTCTTCCATAGAAGTTGCTGATAAGTGCGCCAAGATCCATAGGGAAAGCGTCAGGTCCCGGAAGTTCCTCCATACGGTTCGACATCTCACGCAACGCCTGCGCCCAACGTGATGTTGAATCCGCCATAAGAAGCACGCGCAATCCCATTGACCTGTAATACTCAGCCATTGTCATTGCAGTATAAACCGACGCTTCACGGGCGGCGACAGGCATATTGGATGTATTGGCTATGATAATGGTTCGTTCCATTAATTTACGTCCTGTATGCGGGTCGATCAGCTCTGGGAATTCAGTAAAGATTTCAACCACCTCGTTAGCGCGCTCACCACATGCCGCGATAATCACAATATCGGCTTCCGCCTGTTTTGATATAGCATGCTGAAGGACTGTTTTACCTGTTCCAAATGGTCCTGGTATAAAGCCTGTTCCACCTTCTACTATAGGATTGAAGGTGTCAATAGTGCGCACACCTGTTTCCAACAGCTTGAAAGGACGTGGTTTTTCTTTGTAGTTGGTCATTGCGAACTTTACAGGCCAATGCTGAATCATATTGACCTTTATATCTTCGCCATCCTCTTTGTGCAGTACTGCTATAGTATCTGTTATCTTGTATTTTCCCGCTGGCACAATTGTTTTAACCATAGCTTTGCCCTCCATCTGAAAGGGAACCATTATCTTTAATGGTTGTGAGTTCTCAACAACCTTTCCCAACCAGTCGGACGACTGTACCTCGTCACCGACCTTGACCAATGGTTCGAAATCCCATATCCGATCCTCATCCAATGGATTTGTATATTGTCCCCTCTTTAAGAAAATGCCTTCCATTTTATTGAGGTCGTTCTGCAAACCATCATAATTCTTTGATAACATACCAGGAGCAAGTTTAACCTCAAGCATGTGACCAGTAAAATCTGCCGGAGCCCCGACCTTAAGACCTCGCGTCGATTCAAACACTTGCACATAAACATCAGAACCCACGACCTTGATAACCTCGGCCATCAGCCGGTCACCTCCCGTCTCTATGTAGCATATCTCACCCTGAGACACCGGACCATCCACACCAAGAGTTACCATGTTGGCTATTACGCCTTTTACAGTTCCCTTCGTCATAACTTATATCTGTTTTTTATTTCTATCATTTTTTATAAATTCATCTGGAACTTTGGCCTCGCCGCGCAGATTCTCTATAATCTGCCTGAAACGGGCCTTTCCTTCTTCTACATCCAAGATCTTCCATCTCTCTAACATCTCAAGCTTGCAAAAATAGATGAACAATGCCTCTATAGAAAAAGAGTCAATGAACAATTGTCCGTCCAACCACTCCCATCTGAATGCGTCAATCTTCTTCTCTTTGGTAACAGGATCTGTTTCTTCCGCCACTTTCATCAAGTCGACTACATAATCAAACTCACGAGTCAAATCAAAGTCCTTGGCCTTGTTGTTACGTATCATTTCTGTAACTTCATTGTTTCCAAGGATGTATTTTGACACATTCAAACCGTTGTGCCTCGCTATTAATCCTGTAAGGATGTTTGTCACGTTAAAGTTGAAACTATACCAATCAGCCATCAGCTTGTTTGGACATTTCAAGGCGAATTCATAGTATGCCTGCATCATGGCATCCTCAGGGAAAAAAGAGTCCTTGCTACTATTAAACTCATAAGTACGGGCGTACTCAGACATGAACGCGGGGAAACGATGGACGTTGAAATTCATCTCTCTCGCAGACTTGATCAAATCCTTGTACTGATCCATAACGAAATTCCCATACGGGCTTGTCTCCGCATCCGGATCTTTTAGAAGCTTAACCAAATTCAAACAGTCATATCGCAAAAAGAAATAGTAGAGCAATTTCTTGTCGCGTTTAGAAAGCACGTCGTAACATTCCTCTTTCAGTTCTCCGACAGTCTTCGCCTGCTTGGTATCCAGAAAGATTTCCGGCAAACCTGCCATTAAACAATAGTAATGCCCCATCTCCAGTTTATTTACTCAACACCTTATTATTTGTACTTAGAGCATATTATGACTTAAAAAGCATCTCTACAAGTTGCGGACGTAAGAAAGACTTGAAATAGTCCTCAAATTCTTCCTCGCCGAAATTAATCTTGTATGAGCCATCCGCAGGCTCTATTGAAAACAAAGCTTTTTGACCATGTACGCCTTGGATCTTCACACCCTTGTCGAGCAATGATTTTGCCTCCGATGCAAAAACGGCCTTAAGCCCTGTCGCATCTTCCGTCGAAATCACTATATCCTCCTGCGCGCCCCATTTCTCAGCAAGTTTCAGAATAAACTTATTCATGAAATCCTTATCTGCTACGACGGTTTTTACTACATCCTTTACTGTGTTTTCAGTCAGGACATTAACAATTTCCGTCTTCAACGCGCTCAAGGCTTGTCCCGAGTACATTTTTAATTCAGATTTAGTGTTCGCATCCAAAGCTTCCGCATCCTTTTTCGCGGAGGCTATTATGTCATTAGCCTGGACCTTGGCGTCACTTATGATTTTAGCAGATTCCTCTTTTGCCGCCGAAACAAGTTTCTCTGCTTCAGCCTTACCTTTTTCGACACCCTCATTCAAGAGTTTATCTGTCAATTCCTGGATTTTACTTTCCATATAATTTGTACGTTTGTTTCAGTGTACAAATATAATCATTTTTTCTCAGACGCAAGAAAAATACTCAAATTAACTGCAACACATATTGGTTTTCAACTATAATTAAAACCTATTTGTAAAATGAATGCTCAGTGTTGCAATTTGCATATGGCAAAAATATTGGGGATGTAATAGGTGGTGCAATTCAAGCAACAACTTAAACCATCACCAATGTATTCTTCAACGGTTCTTGTCACAAAAAAAAAACGGATCCCCGGGAACTCCGT
>CAZHZH010000016.1:0-38092 GCA_964537205.1 uncultured Bacteroidaceae bacterium
CTTGGCTGAACGATGGATGAAACACGTTTCAACCGCAAAGACATGCTGTTTCGTTTACCGTTCAGCCTTGGCTGAACGATAAAGGAAAGACATTATTAATGAAGCCGAACCTTTCACGGATCATGGACGATATGAATATCATCCATACATGTAAATCCGTATGTCACTTAGTTGCACTATCATACATATAGATAGTAAATGTACGGTCACTAATCGCACTTTAAACGTACACGGTCACAGGCAAAATCGCAAACGAATGACATACGTGTTTGGAAACCAGTACAAAATGCAATGCAAGGAATCACAAAATTTATATCGCATTGACATAGTCAGAAAAAAACACGGTTAAATATTTTGCCGTACGGATTCTATTCGTTACATTTGCATGTGCATTTTGCACCGTACAAGGCGTTGTCCTTGCAGGGGCATGATGCGAAGCAAATAATCAATATCCAATATAAACCAACAACTATTATGGAAATCCCAAAAATCATGGCTCAGCTTGAAGCTAAGCATCCTGGAGAAAAAGAATACCTTCAGGCAGTCAAGGAAGTGCTGTTGTCAATTAGCGATATCTACAACCAGCACCCGGAATTCGAGAAAGCTAAAATCATCGAGAGGCTGGTGGAACCCGAACGCATCATCACCTTCCGTGTGCCTTGGGTAGACGACAAGGGAGAGGTGCAAGTGAACCTGGGCTACCGCGTACAATTCAACAGCGCGATCGGTCCGTACAAGGGCGGACTTCGCTTTCATGCGTCGGTGAACCTCAGCATCCTGAAGTTCCTCGGCTTCGAGCAGATATTCAAAAACGCTTTGACCACACTGCCAATGGGTGGTGGCAAGGGAGGCTCGGACTTCTCACCACGCGGCAAGAGCGAGGCTGAAATCATGCGCTTCTGCCAGGCGTTCATGAGCGAATTGTTCCGCTACGTCGGTCCGGAAATCGACATACCCGCAGGCGACATAGGCGTAGGCGCACGAGAAATAGGCTACCTGTTCGGACAATACAAGAAACTCACCCACGAATGGAATGGAGTGCTCACTGGAAAGGGACTTGAATACGGAGGTTCACTCGTACGCCCTGAGGCTACAGGTTTCGGAGGATTGTATTTCGTGCGTGAGATGCTTCAAGACAAAGGCATAGACATAAAAGGCAAGACAATAGCGATTTCCGGTTTCGGAAACGTCGCATGGGGAGCGGCTACAAAGGCCACACAACTCGGAGCAAAGGTAATCACAATATCCGGACCTGACGGATACATTTACGATCCGGCAGGACTTGACGAAGAGAAGATAGCATATATGCTCGAACTACGCGCAAGTGGTAATGATATATGCGCCCCATACGCCGACAAATTCCCAGGAAGCACGTTCGTAGCCGACAAACGTCCGTGGGAGGTCAAGTGCGACATAGCATTACCTTGCGCCACACAGAACGAGTTGAACGGTGACGATGCAAAGCAGCTGATCGACAACGGAGTGACCTGTGTCGGCGAAATAAGCAACATGGGATGCACGCCTGAGGCAATCGACCTGTTCATAGCCCACAAGATGCTTTACGCCCCTGGAAAGGCGGTCAACGCCGGAGGTGTGGCCACATCAGGACTTGAGATGAGCCAGAACGCAATGCACCTAAGCTGGAGTGCGAAGGAAGTCGACGAAAGACTTCACCACATCATGCACGGAATACACGAGCAGTGCCTGCAATATGGCAAGGAGCCAGACGGCTACGTGAACTATGTGAAGGGAGCCAACATAGCAGGCTTCATGAAGGTCGCAAAAGCGATGATGGCGCAAGGCATTGTATAAATATAAAGCCATACGTCCTACAATATGAGCTTCAGCATCACTGGAAGGTGATCGCTGAAGCCCTTGTTGTATTTATAGCCAATATACGTGCGGAAAGGCTTGATGCCTCCAAACTTCGTGTCATCCTCAAGCAGAAATGGGAAGTTAAGTATATACGACTTGCCGCCTGCAAGGTTCTTGCTTACTATTATTTGGTCAATGCAATCCCAAAAGCCGTTATATTTATACGTACCTTTCACTCTCGCCTCCTTGCTACCGTCGATCAAGCCGTATTGTTCAGACAAATTCACAAAACTGGCAAAGTAAGTCCTGCAAAGTTTTGATTTAGGGCCGTCATTGAAGTCGCCCAAGATCACTACATGCGGGTCGTTCCTGACACCACGCAACGAGTCAAGCGACTGCACAACGGCACTTATCACCACCTCACGGTTCTTCATGCTCTTTCTGCCGTTCAGCTTGGAAGGCAAGTGGACGACATAAATATCCAACGTGTCGCCCTTGCCCGCAGTTCCTCCTACATACAGGACGTCACGGGTCGCCGAAGTCGTATTTGCGCGTATCGCATGATGACTGAACGGATGGAACGTGAAGGGGGAGTACAACAACGCCACATCAATGCCACGCACATCCGCAGAATGGGTCATGACATACTCGTAGCCGACAGACGCAAGCGGCGTACGCCTTGTCAAGTACGACAATACCGTGTCGTTCTCCACTTCCTCAAGGCATACGATGTCAACAGGTACTGTGGCACTTGCGGCAGCGATCACCTTGCCGATTTTCTCTAATTTCTGAAACATGCGCCAGCGAGTCCATCTCCTCGGGCTGCCTGGCAGATACTCCATGTCATTCTTACCCTCATCGTGAATGGTATCGAACGCATTCTCGCAATTGTATGACATGATGGTGAACTTCTGTGGGAACACGGTCAACGCGCCCACAAAACAGATTACTATAATTGTAATTGTAGCCTTCATATAATTGTTGTCTTTATAAAAAAGGAAGTCCCTTCCAGTACAAACGCACGGGAAGGGACGTTTAATCGTCAGCCGTTAAAACAGCTTGTTTGGATATACACCAGCGTCAACAAGCGACTTGATTCGCGCCACTGTGTCAGGACGGTCGGCGGCGTATGTCACACCAAACCACTTGCTCGTGGTGTCGAGTACCTCAACCGTAGACGTACCACTGTTGATAAGCTGGCTTACTACCAACGGGATGAAGAACTCCGACTTAGGATTTGCCATGTTCTTAGGATCGCTGAGGAACTCCTTGAAACATTCCTCGCTGTGCTGGAAATAATCAGGAGTGAAGCCCCACATATTCATCGATACAGGAGCGTTTTCCTCAATGCCTATCCATTCATCACCATCCTTATAGCAGATTTTCCCGTTGACACGCATTATCTCAGTACGCTCTACGACATCCGTAAGATGATGCTTGTCGTTAGTAGCACAAATGCCACGTGCTACCGAACCGTTCTCACTCAGTGTGTTGCAAACGCGGAAGCCTACCATGGCGTACTTGTTCTTTGATCCATCGGGCAGTTCCGTGAGAAACTTTCCAATAGTTTCAAAAGCGTCGCGACCATAGAAGTCATCGCAATTGATGACACAGAAAGGCTCCTTTATAATGTCCTTACCCATCAAAACAGCATGATTCGTCCCCCATGGCTTTACACGGTTTTCAGGAACGCTGAATCCTTCAGGCAGAGCGTCGAGAGACTGGAAGCAAAGCTTGCACTCCACTTTTCCTTCGTACTTTGAAAGTATTTGCGATCTGAATTGATCCTCAAAGTCTTTACGTATTACCCATACGATTTTGCCAAATCCGGCACGTATGGCATCATAGATGCTGTAATCCATGATGGTCTCGCCATTTGGTCCCAGACCATCAAGCTGCTTCAAGCCTCCATAACGGCTTCCCATACCAGCAGCAAGTAGAAATAAAGTTGGTTTCATTTATTTATTCGTTTTAATATTAAAATGTTTCTGCAAAGTTAGCAAAAATAAAGTACAAATTCAGTATGAAAAGTCTTTTATTCACGATTGTCCGCCGCAAGGTCAGACTACCATACTATTGCCGAAGCGCCAAGAACGGCCGCGTCGGAGTCCTTTATTGATGAAATCAGCAATTTTGTACGTCCCTTATATATGTTCATTACATTGTCTTCCATTGCCTCGTAAGTGTATTTGCGAATGAAGTCGCCTGCCTTCACAAGTCCGCCAAACAAGATGATAGCCTCAGGGTTGGAGAAAGCGATAAAGTTGGCGAAAGCATGTCCAAGTATCGTGCCTGTCTCCTTGAATATTCTTATAGCCATCTCGTCGCCTTTCACAGCAGCGTCGTAAATGTCCTTCGACGTAATGTCGTCAATCTTCAGGTTGCGCAACAACGAAGGAAGCTCAGATGTCTGAAGCAATTCCTGCGCAGTACGCGCCACGCCTGTAGCGGAGCAATAAGTTTCCAAACACCCTTTTCTACCACAACCACACTGACGCCCGTTCTGCCGGACAATCACATGGCCGAGTTCTCCGGCAAACCCGTCATTTCCATACACCATCTTCCCGTCGATTACGACACCCGAGCCGACACCGGTGCCAAGTGTGATCATGATGAAATTGTTGAGATTTTTAGCTACACCATACGCCTTCTCTCCGAGGGCGGCCGCATTAGCGTCGTTAGTCGCCTTTACCATCATTCCGTCAAGTTCAAGGCTGAACATGTCGGCAAGCGGAATCACAATGCCCTTCCACGGCAGGTTCGCCGCATACTCAATAGTTCCATGATAATAGTTGGCATTTGGAGCTCCAATTCCAAGTCCGGCGATTTCACTGGGTTTGATATTTTGACTCTCATACAAAGTCCTCACCCTTTCGCTTACATTCTTTATGTAGTCATCAAGTACCGGATAGTCCCTTGTCTTGACTGCGTCTGAGGCAATAATCTCGCCTTTTTTGTTGACAATTCCGAAAACGGTATTCGTACCGCCTATGTCCATTCCTATTGCATACGTTGCCATATCTAATCACTTTTTATTAGTTGTCTCTTATATTATCATATATTTGTAACACGTCCTGCGTATCAACGACACCATCATTATTAGCATCTTCTATGGCACCTGTGGCTTCACCTCCATCGTGAGTCCTCATATAGTCATATATTTGCAAGACGTCCTGCGTGTCGACCAGTCCGTCATTGTTCACGTCATTGCGTCCAACAATGAACAAAACTCCATCCTTTATGCGGCTTGTGTCCCAAACAAACACATTTGGCAAGTCGAACTTAGGATTTCCGGTTATTTTATCAGCTTGGAACACTCTTACAGAATCGCCTACAGTAAGAGTTGACATACGGCTCAAGACTACCTTGACCGTACCATTTACAGTCAGGGTCTTTACGTTCGTCATGTAAGCGCAACCGGCATTTGTAGCCGTTGCGCACTTGCGCGCGCACGTTTGATAAACACCCTGTAGACCTATGGTCACATTCTTCGCGCCCATGTCGAGTGAACCCGAGAACGACGTTGGGAGTGCGCCCACTTGCAGTGTTCCGTTGATTGTAAACGACGAGTTAGTCAACGCGCCCGCACCCGATAGAGTTGCTCCTTTTGAGACGGTTAGCGTCCCTGTGCCCAAAGCCGCACCCGAGTTAACGTGAAGTTCTCCTTCAGACACAGTAATTGCGCCTGTATTATCCCAAACACCCTTTACAGTCATCTTACAATCACCCGACTTCGTAAACTTATCGCTGCCTGTAACTATTCCGCTGAATGTAAAGTCGGTGCTGTCGTTTCCTACTTGCCATGTATTAGCCGAGGCTGTAGAACTATTGGAGAAAGAGCTGAAACCACCAAGCGAACCTTCACCGGTAAGCTGTCCGATACGGAGAGTCTTACCCGAGTTCTGTACATACACGCCCGACGGTATGTTCAACGTCCAACCATCACCGCCACTGCTTGTATCAAATGTAAACCGTCCGTCAGAAGCGATTGTGGCATCTGCAACCAGTATTCCTTCGAATTTCGACATGTTGAGTTTCAAAGGTGTACGTGTAGCCACCCATCCGTTGCCCTGTTCTGCGGCACTGTATATTGTGATCTGTCCGTCACCAGTCAATGCGAGGCTTGTAGTATTTCTGTTCACAGTAGTCAGCGACGCTTTTGCTCCATTAGACACATATATAGGCGTACTGGTAAAGCCGCTTCCCATGACAGAAGCCGTGCCTTGCAATTCTACAGCATTAGCGGCTTTTGCCGTAGCGTTAACCGTTCCCGCGGCCACGACCATCTTGCTAACAGTTCCGGCATTGTTAATTGTCAGCCATCCGTTGCCTTTCTTAGTAAGCAAAGTTCCAGAGAACGATGCATTTTGAGTGAAACTACCAGAGTTGTCAATCACTCCGCCTTCTGTTCCGACAAACTTGATTGGAGAACCGTTGATTATTGACTCCGAATTCTGCAGTGTAGCCCCATTCTCCATCGTGAACTTGCTTGCGAGCGTGGTCTTTGCTCCAAGATTGCCGCTTGCCTTATTATCGTTGGCAAGCGCATTGATGATCACTGTTCCACCTCTCAGATAGTTGCCGCCAGTGTATGAGTTCTCATTGGTGATCCTCACCGTTCCTGCGCCTTCTTTTACAAAAGCCGAACCTTCCTGAATCGAGCCTATACCCGAAAGCGTGTAGGTCTTTGTAGAATTGCTGAACCGCACTGTATCGGCTACGACATCATCCTCCAGATTTACTGTGGTTGTGGATGCCTCGTCAGTGAAATTCACTATGTCGCCCTTTACAAAATAGTCCGCTACCTTTGCCGTATCGCCAAAGTCGTAGAAGTTTGTTGACTTCGCATAATCCCACACATTTGATGACGCTCCCGTCCATGTAATCTCTGAAGCCCCGCGTACCGAACCAAGAGTAAGCACAAGATTGCTGTCACCGTCAATAGAAAGTCCCGCTTTAAGATCGGTCACTCCTTCTATCTTTATATTAGCGAGCGAACCGGTCAGGTGTTTCACCTTTCCTATAATATAAGAGCCAGACTCAAGGGTTGTCGCACCTTCAACCATGTGTTCAACTATCTCTATAACTGGCTGGATGTATGCCGGGCCATAATTCTGCCATACTTCTGCTGTTTTCTTCTCAACGCTCAATGCCTCTGTATTGATTTGGTCGGCCTTGAAACCATCCGAATAGACATCGAGTGCAATTCTCGAACCGAACCCAAGACTGAGCATGCTGTCGACTGTGATTGTCCCGACATTATCAGCGCCACCTGGTCGTATGACCGACCCATAGTCAGCCTTTATGCTCTTGAACTCGCCACCGTCGGAATTGAGTTCCGCAAAGCGGTTGAGCCATAAAGGAGACTGTTTCAAGGTTCCATTGAAATTAAGCGTGCCAGCCCAAATGTTTGTCTCCCCTGTATATGTCATGTCGACCGCAGGCAGGTTAAGTATACCATCACCTTGCTTTACAAGGCGCATTGTACCTGTAAGCGCGCCACCCGTCACGTCGCATGTATAGTACGAATAGTTGATTGGCGTATTCTTTGTCGTTGTATTACTCTCCGCCGTCCCCTCAACATTTGAAGGCACATAGAACGTAACCATGTATGGAGCCGCACCATCCTGAATTTTTATCTTCGTGTCGTTCATCTCGCACACGATAAGGTGTTCATCCTGCGAGGTGATTGTTCCGCCATTGGCTATCTCCACACGATTTGTCATGGTGTTCGTAGGAGGAGCGACAGTGATGCCTTCCAGCTGGCCAAGGAAGTATGACTTGTGAGGAGGTTGGTTGTATCCCATAGTTTGCCATACCATGGCATTACGGTACTGATGGTCAGACCAAAGAGTTGGGATTCTATAGGTTGTAGGATAATTAGTCGTATAAATCACGAATGCATTATCACCATAGCGCAACACCATCTCCTCACGCCAGTCTCCAAAGATGTCACCAATGGCTCCGGCATTGTTTTTTGAGCTGTTTGCAAGATTTCCTACACATTGAACCAATCGCGTTCCTGTGCCTGGCTTATAAACGACAGCCGCCCTGGCGGTTCCAGGAGAGTCCATGTACTCATCAAGAAGGTCTCCGTCCCAATAGATGCGGGCATTCAAGTCACCCCACGGTATGAGGTCGAGACCGCTTATCTCCTTGTCGGCGCATGAGCTGATCCAACCGGACGAGACAGACCGGCCAGTAGAACCTGGATAGCTGTTGGTGAAATTGCCCATCAACGCCCGCCCATCATCACTGTCACCTGTGATACGATAGTATATCTGAGATGTCACCGCATTACGATAATTCATGCAAGGACTTGTTTCGTTACAAGCGAATTGCTCCTCGTACTTGCGATATGGATCAAAATCGGAACAGTGCTGTGCGTCACCATGTCCGAGCCCCGTAGTCGACAGTCCTTTTCCATTATCGTCAATAACCATTGAGCCGAATATAATTTCGTCCTTACCATCCCAGTCCACATCACCAACGGCAAAGTTGTGGTAGCCCTGACCAAACCAAGGACCGCTCTGTGTGCTTTCCCAATACCAACGTTGTGTCAGCTGATGAGTGGTATGATCTACATCGTATGCAATCATTTTGTGCTGCGTGTAGCAACCTCGTCCCAGAAAGATGCTGGCATGACGACCATCGAGGTAAGGAGCGCCAAAATAGTGTTTCGTCGACCTGTGCCCAACGATTCCCGTTCCCCAATCGGAGTCTTGACCACGTGTCAGTGGATAATTCATATAGTCGGGATGCTCAGACGGTCCTATTTGGTAAGGTTTTCCAGTAGTGCCATCCAAATAAAGCAAGTACTCGTTTCCTGTAGACGTATATTCTATTCCACTCCATCTTGTATCTTCGTCGCCACCAATCTTGGTTGTCGTGCCGTCGGCATGGTGTATGATCATGTTATCAGCACCACGCAACAGCACCTCCGCCTTGCCATCCTCGTCCCAGTCGAAGCAAACCACATCCCATTGTTCGTCAGCTCCTGCGAGCATGTTCGGTCCCATGTCTATCCACCACAGGCGATTACCATTTATATCATAGCAGTCCACATGGTGGAAACGAATATTTTGGGACGGATCGGAAGCGTCGGAACACGGACGCTTGATGATAAATTCACTCACACCATCGCCATTCAAGTCGCCAAGACTGATGTCATTCACTTGATAATAACTTGCCGCGTCATTTCCGTCACGGTCTACTGGCGCAATAAGCTGAACCTCCTTATAACCGGCAGCCCAGACTGACACTTGAGCGCATTGCGCTTGCTCCACTCCGCGCACCACTGGCGCGACACTGTATTTCGAAGCTGTGGTGCCGCTCGTATGAGTGTAGTTTGAAACATTCAAGTTGCTCGCAATCTTTTGTCCGTTACAATACAAATTGTAAGTTACGTCATAGTATTCCTCTCCAAGAACTTTCCATGACACGAATATGCCACCTGACTGTCCGGGTACAGCCACAAGTCCTCGGTCCAATTTGTCAGTCACTCGCTGCGCGTACATCGCAGCCGCCATAAAAAGGCATATGAATAATGTAAAATATTTCTTCATCTGTAATAGTAATTGATAGTTATAACGCAAAGGTAAACAAATTAAGCCAAAACCAAGCCATCATAACACAAAAAAATCATTTCGCACACATTATTTTCTTGAAGGAAACCTTTTGCCATCTGCCATTTTACATGTACATTGATATAATGTAGACAACACCTCAACACAAATGGTGCAAGTCAAATGAGCAGAACCAAGCTTGCTTGAGCTATGTCATGACGCTGCCCATTTACGGGTGAAAACAATAAAAACAAATGAATTTGTTTTGTATTGTGTTCGGTTTGCACTATATTTTTTCATAATATAGGCGGCACCTCAACAATAAAAATAGACGAGTTTATTTTGTATTGTGTTCGGTTTGCACTATATTTGCATAACGTATTCATCTTTTATCATATTACTATGTCAATATCAAGACTTATATTGCTTGTAGTGGCAGCTTGGACTGTATCATATCATGCAAGCGCACAAGAATGGGGAAAATGGGAGAAATGGGGTGACATGCACGACGGAACCTATCGCAACCCTATTCTGCCAGCCGACTTCAGTGATGTCGACTGTATAGAGGTTGACGGCACTTACTACATGATATCGTCCACATTTCAATTCCAACCAGGAATGATTATACTAAAATCACACGACATGGTCAATTGGGAAACCGCCGGATACGCGGTAAGAGATATAAGGCAGATTGATCCGGCAATGAACTATGACAAAATGGATCGCTATGGACGTGGTATATGGGCAGGAGCCATCCGCTACAATAAAGGACGCTTCTATATATATTTTGGCACACCCGACGAAGGTTACTTCATGACATCCGCAACTACAGTCGCAGGACCTTGGGACGATCTGACAAAAATGTCAATTGGGAGTGGTTGGGATGATCCATGTCCTTTCTTTGATGATGATGGCAAAGGTTATCTCGTAGGAACAGATTTCGCCAACGGTTACAAGACATACCTGTTCGACTTGGCAAGTGACTACCGTGATATAATACCAGAAACCGCCAGGCTTATAAACGAGGGTAACGGACGAGAGGCAAACAAACTGTACAAATACGGAGGCTACTACTACCATTTGTTCAGCGAAGTCAATCAAGAGGGACGCCAGCTCATGATACAACGCGCCTCCGACATAGGTGGTCCATATAGTGAGGCGCGCCCCGTATCGCAAACAGGAAGGCAGTATAATGAACCAAATCAGGGAGGATTCCTCACCGACTCCGACGGACATTGTTTTTTCCTTACTCATCATGGAACAGGCGACTGGTCGGGCCGCGCAGTCAGTCTGCTACCCGTCACATGCAACGACGGATGGCCTATTGCAGGAAAACCAGCCGATGGCAGCATGGTGTGGCAACATGCAAAACCCTCCACTGCAAACTCAAAAGCTATAAGGACCTTACGAGGCAAACAATGTTATTGGGATCGACACTCACGAGACGACAAAGCCGTACCATACGGTGAGGCATGGGAATGGAACTACTATCCCCGTACCGACATGGTCAAACGCTACGGCTACCGTAAAGGACACCTGCATGTGACACTTGGGGCATTCAAGCCTCTCGAATCTGACAATTTGCTTAAAGTTGGGAACGTCCTCACAACCCGCTCATGGCGTACGCCACAGAACCGTATCACCATACGAGTCAATTTAAGCGATATGACAGACGGACAGACTGGAGGCATTTGTCACTTCTCCGCATCATGGTCGATATTTGGTATTAGACAGGAAGGGAAGATACGGGTACTTTACTTTCAGACCAATAACATGCCCGCCAGAACTTTGCTCACCCTACCTTCACGCAGGCGGCACACAATTTTTCTTCGTAGTGAGTGGGGGCTCGACGGACTTAGCCGCTATTCGTATAGTTTCGATGGGGTACACTTCCACCATGTATCCGATGCAGACTACACACTGCAATGGGGTAACTACCGAGGCGACCGTTTAGGGCTGTTTACATATAATGACAAAAAAGAATCAGGTTGGATGCACTTCACAGTTACTGAAGTACAGCATTGACAACCACTTAGAGCCGTTCTTATTCTTGATCCTCTGTATCAGACTTTTTCGTTTTTAGCTCACGCTGTCGGCGAACTGTCACCTTGGGCTTTGATGCTTTCTCTGCCGCCTTTTTGGCTTTTGCCTCCTGCTTTTCCCGGGCCTTTTGTTCAGCGGCCTCCTTCTTTGCCGCGGCTTTAGCCGCTTTCAACCTTGCCTTAGCGTCTTTTTCAGTCGCTTTCTCTCTTGCAGCCTCTTCTTTATCAGCGGCTTTATTCTTCGCAGCCGTTTCTTTATCTGCTGCTCTCTGTTTTGCAGCTTCCTCCTTAGCTTTTGCCGCAGCCTCCTTTTCTGCCGCTTTTTGCTGCGCCGCAGCTTCCTTGTCCTCCGTCTTTTGACGTGCAGTTTCTTTATTGTCTTTGGATTCAGCTGTCGTTTCTTTGTCAGTCACCTCTTTTTTGTTTACTGATGATCCATTCTCAGAAGTTTCCTGCTTGGTCTTGTTTTCCTTTTCCGTCACCTTGCCAGATGATTGCGATTCGGTTGATTTTCTCCTTCCGACAGTAGATGTCCGCTTGTCCTTGTTAGTTTGGTCGGACTGATTATCCGTTGTCGTCTGACCTTCTGTTTTGGTCACAGGAATTACCATACGAGGTTTATATTTTCGTCCTGTCGCTTTAGCGCGTCGTGCCGACTGCTTCTCACGTTGTAATTGGGTACGCGTCTTCTGTAATTCACGATTAAGTCGGTTCAGTTCTCGCGTCTCGCTATTAAGTTGGGCGCGTGTTGCCTTGATCTTTTCTTTTGCCGTCTTAATTTGCGCCTTTAGTTCCTGTTGGTATGCGTTACCCGCAGAAGTAACTTCCTCGATGGTCTGCGCCTGCATTATGGCAGGAGATACAAATAATGCGATAGCCGTCGATATGTTCAGAATGAATTTAAGTCCTTTTTCCATTGTAATCAATTTATTTGATGCAAATTTAGTCATAAAAATTAGAACTTCACATACGTCTGGACATCAATTTGATTATAATTATGATCCACAGCAGTACGGTCGTGAGTAAACGAATACGTGACTTGCATTAGCAGATACTGACAGAGAGAGTAGTTAAAGGCAAGTCCATAGTTAGTCTTAGTTGTAGCCCAACTCTTGTCTGAGCGATAGACATCCCAACGTCCATACAGCTTACATTTGCCAACTATGGGAACACCTAAAAGCGCATACCATCCGTCAGCCTCCTTATCGCCCACATATTCAGCACGTGCTGACCAATCGGACTCATATTTTATCCCTGCACTCCAACGCTTTCGATCGATTGTTTCATCATTGTCATTTACATAATTGCCCGTCCATCCGAAAGCACCAATACACAGATTTCTGACAGGCTCCACATACACGCCTCCCATGAAGTCCTTCCGCTTGTTCTTATCAGAGTGGTTAACACCTTGGCCAGAGAACACACCCATTTGATAGTGCAGCAACTTGTGGTCGTCCATCGGCATAAAATCGCCGTAAACAGCGATTCCTAAATCACGCCCATTACACACATGCTCGCCCACACGATCGTTAAAGCCAGCAAGGTAATTGACGCATTGAGCGATACTGCCAAGACCAATGTTTATTGGATGGTAAGGGTTCTCAAAAGTAAACGTCCGTTTCTGCTGCCCGAATCGAATACGTAAGAAATCATATTTCTTCCATTCGACCCATGCGTCAATGATACGAGGTCCTTTCTCCTGCTTGGTGCCAGAACGTCCGGTGAGTTCCATTTGCAAGTTGAAACCAAAGTCAAGTATGTCGCCTTTAATATGGACACGTGCGAAACGTATGCCGAAATCGGTACCATTGTCCGACTGCTCGTTATCAGTCCACACCGCCCTCGGGACGATATAGCCGCCGATAGTAGTAGATTTCAGCAAGTTACTAACAGTGAGTACTGAATCCTGCGAGTACGACGCAACACGGCCACACAATAGGAATAGTGCAAGTAGAATCCTGTAGCGCATATAATTCCGCCTGGGCGTATTACTTACAACACCTTCTTCAGTCGTTCCACGAAGTCATCCGCCTCTTCTTTAGACAGACAAAGCGGAGGAAGGACACGCAGGACATTCGTCCCGCTGCAACCAATGAAACAATGCTGTTCATAAACAAGATTGTTGCGTATTTCCTTGTATGGAACGTCGAGTTCGATGCCAATCATCATCCCCTTGCCACGGATATCAATAACGTGTGGCAGGTGTTCACTCTTAAGACGATCCATAAGATAAGCTCCCACTACACCAGCATTCTCAACGAGGTGTTCTTCTTCCATGACATCGAGTACAGCCAACGCCGCTGTACAAGCCAAATGATTACCACCGAATGTGGTGCCGAGCTGACCATACACAGGCTTGAACTTGGGTGAGATCAGGACGGCAGCCATTGGGAATCCGTTTCCGATTCCTTTGGCAACCGTTATCAAATCAGGCTTCACATCCAAATACTGGTGTGCGAAAAACCTGCCTGTACGTCCATAGCCACATTGTATTTCATCACAGATGAGAATGGCGTTGTGTTCTTCACAAAGTTTACTGATTCCTTGCAAGAAATCTTTGTCAACCATTCTTATTCCACCAACACCTTGCACGCACTCCACGATACAGGCACATACGTCGCCCTTCTCTATTTCCTTCTTCCATGCCTCCAGATCGTTCAGAGGGAGGAAAGTCACATGATTGTTATCATTTATAGGTGATACAATTTTTTTATTGTCTGTCACCTCCACCGCTAACGAAGTACGACCATGGAAAGACTTGTCAATAGCAAGCACACGCTTGCGCCCATTATAGAACGATGCAAGTTTCAATGCGTTTTCGTTGGCTTCTGCACCAGAGTTGATGAGAAAGAGACTGTAATCGTCATATCCGCATACTGTTCCAAGTCGACGTGCAAACTCACGTTGCAACGGGTTTATCACAGAATTGCTATAGAAACCGAGTCTGCCGAGTTGTTCGGTCATCATCTTAACATAGTGGGGGTGGCTATGCCCTATACTTATGACGGCATGTCCTCCATATAAGTCAAGATACTCCTGCCCTTTATCGTCCCAAACCTTGCACCCCCTGCCCTTCACGATAGCGACATTGAACAAAGGGAAAACATCAAATAATTGCATAGTTGTTATCTATTATATAATTTGCTCGTTATTAAAATCCACTTGCCTTCAGTTTCAGTCCTTCTGTTTCATCAAGCCCGAACATCAAGTTCATATTTTGCACTGCCTGTCCGACCGCTCCCTTCAACAGGTTGTCAATTACTGACGTGACAACTATCTTCCTTCCAAAAGAGTCGACATGCACAAGAGCCTTGTTTGTGTTGACCACCTGTTTCAAATCCAATGGTTTATCAGAATAATGTGTGAAAGCGGCATTTGCGTAAAACTCACGGTATAGCGATGCGACATCAGCTACAGGACTGCCGAGTGTGATTGTCTCTGTGCAGAAAATACCACGTGAGAAGTTTCCTCTAAATGGAATAAAATCAATATGCACCCCGTCCGACACATCGTAACCTTCATTGAGCGTATCAATGAAACGTGGAGCATTATCTGGTCGCAATTCATTCAGCGTCTGCACTATTTCATGCAAATGCTGGTGCGTGAATACTTTATATATACTTATATTATCCACCCTCCATGAAAAATGCGTCGTTACGCCGGGCTTTTGTCCCGCGCCAGTAGAGCCTGTGATGGCACTAACGCCAACATCATGTACCAACAGACCCGCTTTTGCCAATGGAAGAAGTCCCAATTGTATAGCGGTGGCAAAACACCCTGGGTTTGCCAAATGTTCACACTTGTGGATTTTTTCATGGTGAACCTCAGGCAGACCATACACGAAGTCATGACTGCCCGCTATACGGAAATCTTGTGCAAGGTCTATAATCTTAACATGCGAAGGCACTGAATGTTCCTTAAGGAACGCCTCGCTCTTGCCATGACCGAAACACAAGAAGATTACATCAACATCATCGATTGGAGCTTTATCGGTGAAGGTGAGTTCCGTTTCGCCAATAAGTCCCTCATGAACATCGTAGACCTTGTTTCCGGCATTCGACTCGCTGTTAGCAAACGCAATCTCAGCCGAAGGGTGATTTATGAGCAAACGTGTCAGTTCGCCCCCGGTATAGCCTGCGGCTCCAAATATTCCTACTTTAATCATCACTTATTGTCTTTCATCAGGGTGAGCAAGATAGTAAGCGCGTAGTGGAGTAGAAGTGACCTTGATGAATCCCTTCGCATCCTCACTGGTCCATGCCTTAGCGGTCTCCCCATATTCGCCAAGCTTGTTCTTCACAAGGTCGTTAGGCGAATCGACACCTACAGTCTGGAACGAAAGAGGGCGCAATTCAAGAGTCACTTCACCAGTTACATTGCGCTGTGAACTTGTAAGCATAGCTTCCATGTCGGGCATTACTGGTTCCAGATACTGACTCTCGTGCAAGAACATTCCATACCATGTACTGATTTGGTCTTTCCAGTATTGTTGCCATTTAGACAAAACGAACTTCTCAAGAAAGCGATGTGCTCCGATTATAAGCATTGGTGCCGCCGCCTCAAAGCCTACACGTCCCTTGATGCCGATTATCGTATCACCTACATGGCAATCACGCCCAATGCCGTAGGCTGCACCTATTTTCTCAACAGCTTGAATTGCTTCTATTTTGTCGGCGTATACCTTGCCGTTTACCGCGCTGATTTCACCTTTATCAAAACCTATCTTCAAAATCTCAGGTCCTTCTTTTGTCGGATGTTTTAAATAGGCAGACTCTGGCAGTCCCTTGGTAGAATCAAGCAATTCACCACCACAAATGCTGGTACCCCAAAGTCCGACATTATAGCTATACTTCAGTTTGGCGAAGTCCGCAGAGAAGCCATGTTTGTTCAGATAGTCTATTTCTTCTTGCCGACTGAGATTCCCGTCGCGTGTGAGAGTTATAATCTCCATGCCAGAAGCCATAACGAGGAACGTCATGTCAAAGCGAATTTGGTCGTTACCCGCGCCTGTGCTTCCATGAGCTATAGCATCAGCACCAATTTCCTTAGCATAGCGCGCGATAGCCAAAGCTTGGAATATACGTTCTGAACTGACAGATATAGGATAGCAGTTGTTACGAAGTACGTTGCCGAAAATCATGTATTTCAGACTCTTCTCATAGTACTCATGCGTCACATCGAGTGTAACATATTTCGTAGCACCCAACTTGTAGGCATTCGCTTCATTAGTTTTCAATTGTTCTTCACTAAAACCACCTGTGTTGGCACATGCGGTATGAACTTCATAACCTTTCTCTTTTGCAAGGTACATCACTGTGTAAGATGTGTCCAGGCCTCCGCTGAACGCAACCACCACTTTCTTCTTCTTATCCATCCTTTTATATATTATTTATTATTTAATATCACATCATCAGGTTCGTATGACCCACTTTGTAGGTGGCATATCACAGGCGTCACATAAGTCCTCTTTTTGTCATTTCCTTGATAATCTCCTGGAATATCTCAATGGGTGTAGGCTCACCCTTGTGTTGTTCCGGATCATATAGCATGCCTGTGCAGATGCAGAATTTTCGATTTTTCATTTGTAATATTGGATAGTTTACACATCCTATGCATCCACGCCAAAAAGCGTCATCATCAGTCAGTTGTTGGAAAGACACAGGCACATAACCAAGAGCCGTATTCATTTTCATTACAGCGTCGCCGCTGGTCAACGAGAATATCTTGGCGTGGGGCCAGCGAACACGCGCAAGGGTAAATGTATGGTCTTTTATACGCTTTGATATGTCACGTCCTTGATATTCTGGGTGTACAATCAAGCCTGAAGTAGTAACATAAGCTTTATTGCCCCATGTCTCGATATAACTGAATCCAGCAAACTTGTCACCCAATTCTGTTTGCACACTCGGGTCGAGAGCCAATATGGCCTTCCCCTCCTTCATCTTCGTAGCGACATATTCGTGTGTGCGTTCCGCAATTCCAGTTCCACGTTTCCTTGCGGCCTCGCGTATTGTATTATTAATAAGGTCAACGTACTTCTCATGCGAAGCATCAGCCACAATGACCTTTATTCCATCAGGATATTCCATTTCCGTTATCTTAGGTAGGACTCACTCCCGCCTCATCTTCTATTCTTTTCCTTTAAAATGTTTTCTTTATTTGTATAGTGTTGTCTCAAGTTTCATCTTCATCAAGTCCCTGGAACTGTTTTCCTCAAGCACGATCATTATCGTGTCATCGCCTGCGACAGTGCCGATAATTTCCGGTATGCTCGAATTGTCTATATCGTAAGCTATGCTGCTCGCATACCCTGGCCGGGTCTTGATAACGCACAAGTTTCCACTAAAACGTATCGACTGAACGCCGTTGCTCATCAACATCTCGCTTACAGGCCTGTGTTCGCGAATACGCTTATACATTGTGTTGTTTGGCAAAATATACACTGACTTGCCGCTCATCGAAGCCGCCTTTGCGACTTTTAGCTGCTTGAGGTCCCTCGAAAGGGTCGCTTGAGTTATTTGGTAGCCTTCTCGTCGCAACTCCTTAAGCAAGTCCTCTTGACATGATATCTCTTGACTCGACAGAATCAGCCTTATCACTTCCAGTCTTGATGTTTTAACGCTCATCTTTTGTATATTTATTCATTTATGACTGCAAAATTATAAAATAACATGCAAACAACAATGCATTTCACGCATAAAATGCAAGAAAAAGTATATATACGGACTTGTGACAACAGATTTGACCTCTATAGTTGGGTTTCTCCTTCTATGTAGTTACCCATCAGGAGTTGGTCGCCATCAAACGAGGCATAGGTAAACAAGCTGTACCACTCGCCCAATATTATTACATGGCATTCATGACTTATCATCAGGTCGAGTTCTATGTGCCGGTGTCCGAATATAAAATAATTGACACTTGGATGTGACTTCAAGTAATTCTTAGCAAAGATGACAAGGTTCTCTTGTTGCTCACCTCTATATTGGTCCTCGCCAGTTCCGTCATGCATTATGCGGTTATGTTTTGCCCAGTTGAGTCCAAAATTCACAAACCAGTGTGGGTGCAAGCCCCTCGCAATACGTTGCAAGGTTTTGTTTTGAAAGCACCAGAACATAAAGCGGGCCATCATGTCGTTCTTGTCGATGTCCAATGTATGTCCATGTGCAAGATAGAATTCCTTTCCGTAAATTTCCAACAGACACGGTTCGTGGTGTATTATGACCCCGCACTCCTTTTCTAAATAGTCACCCATCCACATGTCGTGATTACCAGTAAAATAGTGAACTTCCACGCCGAGATCCGTCAACTCACTCAGTTTACCTAAAAAGCGTGTATACCCTTTTGGAACCACGTCCTTGTATTCGAACCAAAAGTCAAACATGTCGCCCATGAGATACACCGCTTCCGCCTTGTTCTTAATCGTATCGAGGAATCTGACCAACTTGCGTTCTTGAGTTCGTTTGTGTTCAAGAGCGCGACTTCCAAGATGGGCGTCCGACAAGAAATACACCATAATTCGTCTCTTTTATTATATTGAACCTATTCTAATTCTTACAATCTGCCAAGCTCGTTTTTAGGAAACAACAGCCACTACATTACTATAATCCTTAAAGCGCGGCTACATCAAGCCGAGATCGAGTTTTGCCTCGTCACTCATCATGTCCTTGTTCCACTCGGGTTCATAGACTATTTCCACATTTACGCCTTTCACTCCCTCAATCGACCCGACTTTTTGGTTTATATCCTCCACTATAAAGTCGGCGGCAGGACACGAGGGGGCTGTAAGTGTCATTTCTATGTTCACCACGTAGTCATCGGTGACATCGATTTTGTATACCAGTCCCAAGTCGTACACATTCACTGGGATTTCAGGATCAAAGACAGTTTTCAACATCTCGACCGTCTTCACTTCTATATCATATTTTTCCATTGTCTGCGAAACTATAATATTGTCCGTCGGTCACTATTACGTGATCGAGCAGGCGTATGTTCATTGTTGTAGCGGCTGCCTTTATCTTGTTTGTCAGGTTGATGTCGTCGCTACTCGGTCGGAGTGACCCCGAAGGGTGGTTATGACATGCTATTATATTCGTAGCATCCACCATCAAAGCCTCCTTCAATATCATTCGTATGTCTACCGCGGTCTGGGTCAGACCTCCACTGCTCAGCCTCACTTTTTTGATTACCCTGGCACTGTTGTTAAGCAGTAGTACCCAGAATTCCTCGTGCGGCAAGTCTTGCATCAAAGGACGCATCATCACATACACATCCTCAGCGGTGACTATTTGGTTTATTTCATTTGCCTTTTCCAATGCCCTTCGTCTTCCTATCTCAGCCGCGGCT
The DNA here is from genome assembly GCA_964537205.1 of uncultured Bacteroidaceae bacterium. Lineage (GTDB taxonomy): Bacteria > Bacteroidota > Bacteroidia > Bacteroidales > Bacteroidaceae > Colivivens. Next base: position 19,766 of record CAZHZH010000016.1, read on the forward strand.
TTGATTGTGACGGCCTTTGCCTCCCCTATTCCGTGGAAGGTCATCAGTTCTTCGATAGTCATCTTGCTAAGCATCGACAGCCGGTTGTCACATGCAGCCAGCACTTCCTTCATCAGTTGTACAGCCGACTTGCTCGTCGATCCTGACCCTATCAGTATTGCCAGAAGCTCTGCGTCTGTAAGGGCTTGCGCTCCCTTGTCTCTCATTTTCTCCCTGGGGCGTTCTTCCAGCGCCCAGCTTTTTATAGATCCATTGTCCATCATCCTTTTATATAACTGTTGTTTTTTCTGTACGTGTATTTAATCGTAGAAGTTCTTCTCAAACGCGCTGAACTCATCTTTCTTTAGTATACATCGCAACCACCATGCCTTCAGAAATCCAAGTCCATAGCCGAACAGCTGCACGAACGCCGCCTCGACCGAAAGGAAGCCTATCACCATGCTTTTGTTTTGCATCGACGAGTCTATGAATATCAGCAGACAGTAGAGTACCACTGGCAGTATTGTATACATCCACAGCCAAGAACCCGCGAAACGCAGAATCAGCGTGACAACAACAAGCGAGACTACCCCGATAGTGAAGAATGTCGGAAGTAAGTGCACTATCCTCATGGTTCCAGGATGCCGCTTTTCCAGGTTTATTCGCGCGATGCCAGAGTTGAACACCTGCCTGAAGAACTTCTCCATGTCGGTTCGCCTTTTATGCCACACCCACGCGTCGGTGAATAAGCGGCACGTATAGCCTGCGTTGAATATCCGTATGCTGAAATCTATATCTTCGCCGAAGCGCATCTTTGAAAATCCCCCCAACGCGTTATATACATCACGACGCACTCCCATGTTAAACGAACGCGGATAGAATTTATCCATCTTCCGTTTCCCGCCTCTTATGCCACCAGTCGTGAAGAAACTCGTCATACTGTAACTGATGGCCTTCTGTATCGGTGTAAACGAATCATTGGCACGGTCAGGACCACCAAAAGCGTCGCACGGGTTTTCGTCGAGTTCCTTTTCGATTGCCGCCAAGTACTGTGGTGGAACCACACAGTCGCTGTCGAGTATGATGACATATTCACCATGCGCCCTTTCCACTCCGTAGTTTCTTGATGTACCAGGTCCGCTGTTCTCCTTATAGAAATACTTTATATCCAGTTTCTGCTTGTAACGTTCGACAACCTCATCGCACTTCACTTTCGATCCGTCCTCCACGACTATCACTTCAAAATCCTTTACTGTTTGTTCAGTAAGACTCTGAAGCAGTTCGTCAACCTCGTCGGGACGATTATACACTGGTATTATGACTGAGTATCGCATGACTTGCTATTGTATTCTTTGTTTACAGCGGTGCAAAAGTAAGCAAAAAAAATTTCAGAATCAAAAATAATGGCGAAAAGGTTGTTACTTCATCGCTTCACAAAGGCCGACAATGCTCTGAACGCTTCCGAGAGAACAACTACCTATTCAATATAGAAAGTCAGCACTATCATTTTGTTGCGTCCCTTATCCACCGAGTTTGTGTAGATCATAGGCGTGGCCTCGGTTATATCTGTACGGTTCTTATCGATTATATTCATAAGCCCATAGCAGAATTTTATCTCAGGGATGAACTTGAAAAAAGGCAGATAGAAATCACACCCCATACCTACTTCAAGGAAGCAATCGAAATGCTTCAGAAGAAGGTTGCGTTGTTTCTTGACTGTCAAGTCGTACACCGGGTTCACTCCGCACATCACATAAGGACGGAAGTTGTTATAGCGTTCACCTGCTATCTTAAGGTCGACAGGGATTGAGATGAAGGTTGACTTCATGTTCTGAATGTTATGCTCCCCAGTCTTTTGGTTGCGGAAAGTGGTATTCTTCTCACCGAAATGCATTGTCGGTACGAGTCTAAGCGCAAGATGCTCATTAATTTTAAGCTCTCCCAAGATGCCGACGCTGAAGCCTGCGTCGTAGTTTGCAATGTCGGCGTTCCATTGGTTCCCATCAGCATCGACAAACCCGTTGTTGACGAATTCTATATCCTGGAGGTTTATTCCCGCAAGAAAGCCATAATGAAACCGTCGTTGGTCAATATAAGGGCGGTTCATGACAGTACGCTTCTGTGCATAAGCCCTCATACTGATCAATCCGATCAAAGCTGTTAGCCCGATCATTCCGATTAGTCTTATCCGCCTTCTCGCATTTGTCTTCATATCTTTATAAACGTAATCGCCGTCTATTTATTGCATTATACAGGCATCATCTTTTTGCATCCAAGAAAGGCTGAGAGTATTCTTCCCAGCCTTTATAATCTCTATCATCCCGAAAGAATTACTTCTTTCCGTGGAACTCGCTTGATACAGAAAGTGACTTGCGTCCCTTTTTGCGACGCGCCGACAATACGCGACGACCGTTCTTTGTAGCCATGCGATGACGGAAACCATGCTTGTTAATTCTTTTACGGTTGTGTGGTTGAAATGTTCTCTTCATTTTCCTTATATTTTAATTATCATTACTTCATTCAGCGCCTTCTTACGAGACGGGCATTTATACTTTCTCATGCACCACTAGCGCAAACAGCGTGCAAATTTAGTGATTTTATGTAACCTAACAAAAAGAAACGTCGTTTTTTCACTTACTTTTTTTGTTCTTTTACAAAAAACATCTAATTTTGCAATCGATTTCAAGACAATAGATAAACAATAAAAGAATAAGTTACATTTAATACAAACAAACAGAGTATGGCTATATTAGCAGGTGACATTAAGAAAGGCGTTTGCCTTCGTCTCGACGACGGCAAAATTTGGGTAGTGATTGACTTCCTTCACAAGAAGCCGGGCAAGGGGAATACAGTGATGATTACAAAGCTCCGTAATGTGGAAGACGGAAGGGTGCTTGAGCGCACTTGGATTGTCTCCGCGAAGCTTGACGACGTGACTGTCTCCCACCAGCAGTTTCAATATCTATATAAAGAAGGAGAGGATATGGTATTCATGAATACTGAAACATTCGAGCAGGTGAACATAAACAAGGACTTAATCACCGGCGGAGACTTCCTTAAGGAAGGAGAGACCATGGTCATGGCATCGGTTGATGACCAGACAGGTGCGATTCTCACTGCGGAGGCTCCTGTGAAGATTGTTTTAAAAGTCACTTATACTGAGCCGGGACTTAAAGGTGACACCGCCACAAACGCGACAAAACCGGCGACACTTGAGACAGGCGTACAAATCCGCGTTCCTCTATTCATCAATGAGGGCGATATGATAGAAGTCGACACACGCGACGGAAGCTACGTATCACGTAAATCATAAATATACGTATGCCCAAAGTCTTTCACATAAGAGCTTACATTATATAAGCGATAAAGTGTAAAGCCCCATTACAACATATAATCCATAACAACAAAAATGCCATCCTCACTATCAACAAGTTTGGATGGTATTTTTATTGTTCATTGAACCTACAGAAGCTTTTCCGTCAGTGTAGCACCCGCATACGTCACTTAGTCTTTAGCTTCAATCGAGCGTTCTTTAATGTAGGCGACGTAGCCTCCACTTTCACTTCTCCGGCATTCCGAGTTGAGCGAAGTATGAGCAGCAACTGTCCCTTGTACATCTTTTTCGGATTCACGTCGAACAACTCGTCAGTATAGTGGTCGCCATTGTCTATGGCTTGAATCACCGCACCACCATTCACGTCGACTTTCACTTCATCGCCAGCAGTCGGGACCATATCGCCTTTTGAATCGACAGCATATATGTGAAGGTATTTGAGACTCATCCCGTCGGCCTTCCAATCACTCTCCTCTTCCTCAATCATCAGCCGCACGGCGCGTCCTGTGGTTCGCAATTCATGTCGCGCGGTTTCCTTTCCGTTGGTTCTGGCAATTGCCGTAATGCTTCCGCCCTTGCCATATTCCACATCGCTCCACAGCAAGCGGTTTTTGTCCTTGCCTTGTCCGCTGTTCTTCCTTGTTCCAAGCGACGTTCCGTTAACCATCAATTCCACTTCCTCGGCGTTGGTGAAGACATACACATTTTGCTTAGAACCTTCAGTACGGTTCCAATGACTTGAAAGGAATGTGGTTCCCACAGTATTGTCGTTCCAATAGATCTCCTCACCCTTTCCGTCCTGCACTCCAATCCGGCAAACCGGCTCATCATTAAACGCGCTCTTGATCAAGTAAGCCTGCGGATACGGATCGAGGTTGTGGCTGAAAAAAGAGTAATTCCACCCTTTCTTAGGCCATCCGTTCGACTCGCCCCAATATTCAATAGCTCCCCAATAGGCAAGCCCCACCATTTTCTTTCTGTCCATTCCTTCCCATGGTCCGAGAAGGTCGTTGACAGTCGCCTCACTTTGATATATTATCAAGTCAGAATCATGTTCAAGGTATCCTTTGTACGCAGGATACTGATAATTGTAAGCGGCGACATCGGTAACGCACGATAGTTCAGGCGGATTGAAGTTGCCCTCCCATTCAGGATCGTTGCGAATGGCGTTTGCCCGTGCCGGAAACATTGCGACCATTGTAGGGCGTGTCGAGTCATATCGCTCCGCAAGTACCTTCATCAACCTGTATGTCGTAATGCCCCAATCGCCGGTAGGCAGTCCCGCCCACGACTCGTTGATTTGGAGTTCGTTTCCAAAACTCCACATGATGACGCTCGGATGATTTCTGTCGCGTCTGATCCATTCCGTCTCTGCCTTGTACCACAGTTGGTCAAACGGTTCGTCAGCCACCCACATGTTTCCGCCCTGTTGCCATTTGTCGAATAGTTCGTCGACAATCAGTATGCCATACTTATCAGCAAGTTTCAGAAAAGCAGGTGAGTACGGGTTGTGACTCGTACGTACGTGATTATATCCGAATTCTTTCAAACGTTTGAACTGCCGCTCAATGCCATCCTCAAATGCCGCCGCTCCAAGCGCGCCCATATCATGATGGTTGGCTATTCCCTTCAGGAACACCTTCTTCCCGTTTAACTTGAACCCGTATTCCTTTGAGAACTCAATTGTCCGTATTCCAAACTCATCACTCACACGGTCGATAACTTCTCCATCTTTCTTTAACACCACCTCAGCCCTGTAGAGCGTGGGACTCTCACACGACCACAACTTAGGATTGTCAACCCTGATCAACGGCATTCTGACTTCGTTGATTTCCAACTTGATGTATTTCGGAACTTCACAACTGCCTCGTGCCACAATCTGTCCACTTTGATCATAGATTGTACTCTCAAGAGTCATGTCGTACCGCTGAGCCCTCGCTCCTTCAATGTCGACTTGTAAAGCGATATCGGCATACTCGCCTGTAATCTCAGGAGTTGTTATGTAAAGACCGTGTCGAGCCACAGATACCGGGTTCTTGACATTTATGTGTACATCACGGAAGATACCTCCACCGGTATACCATCGTGACCTGCCGCCTTTTGCGACATCACATTTCACACTTATGACGTTTTCCTCGTCATATCTCAAATAGCGGCTTATGTCGAACTCCGCTCCGAGATAGCCGTATGCGATGTGTCCCACCGACTCCCCATTTACAAATATGTCTCCGCTTGTCATAACACCTTCGAAATCAAGCAATACTTTTCTGCCCTTCCACAAGGAGTCAGCCGTAAAGTGCTTCTGGTAAACGGCAGACGGACAGTCCTTGAATCCGCGCGCCTTATCTGCCTTCTCGTTCCAAGGCAGCTCCATTTGGTAATCGTGCGGAAGGTCTACCACCCTCCATTGCGTATCGTCCATTATTGGTCGTACTGTTTCCGCCTCATCAAGCAGACGAAATTTCCATCCGAAGTTCAACAATATACTTTCCCTCTCCTGTGCTGACACCACGGCTGAGGATAAAATAACAAGTGATGCTATAACTAATCCTTTCATACTCTTTGTTGATTTGTATTGTGCAAAGATACAAAAAAAATCATAGCAGGCAATAGAATATACAACAATGCACGGCAACGCGACCGCCACCGTGCTATTATAATACAGAGAAAATCAAATGTCACATTATCTTCTCACCTTTACTTCCGCGCCATTGTAGTCGGTCACGATGCCGGCGGCAGGCTTGTCGCCAGAAGGAGTGTTAGCATCCACAATGACAATGTTGAACTTACGGTTGTTAAGCATTCCTTTGAAACCGCCCTTGCGCTCACCTATGGTCAGTTCCTTGTTTGCGTCATCCCAATGGAATTTGATGACAGAGAACGAGCCTTTCTCATAGTTGTAATTGTCTCCTTCATCTTCGTAGAACTCATAATCGGCATCTGCTCCAGGATAGACGCGTATTTCAAGGTCGTCCCACTTTTTTTCCGACGCGTATTGCACGTCAGGACCAAATGGGATGATACTGCCAGCCTTGACATATATTGGCATGATATTAATAGGCGCAAGACGTTGAACTGTAGCACCGCCCCTCACTTTTTGGTTACTCCAGAAGTCGTACCAGTCACAACCTGCCGGCAGGTAAACGCTAACAGGTGCGGCAGCCTTACCAACCTCAGGGTAAATGGCGTGTCCGTTATTGCGCGCGTCCTTGTAAGTGTAGAGAGGGTCGGTAACCGGACGAACCAAGAAACTGTGACCGTACATATACTCATTGTTACAGTTGATTGCGGTATTGTCGTCTGGGAAGTCAAATATAAACGGACGCATCATGGTCTCGCTATGCTGCACGCAACGCCCCATTTGGCTGTAGTTGTACGGAAGTATCCTATAGCGCAACTTTATTGCCGCCTTCATGGCATCGTACGCCCAATCGCCTTCCTTGCCCATCAAATAAAGTTCTGTAACCATCGGGCTTGACGAGTGGTTTCGCATGAGCGGTGTGAACACACCCCATTGCATCCACCTGGTTTGCAGCTCTTGCACGGCAGGACTTTTCGGGTCGTTGTTGTAATTCCAGTAGAAAAAGCCGCCAAGGTCTGTGTTCCAAAATGGTATGCCGCACAGTGTGTAGTTAAGACCCGACGGTATTTGGTTCTTGAATTCCTCCCACGTACCTTGAATGTCACCACTCCAGTTGAACGCCGCGCTGCGTTGCAAGCCAAAGGCTCCACACCGTGTCATCTGGAAAGCCCGCCGGTCGTTTCCGCCCTTTGCCTTGCGCTGGTGTTCATAGATGCCAAGATTCGTAATGAGTGGAAACGCGTTCTTTACCGACTTCCAACTACCTGCATAAGTCATAACCTCGTTGTCGCCAGGTTGTTCAAACTGGTCGGGTTCTGTAGAATCACTCCACCATGCGTCGATTCCCATGTTGTATAAATTCAACAGGTATTTCCAATATATGTCGCGTGCTTTCGGGTTGAATGCGTCGTATGGCATGACACCGCGGTTGCGCGGCCATGTGTCGAATGGGTAGAGGGCGTTGATTTTCTTCAGTTCCTTATACTGATCGGTCCATGGTCCGAAGCTCGCCCATATGCTTATCATCAAATGCGCGTTGTTGCTGTGCACATACTTCACCATCTCCTCCGGAGACTTGATTCTCGGCTCGGCGTATTTAGCGTTTTTGTCTTCTCCGTCGGGGAGGTACCGCATATACTCAGGATCACCCAGCTTGTTAATGTACCTTGGGTTCTGGAACTTCATGGCGTTCCAATTAGAATCACATCCCCAATACTGCCAGTCCTGGACTATTCCGTCAAGCGGAATGCCAAGCTCTCTATACTTGTCAACGACCTCGCACAATTCATCGCTGCTCTTATAGCGTTCGCGGCACTGCCAGAAACCAAGCGTCCACAACGGGAACATGGTAGCCTGCCCTGTCAGCTCGCGTATGGATGCCATGACTCCGTCTTGAGTGCCGTCCTTATACAGGAAGTAGTAATCCACTCCTGAGCTTACCTCGCTGCTGAACTCCGTGCGACCCTCACTGTCCTTGAAACGGCTGAGTCCCGCATTGTCCCAATAGAGTCCGTATCCCTTTTGACTTGTTATATAAGGAATGGTTATATTGGTGTTTGTGCTCCATATTCTCACATCCTTGCCTCTTTGGTTCATGTCGATATCCTTTCTTTGTCCGAGTCCGAATATAGCCTCGTCCTTGCTGAGTTTGAACGCTTGCGACGACTTATAGAACCCCTTGTCTACTCCTTCGGTAATAGCCGATACGTGCGCATCGAGCTCCGTCAGCAGCTCATCACCATTCTTGTCGTAGAATGTTACCTTCCCGTCACCACCGACACTGACTTTCATCGACGCTGTGGAAACAGAATTGCCGCTGACTTGCACTCCGCACTTCTTCGGTTGAAGTATAACGCTGAACGAATGCTTATCGGGACGGACGTTCAAAGACGACGGATACTTCACGATCCTGACAATGGAACTATCGTAGACGATGACTTCTGTCTTGAGTCCGTCACTGCCACTTACCACCAACGACGGTTTCTGACCCATTATAAATAAGGAGAAAGCCGCCATGCTGACTGAAACAAAAAATCTTCTCATAATTCTATATTATTACAATTGGTTTATTATATGCGTGAATCCAGTTGCAAAGTTAATGTCTTTTTCATAGTTACAAGCAACAACGGCGTTGATTTGAATGGTAAAACTGTTGAAAGTGCAGTGTTTTCATTCCTGTTTCCTGAGTTCGGAAGGCTTTTTGCCGTATTCGGCTTGAATACATTTGCTCAAGTAGCTTGACGAGGAGAATCCAGTTTGTTCGGCAACATCCATGATAGGCATGTCTGTATTCATTATAAGCTCATAAGCCTTGCGAAGTCTGATTGTACGGATGAACATGCTCGGCGACTGCTCAAGGATTGAATTCATCTTCTTGTAAAGTCCGGTTCGATCCATACACAAGTCAGTGCTCAGTTGCTTTACGCTGTAGCCCTGCTCGCCCAAGTGACGCTCCACAAGTTCTATTGCACGTTGTACCAACGGGTCTTGAACAGCAAGTCCGTTATCGGATTCTTCACCTGTGTCGTTCAGCTTAAGCTCCGCCGTACTCTCCTGCCGGTTGTCAGCCAGTTCAATCAAATCCTTGATTCTGGCGAGCAGTGTCTCTTCCTTGTGTTTTTGGCGTTGGAAACGCTGATAGCTCCACCATGCGAATGCAAGCAATAAAACGATACATACAATAAAGCCAACACGAGCCATTGTGGTATTCCACCACTCAGGGCGAACAATGAAGGTTGCCTCTGTGATTCCACCCTTCCATTCGTCGGGTTTGTTCGTAGCCTGTACTTGTAAGATATACTCACCGGGTTTGAGCTGTGGGTATTGCAAATGCAAGACACCATCAAGACTTACGATTCCACCAGCGGCAGACGCTGTGACGACAGTCCATAACGTGTCTCCTCGTTCATTGTCACTTAGTAACCTGTAGCGGAACATTGTGTGATTGGGCTGTGCGTAATTGAGCGACGCAAAGTCGAATGACAATGAAACTCCGTCTTTGAGGCGTGACAAACTGTCATTTGCATTCTCACCATTAACGGCACATCTCACCATCTTGGGAGTCAGCCGCAAAGCTTGTGTCTCTAATGATGTGAAATCAACGACAGTGTAGCCTTCAAGCCCCATAAAGATTATTTTTCCATCGTCCGTCACGTAAGCCTCACTCTTGTATTCGCCTTTAAGCGCGCCGTCATCTTGAAAGAATGGTTCAATATGAATATTATCCGACTTGGGCAGGTGTGAGCTAACAATGTCCCCTTCCAACGCTATTCTTGAAATCCCATTCCCTGTCGACACCCATACGTCGCCCTCTTTATCTTCCACCACAGCCTGTACAAGATCGTTAGAGAGCCCCTGCCCGCTATACAATGTCATCGACCGTCCTTTTACAGTCAGTCTAAGTCCGTCGTTGGTTCCTTCCCACAACCATCCTCTGCTGTCACACAACGAACGTCCGTTAATAGTCGTTCCATGCGCAGGCACAAACGTTTGGTTGTATGAACGAAGTAAGTGGCGGTATGGATGAGCGTACAGGATGCCTTTGTTGTACGTTCCCAACCATACACCTCCTTGATTGTCTATGAATATGGTATTGAATTGCTTTGCGGCCTGCCTTTTTCCATCAATTGTGAGTTCTTTGATAAGACTTGACTCACAGGTTTTCAAATTGATCGACCACACTCCCTCGGGGCAACTGATCAAGGCCTCCTTAGCATTGTGTATCGCTATTGTGTGCAACGTGTACGGCACTGTCAGCAGCAGGGTCCAACTACGTTTCTTTGTGTCGAACTCATAACATGCTCCGCCTTCTGTCGTGTTGCGTAGTTGATAGAAACATCCGTCAACATATCTTACCAATGACGTTTGCGTAGGACGTCCATATTTCAATGAGTACAAACAAGTCCGTGTGTTCACGTTCCAGCACTCCACCGACCCGTCGTCGAAAAACAAGTAAACCTCTGTACCTGTCTTTTCCAAATCGAGCAATGTACGCAGGTCGTCCGCATCGCTTCGTAACTTATACGTACCACACCGATCATTATATACCAAGACGCCATTGCTTACCACCCACATGCCGCCTTCGTGGTCAAAGAATATATCATCAACACTCTCAACTTGTTTGCAAAAGTCGACAGCAGAGTCCGTATTCACGTACTTGTCGTGTTCCAAATCGAAACACCTCAACGTGCGAACATCTTTCACCCACAGCCTTCTCGACTTGTCCTCATAGGCATGATACGCCCCGTCGTAGCCTTTTAGCTCGTGTATCGCCTCGTTTGGCGTGTGGATGTATTTGAACGAACCGCCGTCGTATATATTGATGTTGCCACGGGTGGTCACCACCATACGTCCGTCATTCAATTGCATTATATGCTGCACCTGGTTGTCACTCAGCCCCATAGATGCGTCAATCGAACTGAATTCCAATGTTTGCCAAGTCTCAGCTGGCAGGCTTATAGCCCACAGGAACAATGCAAGGTAATGAACGTAACGTCTCATCTGCATGGTGGTGGCAGAAGGCTACAGCAGTTTCGGATGCTTCCTGTACATGTTAAGCCAATACATGAACCATACGAGCAACGCCAATGTGAATGTTCCTCCTATTATATAGGAGATTGTCGTTGGAAGGCTGAAGCCCTCTGGAGCGACAAGGATGTACGTAGAACAAACACATGTCATGAACAGGCCTGGTATGAGTGTCATCAAATAGGTGAACGACTTGCCGTTCTTCGCAAGGTAGACAGTGATCGTCCAGAAGGTGAATACCGACAAGGTTTGGTTGAACCATGCGAAATAACGCCACAAGACGGCGAAGTCCAAATACAGCAGGACGATGGAAATCATAAATATCGGCAGGCAGAGCATCAGGCGTTTTGAAATCTTGTCCTGCTTGATGTTCAAAAAGTCGGCAGCAATAAGGCGCGCACTTCTGAAAGCCGTGTCGCCCGACGTAATAGGAGCCGCTACCACACCAAGGATGGCCAATATGGCCCCGAAGGAGCCAAGCCATGAGTGGCATATGTTGTTAACTACTATAGCGGGATTGATACTGCCGTCTTGGTTCGTCATCGCCGTCAGCAACTTCTCGTAAGGAGTGTCACCACCAACGCCCAAAGAGTCGGCGAACTTTATTGCGGCCGTAGCCCATATCAACGCTACTATGCCCTCAGTAATCATCGCTCCGTAGAATACTCCACGTCCATATTTCTCATTCTTGATGCAACGCGCCATCATCGGACTCTGGGTGGCATGGAAGCCGCTGACCGCCCCACATGCGATCGTGATACAGAGGCATGGGAAGAGAGGTATCTTGTCGGCGTGCGGATGGTGGTTGGCGAATGCGTCTGTTATCTCGGGTATAGAGCCGTCACTGAAGAATATGCCGGCGAAGAGCCCCAACGCCATAATGAGAAGTGCGAGTCCGAACAACGGATATATGCGCCCTATCAACTTGTCGATTGGCAGAAGCGTGGCAAGCACGTAGTATGCGATTATGATCAGAATCCAAAATTGGGTGGATCCCACATAACCCGTAGAAGAACACATAGTGCCGAGCAAGCCGGCAGGAGTACTCGTGAATACTGCTCCGACCAGTATCATTAGCACCATGGCAAACACGAGCATCACCACCTTCGCAGTACGTCCGAGTTCCGCACCCACAATCTCAGGAAGGCTCTCGCCATTGCGGCGCAATGATATCATGCCGCTCATGTAGTCATGAACCGCACCGCCGAATATGCATCCAAGTACTATCCAAAAGTACGCTGCCGGACCGAACAATATTCCCTGGATGGCTCCGAATATGGGACCTGTGCCGGCTATGTTGAGAAACTGTATAAGGTATACCTTCCAAGTTGGCATCGGTATGTAATCGACTCCGTCCTGTAGCGTATAACATGGCGTCTTGCGGCTCGGGTCGGCTCCGAATGTGCGTTCCACAAACCTGCCATAAACAAAATATCCTAAGATAAGTAGGATTAACGAGACTATAAAAGTTACCATAATTTTATTATATGCTTTAATCGGTTTGCAAAATTAATAATAAATCAAACACATTGTAATCATTCCGCCAATATTGTTTGCAGGTGTAAGCATTTTTTTATTATCTTTGCTTTCCGTAAGAAGGAAGAAAATACACCAACTACGTCAACAATGATATTACCCGACGACTTTGTAAACGAAATGGACGGCATGCTCGGTCATGAAGAGTCAGCGGCTCTTGCCGCCGCACTGGACACACCAGCGACCACGAGTGTCAGGCTGAACACCAAGTCTCTCACCGACGAGGCACTGACTGAACTGCGCCACATATTCAACCTGCGTGAGGACGCGCGCATCCCCTGGTGCGGGGCAGGCTTTCATCTCGACGAGCGTCCGGTATTCACAATGGATCCACTCTTCCATGCTGGAGCATACTACGTGCAAGAGGCGTCATCGATGTTCATAGCACACCTTATTAATATATATATAGGTGAGAGGGATGTGAACGCCCTCGACCTGTGCGCCGCCCCCGGCGGAAAATCCACCCTGCTGCTGTCGCTCCTTTCCGACAAATCCACCCTCGTGGCGAACGAGATAGTCCCCAAGCGTGCAAACGTCCTTAAGGAAAACTTAAGCAAGTGGGGAGGGCAGAATGTCGTCGTGACAAATAACAGCCCTGCGAACTTCAAAGACATGGAGGAGGTGTTCGACCTCATCCTCTGCGATGCGCCATGTTCGGGCGAGGGGATGTTCCGCAAGGACGAAACGGCTGTCGGTGAATGGTCGTTGCGAAACGTGGAGATGTGCCAGCGACGGCAACGCGACATAGTGACCGACGTATGGAGGTGCCTTAAGCCTGGCGGGCTCCTCATTTATAGCACATGTACATTCAACACACATGAAAACGAGGAGAACGTGAAATGGATAAGCGAAAACCTTGGCTCAAGCATACTGTCCTGCCACAAGCGTGACGGCTGGGGAATCAGCGGCAACCTCCTGCCACATGAGTCGTTCGACTGCTGCCGATTCCTGCCGCACAAGACTCGGGGTGAAGGTTTCTTCTGCGCCATTATGCAAAAAGACGGCGAACCAGACAGCAGTCATACAAGAATCAACTCAAAAATGACAAGACGCCTGAAGACTCTGCCACTCGTCAGCCGCACACAAGACAGTGTAGGACAAGTGGAGATCGACAAGCCGACGGCGCTTCAATACCTAAGAGGCGAGGCAATAAGACTCGACAACACGGCACCACGTGGAATAGTGACTGTCACTTACAAGCGAATGCCGCTTGGACAAGTCAAGAACATAGGGAGTAGGGCTAACAACCTATACCCGAAAGAATGGAGGATAAGAAGACAACTATGAGGCGAGTACTGATCATATACACTGGAGGCACCATCGGAATGATAAAAAACAGTGCGACAGGAGCGTTGGAGCCGTTCGACCTCACCCACTTGGTAAGGCACATACCCGAATTGGAAGCGTTCGACTTCCAAATCGACAACATCACCTTCAGCCACCCAATAGACTCATCCGACATGGAACCTCCGCTATGGGTCAAACTGGCAGGCATCATCCACGACAGATACAACGACTACGAGGGGTTCGTCATTCTCCACGGCACCGACACGATGGCCTTCACGGCAAGCGCGCTCAGCTTCATGCTCGAAAAACTCGGCAAGCCAGTCATACTCACAGGTAGCCAGCTCCCAATCGGAGTGTTACGTACCGACGGACGCGAGAACCTGATAACGTCGGTGGAAATAGCCGCGGCGCACGACAAGGACGGCAATCCAATGGTTCCCGAAGTATGCATCTTCTTCGGACAACACCTGTACAGGGGCAACCGCACGACAAAGGAGAATGCCGAGAAATTCAACGCCTTCACATCATACAACTACCCTCCCCTTGCGCGGGCGGGCATCAACATCGACTACTTCACCGACCGCATCCTGCATCCTGATCCGCATGCACCGCTCAGGCTGAACACGAGGATAGACAACAGCGTCCTCGCCCTCACGCTCTTTCCAGGCATCAAGGAGAGTCTGATAGAGCGGGTGCTACAGATGAGTGAGATCAAGGGAGTAATCATGCGGACCTACGGTTCAGGCAACGCCCCCACAAGCCCGTGGTTCCTCAACGCACTCAGAAAAGCCTCCGACGAGGGCAAAGTGATCGTAAACATAACACAGTGCCAAAGCGGAAGCGTGGAGATGGGAATGTACCGTACAGGAGTGTCACTGCTGCAGTCAGGAGTAGTGAGCGGACACGACATGACAGTGGAATGCGCGGTCACAAAACTCATGACGCTGCTCGGAAAGGGGCTGACAGCCGACAAGGTAAGGAAGCAAATGGAAACGCCAATAGCGGGAGAAATCAGCCTCAAAGACAATATGTGAAGCGAATTATATTTTTTCTCACGAAAACATAACCAACAAATCAAAAAAATTACTTACCTTTGCACTGAAGTAAAAAGAGTAAGGTGTCGACAAACGCCAGGTAAGATGACTCCACAAGCGGGAGCGGCACCAAACACACGGTATTTTTAGCGCACATGAACTTATACATAAGATATTTCGAGCAATCCACCATCGCCCATGACATGGACGAGGTCATAGACTTCCTCAAGACCATACACGACTTCAGTTACTCAGAGGAGGCGGTGAACCGTGTGAACCTCTACTACACATCGTCAAACCTCTATCCGTTCCGGCTGAAAGTGAACTATTCCAACTACATACTGTTTCTGAAGACAGAAGCGGAAACCATTGAGGAATTCCGGCAGTTGGAACAAGTCAAGAAAGAGCAGAAGGCGGCAAAGGAGGCTGCGGGCATACACCCGGAGAAAAGGAAGTCCACACTTGAGCTTATGGCCGAACCAAACCCAGGGTGGTACGAGGCGGCCCTAACTTTCAAGCGGGTTGTGCCGATACCCGACACGAACAAGTTCCAGTATCGCGATGCAAGGTTCCGCGTGCGACTGAAAGCCGCAAGCCCAATCGACTGCTACAACAGAATCGTGAAACACCTGCGTGGACGGCAAGACGTAGACCAGCGCAGCCAGTTCCCGTCAGCGAAAAGCTCTAACTTTGAGTACACCTATATAGGCAAGGAAGAGCCGCAAGACGACAATAACGATGACAAGACTTACAATTAAACAACTTTTTTGATAATTTTTGCCCGAAGTGCCCCACGTGTTATTAATCCGCTATAAACAGGGGCGCTTCATTTTTTTAGACGTGAAAAGCCACTCACACAAAAAAAACACACGAGTTCGCTTTGTTTTATTCGCATTTTGCACTACCTTTGCATCCAGCTTACTGAAAGATGGACATCCTCTATAACATAGTCATAGCACTCTATGCCACACTCATCGTGAGCACCATGATCGCGATACTGTCCGAAAACCGACAGCCCACACGCACCATAGCCTGGTTGCTTGTCCTATGGTTTCTGCCTGTAGTGGGCATCATCCTGTTTTTCTTCTTCGGACAGCGCATAAGAAAGCGCAGGCGGCTGAGGCAGAAGTCGGTCTACAAGCTTACAAGGCACGAGAACGACAATAATGAAGGACACGGTGACGGAGGCGTGATCAAAGAGTTCTACCGTGTGGCGCGCCTGTTCCAAAACCAGGAACAGACCCCCACACTCAAGGTACGCGACGTGGAGATATACCAAAACGGACAGGAATTCATCGACTCCCTGCTCGATAGTATAGCACAAGCCAGACATCACATACACTTCATGTCGTTCATATTCGAGGACGACAAGATTGGCAACCGCGTTGCCGACGCGCTAATCAAAAAAGCACAAGAGGGAGTGGAAGTGCGGCTCATCTACGACTACGTAGGCAGCTGGCACTTCGGCGACAAGGTGTTCGGACGCATGAAGAAGGGAGGCGTGCAATTACACTCGTTCATGCCAGTGCGTTTCCCTCGACTTACAAGTCGTGCCAACTACCGCAACCACCGCAAGATAATCGTGATCGACGGACAGACAGGCTTCATCGGAGGAATGAACATAGCCGACCGCTACGTGTGGGGTACGCAAAAACAGGCGTGGCGCGACATACACACAAAAGTGACGGGTACCGCCGTCAAGTCACTGCAGCGCACGTTCCTACTCGACTGGAGCTATGTGGCACGTGAGCAAATACAGCCAACCTTGGCATACTATCCCGCAGACAGCGACGGAGACGATGTGGGAGCCATAGCGCAAGTGGTGACAAGCAGTCCGGTGTCAGAGTGGCCCAACATCATGCAGGGCTACGTGAGCATCCTGCTCAGTGCGAAACATTACGTCTACATGGAGACCCCCTATTTCATACCCACCGAACCCATCCTCTCAGCCATGCGCACGACCGCACTGAGCGGAGTGGACATCCGCTTAATGGTGCCGCGCCACAGTGACTCGAAACTTATGGAATGGGTGACCAACTCAAACATATCAAGTCTGCTTGAGGCAGGAGTGAAGGTGTACCTCTACCAACCCGCATTCAACCACTCAAAATTGCTAATAGCCGACGACTACTTAAGCACATGCGGGTCGACCAACATCGACGTACGCAGCTTCGAGCAGAACTTCGAGTGCAACATCTTCTTCTACGACCAATCCACCGCCCTGCGATTCAAGTCCATATTCCTCGCCGACGAGAGGAAATCCACTAAGATGGGATGGTATCGCAAGCCGTTCCACATCCGTCTGTTCGAAGGCATAGTGCGATTGCTCAGCCCCCTGCTTTGACAAGTGGATTGATGTCAAGTGGAGTCGCCGCTTAGTCACACCTCGCACCCACTCCGTCATACCGAGGCTTCAGCCGAGCGTAACCTCATTGCGCTATAATCGTGCCATGCCACACTGCAGTACATTGCCACACCTGATTATAAAAAAGTGGCTCAAGTACAATACAAGAGCCACCATCCTTTTTTATAATTGTTGTTTAAGGGATCCACGTTCCGTGAATCCCGATGCAAAGGTACGGATGTTTCATGTAACCACAAAATAAATTTGGTTGCATTTAGTTGCATTTTTAAGTTTGCCCCACCCTATCCATAATACGAACAATCCGCAACACCCTGTCGGGCATTGCGGATTTACTATCGTCATTTCCTTCCCTCTCGCGCGCGTATATATAACAAGGTGTCACGCTTGCTTCCACTTCCATTCCACCACCGTCTTCTCCTTGGTCGAGAAGTTCACGCCGACCTTGAACACCTTGCGGCCGTCCGCCTTGTAAGGCAGGGCATAGTCCTTGCCGTCGATCTGCGCGAGGGCGTCGTCCGCACTCTTGTCGAGCTTCAGCTCCATGACGAACACGGAGTCCTTAGTGCTTACCACGATGTCCACACGACCCTTCGCTGTCCGTACCTCCGCACGTATGGTGAAGTTGAGCGTGACGAACACCGTGTAGAGTATCGCCTGGTAGTAGTCCTCACGGTTGTGATGTATGTCGTATGGAAAGCCGGCGAGGAACACCCGCAACGCCTCCATCGCACCGTCTATGTCGTCCGCGCGCATCGCATTTCCAAAGTTCCATGCAAAAGAGTCGTTCTCGGTATAGTACGACGGGGTGATATAACGCAGCATGCTTTGACTGAAACCCTCGCGTACCTCTTCATTCGGAAAGCCAAGGATGTACATGCCGTTTGAGAAATCCTTTATGGTGATGTAACCGCTTTGATAAAGCACGGGGACTGGGTCGGAAATCCGGTCTGTCGGTGTGTCAAACCGGTTGGCGGAGGTCGCAAATCCCTCCAACTGCGGAAGCAGGATGTCGCGTTGCTCCATAAGTTCCAGCAGGAATGTTGGCGTGCCAGTGGCGAACCAATAGCTGTTCAGCTGTTTGTCGTTCAGCGCGTTCAACAGGCTGTACGGATTGTAGATGGCGGGACCGTGGGCGGAGAAGTGGTAGCCGTCGTACTGCCTGCGAAGGCTGCCGACCGCCTCG
>CAZHZH010000017.1:0-37454 GCA_964537205.1 uncultured Bacteroidaceae bacterium
AAGTAGACAATGAGTCCGAGTACTCCATAAGTCCCTATGTGGGAGTCTTTCATTATGGCAAGTGTGCTTTGCCGGTCCGTTCCGCCTCCGAAGCCGTCGCAAAAGTCGGCAAAACCATCCTCATGCAATGCTCCTGTCAGTAATATCCGACTTAGCAGAGCCAATACGACAGAAACTATTACTGGCAAATGGCATGCGTTGGCAATAATGAAGACAAGTGCCATGACTCCGCCTGTCAACCATCCTGCCAGCGGCCAAAGCGGCACTACCCTTTCGTAATATTCTTTCTCAATCGTTGCGATCCTCCACAGAGGCAGGCGGGTGAAGAAAGTAAACGCCGCGACTATGCGCTTAGAAATACTTAGTAATGTTTGCATGATCGAAGTTATCCATTTCATTAATCATATTCACTGCTGATTGCACTATCGGATAAGCGCACAACGCGCCGGTTCCTTCACCAAGGCGCATGCCTAAATTCAGAAGAGGCTGAACCCCCATAGATTCAAGCATCAACTTATGACCGCCTTCGTCTCCGCAATGTCCGAATACAGCATAGTCCATCACGGCGGGTTCCATACGTGAAGCCGCAAGCATACATGCAGTCATAATAAAGCCGTCAACCAACACTATCATTCTATGTTCTGCGGCGCGAAGCATTCCGCCTATGGCGGCAGACATTTCAAAGCCTGCGAAATATCGGATAGTGTCACTAATGTCATAATCTTTTCGAATATTAGTAGACAAGAAGTTGTCAACCGCTTTTTGCAATACATTATACTTATGTTCGATTCCCTGCTTGTTTAATCCGCTACCTGCACCGACACATTGTGATAGTGGAATGTCGAGAAACAGATGCATGAGTATGCTTGAAGGCGAGGTGTTTCCTATTCCCATCTCTCCAAAACAGATGACATTGCACCCTTCGGCAAAACATTCATCCACTTGTTGTCTGCCCACCGACAGAGCCTGATTCCATTCATGTTCGTCCATTGCCGGCTCATAAAGGAAATTGCGCGTACCATGTGCGATTTTCCGATTAATTATGTTAGGACTTTCTTGGGAACTGAAGTCGTAGTCAACCCCGACGTCTACAATTCTTAATTCAAATCCATGTTGCCGGCAGAACATATTCACTCCACCGCCACCTCTTCCATAATTAATCATTTGCTGCCATGTCACTTCACGCGGGGATAAGGACACACCCTCACGCTCAATTCCATGATCACCTCCAAATAGAATGTGGCATGGATGGCGAAGGACAGGAGTCAGTGAGTGTTGGATCAGACCTATTTGCAATGCGAGGCTCTCCAATCTGCCCAACGAGCCCTTCGGCTTGTTGAGGTTGTCAATCTTGTCCTGTAGTATCGGTATCAGAGTCTTATCAGTCGCATGTATCATTTTCCTATTCATTTAATCTTTACATTTATTCCGCTAACCATAAGTACTACCTCGTCCGCTTTTTCAGCGATATACTGATTAAACCAGCCGAGCAAGTCTGTAAACGAACGCTGCAATGTATTTGCGCTAATACCTCCCATTCCTATTTCGTTGGTTACGAATATGAATGTCGCATCCTGCGTCGTGAACTTGTCGAATTCTTTCTGCAACTCCTTTAATACAAAATCTACGTTAGGAGTTTCGCCGTCAGAATAGAAAAAGTTGGTTGCCCATAACGTGCAACAATCAATCAGCACGACACGTCCTTCAATATCATACCTGCTTAAAAACTTTTCTTCTTCGATATTCGTCCATTGAGGACCGCGCCTTTCCTTATGGCGTTCTATGCGAATGCGGAACTCATCATCCCATATATGGGCGGTAGCCATATATACAGGTTTGGCAGACAGTGAAAGTGCCAGCCGCTCCGCAAAAGTACTTTTCCCCGACCTTTGTCCGCCTGTTATCAAGATGATCTTCCTCATGCATCAAATATTAATAGTACGCCCGGCATGATTGCTTTTTTCTGTTTTATTGAATTCTACATTGACAATATTATCCTGGCTCGAAATGTCTGCAGATTTCATACTAATGTCATTTGTCGGTCACAAAGATACACATTTAAATGCACATATGCAATAATATCACGAATCATAGGTTGGGAAAGAACGGGAAAGAACTGCCAAAGTCGCAAATTTGCTCAGCCCAATACCAATGTGTATATCCTGCAAAGACATTTTTATACCTGTAAATAGCGGTATCAACGGGTTTGCCCAACACCGTACTTTGCAGTTTCAACTCAGTGACATCAGAAGGAAGCGGACAATGCCGTAAGGAAGAATAATGGAACTCATGTCCGTGCATCACCTTGCCGTTCCAAACCATTTGCCTATAGCCTAAATGAAGGTGCGAGCCCTCCATTGTCGCCTCAAACGGGAAAACGCCGCACAATTGGTATTCATCTATTTTGCGACAAAGATACATGAAGCCGCCACATTCAGCGAATATATACCCTCCAGCCTCAGCATAATTGGAAACACTTTGCAGCATGTTTGTATTTGACGACAATTTTGCAGCGAACAATTCGGGATAGCCACCTGGCAAATACAGCATGTCGCATTCGGGAAGCGACGTGTCGCACAAGGGGGAACACATGATGATTTTCCCTATTCGCCTCAACGCATCAATATTAGCCCTATAAGTAAAATTGAACGCCTCGTCCTCAGCTACACATATTATCATAATGAAATTATTTTATCAATGTCAACATTAGCCTCCACTTCGCCTGCCACTATAGTGATGAGATGTTCCATGCTTTCACGCTCAGACACGGTCAGCCCCAAATGGCGGTTGGGAATGACAATATCGGGATTCTTCTTTATGTATCCGAAACTTTCCACTCCGGCATCATTGCACGCATCACGAAGCAATCTGTAATGATTGTCAGAGGCAACCATATTAAAGACTACACCTCTCAAGTTTAATTGGGGGCAAAATTTTTTATAGCCATAAATTATTGGAGCTACACTGTATGCGGACGATTTTGCATTAATCAGCAAAATGACGGGAACGCCAAGCAACATGGCGATTTCAGCACTGCTGCCTTTTGATTTGTCATAACCATCGAAAAGTCCCATAACACCTTCAATTACACTTATGTCAGCATCAGAGGAGTAATGTCTGAACAGATTTCGCACGTGATCCGCGGACGACATGAAGGTGTCAAGATTTACTGATTGCCTGCCCGCCGCAATATAGTGAAACATAGTGTCAATATAGTCAGGTCCACACTTGAATGGTTGCACTGTAAGACCGCGTTTACATAATGCGTGTAATAATCCTATGGTGAATGTCGTCTTGCCGCTATTTGACGATGCCGCTCCGACAAGTAATGAATGTAACATAGCGATTTATTTTTTCCTTAATAATACCGACAAGGCTACAGGCGCGCCTATCAGTGCAGTAACAGAATTAATAGGAAGAGCACCTTCAAATCCCGGAAGGCGTGCTATCAGATTGCAGAGCAGTGCCAACGATATTCCACAGAACAAAGTTGAGGGCAGCAATATACGGTGGTCTGCCGTATTAAACAATCCCCGGCATATATGTGGAACTGCAAGGCCGAGGAACATAATTGGTCCGCAATATGCGGTAACAATCGCAATAAGAATACCCGCAGAAGATATAATCAGCATGCGGGCCCGCTTCAAGTTGATTCCCAAGCTTAAAGCATATTGTTCTCCAAGCAAAAGTATGTTGAGTGGCTTTACAAGAAGCATCGTAAAAGGCAGTATCAACGCCATGATGCCTACAAAGACATAGACTTGACCTCCCGTCACTCTTGCAAAACTTCCTAATCCCCAAATGACGTATGCACGAATATCCTCCTCACTACTGAAATACTTCAATACACCGATAATGGCAGAGGCGATGTAGCCAATAAGCACTCCGACAATAAGGAGCGTTACATTGTTTTCCAACTTTTGAGACAGGAAGACTATCAACATCATTACATTCATAGCTCCCATTATGGCAGAAAGAGTAAGCGCCGCATTTCCAACGACTCCAAAACGCGTCATTAATCCACCCCCGATACTGCCACTGAGTAATACGACAAATGCTACGCCAAGACTCGCAGCGCTTGAAATCCCCAAGACAGAAGGACCGGCGAGTGGATTATGAAAGACCGTTTGCATTTCCAAACCGGCAACCGACAACCCCGCTCCACACGCCATTGCAGTCAGTGTTTGCGGCAAACGTGTCATGTTCACTATGTTTGTCCATACCTCAGAATGAACATCTTCACCAAACAAAATATAAACGACATCCTTGAAAGGAATGTAAACCGAGCCAATCGCCAAATTGAGAATGGCTAAAAGCGGGATGCTCACAATGAGCATTATCATTATACTTGTGCGTCGCATATCAATAATATCTCCAAATTACCTTTAGGAAAAACTTTCCTGCATTGTTCATAACACAAATCCTTAATCTTATCGAAAAAGACCGGAGGCATAAAGTTCCACAGTTCACGCGCCATCGTAATGGTGTCGATTCGTGATAAATCAGAACCGGGGCAAACAGATTGCGCCACTTGCTTTATAAACTCCTTATTCATCACCACCTTGTGAGAATGCGTGTCCAGGTGGCCTTCTGCCAGCTTAACTGCCTTACCTATCATCATACCAAGTACTACGCCAGCAAATCCTATGTCATAAGCCTTTGACAAGGAGGCTCCAATGAAATTGCCATAATGGATCACCCTTAAATGGGAATCCTTCTCATGTATAGCCTCCTCTCCCCTCTTGCCCGAAGCAAGTCCGATTGTCGTACATCCAATTGCCTTGGCTACTTCCATCTCACGACCTATACTTTCGATAAATGCCTCGTTGCTTAAAGGCGAAACAATCCCCGATGTGCCAATAATGCTAATACCATCAACTACACCGACTTTCGGATTAAACGTGAGATGTGCCAAATTCCGTCCGCCTTCCACATATATAGTAATATCAAAATCGTCGTCAGTAATACCACGTATTTCATTGCTAATCATTTTGCGAGGTGTAGGATTTATCGCAGGTTCTCCTACAGGCACCCCCAACCCAGGAAGTGTCACACGTCCCACACCTTCGCCCTGAAGGAATCGTATGCCGTTATGCCCCCTTTGAACTTTTGCCGTTATCTTACAGCCTTTTGTCACATCGGGGTCGTCACTGTAGTCCTTTATCACAGTAGCCACACCTTTTTTGTCCACATGCGTCGGTATAGACATTGTTTCACCATCGGGTATCGTGAAATTGACTTCTTCTGGCTCGTCGTCAAACAGTAGTGACAAGAGAGCTGCTTTTACCGCAGCTGTTGCACATGCGCCTGTAGTAAAACCTGTCTTTAACTTAAAGAATTCCGGAACTAAGTGTTCGATCGCGCGCCTTAATCCATACTTGCCAGTAACGTATACCCAATCGTCAGGCAACTTTGGGTGTTCTACAACAAGAATTTTCAATCCAAGCTCCTTTGCGGCTTTTAATTTATTATCAAACCCACCTGTACTTCCACTTTCTTTTGTTATTACCGCGTCACACCCTATTCTTTGCATTAGTTGTTTTTCCTGCTCCTTAGTCGGAAGTGTGTTGTCGTCGTTATAATAAAGGATGTTTTGAAGAGGAAAACCGTTTCCCATTGCGATGTTAATACTTTCTTGCCTGTGCAACACACGGAAAAAGGTTGTGTGATTATGCCAATAATCACTAAGCAGCTTGATTGTATTCACTCCGGAAAGTGCCAATAAGCATTTTACTGGATGTGCGCAAAGGTGCTGGACAGCTTCATTGAAATCTGAACAATAGCACACACCTTCAACATGTTCGCTGAATACACGTTGCACCCTGATGACAGGCACTTTGTCTTGTATGTGCGACAGGCTGTCACTGATTGTGCGATGTAGTTCCGTAGCAAACGGATGTGCTGCGTCTATTATACATTTGATTCTATTATCATTACAGTAACTTGCGATTTTTTCAGAACTCATCGGACCGCATAATCTGACACAATTGTCGGTGTGAACATCCTGCAAAGAACCTTTAGTCGAATAATAAAAAGTCTTTCCAGCCTGCTCACACACATCTACGGCCATACGTCCTTCAGTTGTTCCTCCAAAGATCAATATCATTCCTTTCCCTTTCTGAACAGATGTGTGAAATGACTGTCGTATAACTTGCTATAACCTTGCCGGTTGTCTATTGCCTTGCCTACGACGATCATCGTTGTAAGTGTGAGGTTGTTATCGTTTATGATGCTCGCAAGGTCTTTCAGCTGCCCTCTGAATATTCTTTGATCCTTCCACGTTAGTTTATAACATGCGGCAACGGGGGTATCAGGCGGATAGCCTCCGGCAAGCAGTTCGTCCTGTATTTGTCGTGCCAATGATGCGGATAAAAATATGCACATTGTGCTTTGATGGGAAGCCAGCAATCTGATTTTCTCTTTTTCGGGTGTAGGAGTGCGCCCCTCTCCCCGAGTAAGTATAATAGTCTGACATTCTTCAGGAATGGTGAATTCACTGCGTAGTTCGGCAGCTGCGGCAAGGAAGCTGCTAATGCCCGGCGTTATGTGGTAGTCCATATTGTATTTATCGAAAAAGCCCATTTGTTCTTGTATGGCCCCATAGATGCAAGGGTCGCCGGTATGCAGACGGACAACCAATTTACCTTCATCATAGAATTTCTTCATTAATTTGAATTGTTCATTCAAATCCATGTCGGCGGAAGAACGAACTACAGCTCCTTCTTTAGCGCATAACGTTAGTTCGCGTGGAACCAGACTGCCCGCATAAAGGATTAAGTCGGCCTTTTCTAAGAATTTTCGGCCGCGAACACTTATCAACTCCGGGTCTCCAGGACCTGCGCCTACTATTTCTATATGCCCATTATGCCTTGAACCATGGTCTTGTGCGATTGCATACGTATAATAATATCGGCGTTGATCAACCTTGATGGAACTCTTATGCTTTTCTATTATAAGAGTTGAATTCGGGTTTGCGGCTTTTGCGGCGGATTCAGCGACACCATAACAGCCAGTTACCTCAAAGACCTTGTCTGACGGGTTGGGAACATCAATTTTTGAAAGGATTTCGGATGAGTACACATGTATTTCCGCATCAGGAACAAGGTCGTGCAGTTTGGCCAGCATGGGTTCATCCTTCTTCAATTCAATAGTTCCAATCGAACATATAGACTCTTTTGTGAAACCTGTTTCTTGAATCTCACGCAGCAGTTGCACGGCGGCTTCAACAGGTGTGTCCTTTTGGCATCCGATTCCCAAATGCAGGCATTTCGGGTAATACTGTATCGTGTTCTTCGCCTTTAGCGTATGCAATCTGGGAGACACTAATATGACAAGTTCATATTGTATGTCATTGGTCTTAGAATGTTCCTTAAATTCATGGAAATCATGAAACACATCCACATGCTCAGGGCATGTTGATTCAAGGTAATCTGTTCCAGCGTCTTTATACTCAAGGATTAATGCGGTTGGACACTTGTTTACAAAGGTGAATATCACTTCATTCATCTTCGCATGGCTAAGTGGTTGTTGGTTCCATCCGTATTGCCTCGCAAGAGTATCGAGCTGCCATAAGCCTGTATTGTCGCTTTGCGTTGTGATGATAGGCTCGGCATCGATTAGTTTCGCGATCTGGCGTGCAAGCTCGTTTGCTCCGCCTACATGACCAGAAAGAACAGGTATCACATATTTTCCCGTCGTATCGACACATACAACCGCAGGATCGGAATACTTATCTTTTACTAAAGGGATGATTTTTCTCACGCAAATTCCAAGTGCGCCAATAAAGACAATCGCGTTTCTGTCTGTTACATCTCCAAGTCCGCGTTCGATGATGCTGGCGAGTTCTTTCCCCCTCTCATTAATTGTCTCAAATCTTATCATTGTGCTTTAAGTATTGCTATTGGGTTGTTATTATCTACTGTTATAAGATATTTCTGCTTCACTGTCATTCCCATTTGGGCAATGCCTTCAAGAAACATCTGCTTGGTTGTCTGACTTACAGAATTGAACACTATCACTCCATCAGGTCGCAGGACTTTCTTTATTATGTGTAGCATTTCATTCAACCTGCCTCCATGCCCGCCAATGAACACTGCGTCTGGCGCCTCAAACAGCGACAGGTCTGATTGCAGAAAATCCCCTATCACAGTACGTATGCCGGGTACATGGAATTTCCGGCAGTTACGCTCCATTATTTCATCGCATTCACGTCGTACTTCAAACGAGGTAACATGCAGGTGCGGATACCTTAGTTTGGCTTCGATACTCACACTTCCAGTGCAAAAGCCAATATCCCAAAAAGAATGCCTGCAACCTAAGTCGAGCATGGAGATGGAGCATAGCCGTATGGGCATTTTGGTTATCATCTTCTGTCGACCATCCAGCAGAAAGAATTCATCATCGTGTATGCCCATTCTTCTGTTCCTCTCTTTAATGCGTTTCAGAATGACGCAATTAGGAACGTTATATATGGCTTTCTCGTCATAAAAGCCAACGCTTTCCTCCTCTTCATTACCGAGGTTCGAGCCGACAAACATTTCATAGTTGTCAAAACCAAAAAAATTCATCCTCGCATGTATATCGTGAGGAGTCTTGTTCTTGTCTGTCAAACAACCGATCATCGGCTCATCATTAATCAACGCCTCGTCAAGTTTGTCCCAAGGTCGGCCTGTAAGTGATACGCACCTCATGTCCTGATAAGGCATGTTAATCCTGTGGGCGAGCATTTGCAAAGAGTTAAATGACGGGTAAACCTTCATCGCAATGTTAGGAAGTTTGCGCATAACGGTGTTTGCGAATCCATAAAAGAACGGATCACCAGAAGCGAAAATAATAATGTCGTCATATTTCGCATATTCATGGAAAACACTGGCGATAGGTACTACTATATCAATCCATATAGCCGTATTGGGCAATAAAGGTTTCATAATCTCATGATGCCTCCTGCCACCGGAAAAGACCTTTCCTCCCGTGATTACCATCATTATATCGGGAGAGAACCATTGTTTTCTGCTATCTGTTATTCCTATAATTGTACAAGAACGCATGGCGGATAAAAAACTTTATACAAAGATATAAACATATCGGGAAGTTTTCTCTTGAATTTTAAACATCACGTCCCGGTCTAAGTTGTGACGCGTCATCAAACGTAAGGATGCTGTTGACCAAGGTGGCGGCAAGGTTGCTTCCGCCCTTTCGTCCTTCAACTATGATTTTGGGAACATTCTTAAACACTTTCACAGCATGCTTGCTTTCTTCTACGTGTACAAATCCGACAGGACAACCGACGATGCCTGCAGGCTTGCATCTCTTTTGCCTCATTAAACCACATAGTTCAAGCAGGGCTGTAGGAGCGTTTCCAATGGCATACAGTGCATTAGGAAATGCCTCTGCCGCGACGCGCATTGAAGCCTGAGCCCGTGTAATTCCATGTGTTTTTGCGATTTCCGCTATTTGAGGGTCGTTGATATAGCAAACCACGTTGATGCCCAGGCGTTCCAAAGCTCCCTTGCGTATGCCGGAAGCTACCATCGTTACGTCTGTAACTATGGTTCTCAACTCGCCTGTCTTGATTTTTTCATATATAATTCCAGTCGCATTCTTATCCGTCCACAGCAAGTCTTCCATCTCAAAGTCTGCGGTAGTATGAATGGCATGCAAAAGCGGCCAAAGCCTCCATAGTGGAATTTCAGGCCGCTTCAATTCCTTACGTATCGTTTGGAAGGATTGGATCATTATGTTTTGCCCGACATTCTTCCCGTCAATCTTATCACCACGGAAATAGCCTCGTGGTGTGATGAACGTGCCGTTCAAATTATATGACTGACTGTTCCCGATGATGACTATCGTAAACATGTCCACGTCTTCAGGGTCGAAATCCTTTAATGTAGTCAGGCACACTTTTTGATCCTCGCGTCCAGCTTGTCGTACATAACCGACCACGTTGTCCTCGCTTCTTGACTGCAAGAAGATTTCTTTAAGTCTGTGTAGTTGCCAATAACGTCCGTTGCTTTTAGGATTGTAAACCGCAGTTACAAAATCCGCTTCGGCTGCGGCCTTTATCCTTTTCTCAATAAGTTTCCAAGGAGTCATCAAGTCGCTTAATGAAATCACACAGAAGTCATGCCCCATAGGAGCTCCCAGCAGTGATGCGGCTTTTTGAAAGGCGCTTATTCCAGGGACGGTTACTATATCGACATCAACGCCCAGGTCTTTCTTCATCTCATAGATCAGTGGGGCCATTCCATATATTCCAGCGTCTCCACTTGAAATGACACAGACCGTCAGTCCCTGCCTCGCATAGTCAAACGCAAGGCGGGCGCGATCCATTTCCTTCTTCATGCCAGTATCTACACACTTTGTTCCAGCATTGATAAATGGCTGTATGAACTGAAAGTAGTATTTATACCCCACTACGACATCGCACTCCTTCAACACGGCGATAGCGGCAGGAGTGACATCCTCAGCCGAACCAGGTCCGATGCCTACAATGTAAATTTTCATTAGTCTGTAAATTTTACCGCAAAGCTAACGTACAACGACCTTCCGGGATTGATTGTTGAAAAGTTCGAATTCCACGGACTGGTGTCTCTTTGGTTAAACAAGTTTTCGACTCCTATACCAGGTTCAAGTGTCACTTGCCGCAATGCGATCGAGTGCCGTGTGTTCAAGTCCCATTGCTGATAATGCGGAGCATAACCGTATGTGCTGCTGTAACGCTTGCTTTGTATATGTCCGTTTATGTTGATGTTCAGATGGTAGTTTCCCCATGAGTGGTCCCAAGTGGCAACGATGTTCGCCACATTTCTCACACTTTTATCCACAGGAGTTTCAGTTGTGACATAAGCTTGAGCATTTTTGTCAAGGCTCTTCGTTTTCGCTTTTGCGTCGGTGTAGGTATAGCCTCCACTAATCGTGAAGCCGTATGGAAGAATGAACTTCAAGTTGGCGTTAATGCCCTTGATAGTCGCCTTGTCTATGTTGTCACGTTGTCTGATGGTGGTCCAACCTTCGTCGTACAATTCCGTCAGGTGTTCATCGGTGTCAATCTCATCTTGCGTCATCGTGCGGTAGTTTATCATGTCACGGATCTTATTGACAAACCCACTTACACTTAAGCTGAACCAATTGTTTGAGTATTCGGCGTTTCCATTCCAAAAGTCATTTTTCTCAGCTTTGAGTGACTCGTTGTTAAGAGTGTATCTTGAAGCGGTCTTTGCCTGGTCGGTAGCATAAAGTTGCGATAGTGTAGGAGTCTTATAACCGCCTGCGTAACTGGCTCTGAAACGGAAGCCGCCTATATGGTAGAACAATCCGACATTAGGTGTAAAATTACTGTCAAAGTTATCGTTATATGTGTATCGTAACCCAATCACACCTTCAAGACTCGTGAATATGTTGATTTCATCTTGCACAAAAAAGTTATAAGTGTTGGATGTCTCTGAGTTGATGTTATCGCTTTCGCTTGTCAAATAATCCTGGATAAACTCAACACCTCCATAAAGTTTGTTCCAGTCTGCGAGCCTGAAGATTCCTCGTACATTCTCATTATAATAATGTGTACGCTTGCGTGTCACGCTATATCCTTCTTTTTCCGCAGTTTGCCAATAGTTGTATTTCGATGTGAAGTTGTCGCTATACATGTCAACATATAGATGGACTCTGTTTGTTGGAGTCCAACGCGCGCCCGCACCATATAAATATGATTTATGATGAAGGTCGTATGTATATGCCGTTTTTTGCTTGTAGCTGTATGCTCCTGTCGACTTATCCTTTGATTGTGTAAAGTAAGATGCGGATTGAGGACGGTCCGTTTTATAATCATAGTAATCACCGCGTACATATATACTTATCCGGTCGTTGAATCTCCATTCGAACCTTCCATTGAGGTCATTGCTATGAAAACCTGTTGACATTGGTCTGCCGGTCAGCTTGAAAACAGAACTGTCCCCTTCGTTGAACTCTTGATAAGGATTTACTTGCCAATTATCAGCTTGCTTGTACTTGTATGATAAGAAGCTTGAGAACTTACCCGCGTTTATGTCAACATTAATATCCTCATCAAGACGGTTCTTACTGGTGATCCGTGTGTTATTTGTCACATTGATGCCTGATTTCTCATCATTGGTGATGATGTTGATTACTCCTGCTATCGCATCGCTGCCATATAGTGCGCCTGCCGCTCCTGGAAGTATTTCTATCCGTTTTATATTGCTAATGCTGATACGGTCCCAGCGGTCGTCTCCGCTTACACGTTTGCCGTTTTCGAGTATCAGAAGATAATCATCGCTCACGCCGTTGAAGTTCACGAACGTACCCATTCCGTTTGTATGTGTTGTGATGTTGGTTGTAAGTTTTGTCAATGCCTCCTGTAAGCTTGTAGCTTGTGAGTCCTCCAATTCTTTCTTGGATATAACCTTAACTGCGACGGGTGAATTTTCCGCTTTATGATATGTTCCGGTTCCCGTGACGACAACCGGATTGAGGGATATAGTGCTTATTGAGTCGCGCGACTGTGCGGTCGCATTATATGTTGCCGAAAGCAGCATCACTAACGATACCGCTATGACTAAATATAGATATTTCATATCATCAAAGAACCATGAACTAATCTTCTTCCTTTTCCGTTTGAGAAGTTCTTTCCCACACTACCTCGGCCACACCCGCATCTTGATTCAGCTTTCTCGCAAGAACAAAGAAATAATCGCTTAAACGGTTCATATAAGCCAGCAGATTGGCATCAACTGAGATTCCTGATTCAACAAGGCGGAGTATTTCACGCTCACACCTACGGCACACCGTTCTGCAAACATGTGAATATGACGCCCGTTTGCTTCCTCCAGGCAGGATGAACATCTTCTGCAGCGGCACCATGGCCTGCAGGCGGTCGATTTCCGCCTCAATCCCGCTAACCATGTCATCTGTTATCACGTTGCCTTCGCGTATTTCAGTCGTTGACTTGTCGGTTGCAAGATATCCTCCTACGATAAACAACTTGCTCTGAATGTCAAGCAGGAATTTCTTGTCAGCGTAGTCGTCCAAATATGTTATAAGCAGTCCGACATGGGCGTTCAACTCATCCACCGTACCATAGCTTTCAAGACGCTGGCAACATTTGCTTACTCTCTGTCCTCCGACAAGTGATGTTTGTCCCTTGTCACCTGTTTTAGTATATACTTTCATAATTTTGTGGTTTTGATATTAACAACATATTTATTTGATCAGTTTATAAAAGAAAGGTTTATAAGTCGGAAGTATTTCCGGATGGAACGCCTTTACAAAGTCTGCCAATAAAATGTGTGGCTGTACTCCTGCGAGTTCCCTGTATGGCGTTTGTGATAAATTGCAGAATATCACGTGCTTCTTCTTGTATGCGTCCATCGAT
Organism: uncultured Bacteroidaceae bacterium; assembly: GCA_964537205.1. Lineage (GTDB taxonomy): Bacteria > Bacteroidota > Bacteroidia > Bacteroidales > Bacteroidaceae > Colivivens. The sequence continues at coordinate 13,385 of CAZHZH010000017.1, forward strand.
GTATAGCGTTCGTCTTCTTCTGCCAGTGTTTGCAGCGTGTAGTTTCCATCATAAGTTCCGTCGGTCTGCCAGAAGTCGGCATGCATTCCTTTGGCATATACAGCCTCAAAGTCGAGAGTCACACCTCCAGAGTCTTCATTGTTGCACATAATGTATTGTGCTCCTGCATCCTTGAATATCTGCGCCATATAACTGCGTCCGCCCACTATGTACCAACCGTCGCGTATTTGCCTGCCACTTATGACGGTAGGCGGAGCCTTGGTGGCAAGCAATTCCTTCACTTCCTTTTGCAAAGCTTGATATTTACGCTCTATGTCGGCAAACACTGCATTAGCCCGTCTTGTCTCCCCTGTGAGGAGTCCGATGAGCTTTATCCATTCCGCCTGTCCCAATGGGTTTGTTTCCTTATATCCATGATGTGTGATAAGAGGTATCCCACATTCTTTTAAAGCCTCAAAGCCGCCATGTTTTGACGCACTGACGAAAATATAGTCGGGTTGTGCCGCGATAACTGTTTCAAGGTCGAAATTTCCTTCCTTGCCGATCATCACCGTCGTTCCGTCTTCCATTTGTCGTTTCATATTCGGAGAGAAGAGATTTTTCAATGAGTTCATCCCAACAACGCGATTTTCAAGTCCGAGTATTTCGAAGTTTCCCAATTGTAGTGCCGTAATACAGATAAACCGACGGCACGGCTTTTTCACGACAAAATCCTCTGTCTGGCCGAACTTTACAGAAGGGTCAGGGTTGCTGATTTTTACATGTACGCCATCCGACTTATATTCGATTTTGAGCCCATGCGCGTATTTAATCTCTATAGTATCTGAGTATTTATACGCCTCAGAGAACAATGAGTCATGCTGACTGAAAAGCGAATCGGCCGAGATGTCATCTTTCCGCCCGCTACCTGCGTCACAGCCGTATAATAGGCACAAGAAGAACAAAGCTGCTAATGGTATCCTCATATTGCAAAAATAGAAGAACGGGTAGGTGTGCCTTCACACACCTGCCCACTCTGTTATAATCCAACTTTATTCCTCTGGATACATTGAGTGATAGTAATCCTCAAGTTCTACAGGACTCGATGTGTGGTTTTCCCAAAGCTTACGGAACGAAGCGGTCTCAAGCAGTCCGTGAACGTTGGTTGTAACTGAGTAGCCTTTGTGCGTGAAATACTCATACCAACTGTTGTCTTCGCTCTCTTCGTCGCTTGCGTCCCAATAGTCACTTCCTTGTCCTGCCATATCGTTGTGAGCGTGGTCGCCCGCAATTGACATTAGTGGATAGAGATTGACCACACCTGATGTCTTGCCTGCTGCTTGCATACGCGCATATACATTCTGCTTGTAGTTGTCTGGCATGTCTACAGTTCCGACAAAATAGTTTGAGCTGTACTCCTGAAGTGCCTCCTCAAGCTGTGTGTAACGAATGTTCGCCTTGTAAGTATCATAGTTGTCAGGGTTTCCATGTCCCATGAACGCAACAACACCTTCAGCCGCTTTCGATGCGTAAATATCGTTGATCGCTTTTGCTGCGGCTCTGACATCTGTGATGTTGTTAAGCCAAGGGGTACCGAGTTTCAGTGTAACTTTCGACAGATAAGTGTCGTCGAGGTCGCCAAGGCTGTTGTTGGCGAAGTCCTTGATGTAGTTGATCACACGGCTGTACTCCTCACCAGGAATGACCTGAAGGCTCTGTACTGTTATCTCATCATACTGAGCTGAGCCTAAAGCGTGAAGCCAGAAGTTTGGCGCATAGAAGTTGCGCTTGCCTGTGTTCTCACCAGCTGCTGCACGGTTTATACAAATAGCGGAGCTGAATGACAGATAAACGTCATAGTCTGGGAAAAGCGACTTGTACTCAGACACTGTCGTGTCGAATGCGTCGTAAGCCTGCTGCCATGTAGAACCGAATGCTACAAGCAGGATAGCCTTGTCGCTTGACTTCTGCGCCTTCACTTGTGCGTCTACCGCTGTTTGATAGGCGGTGTAATTGTCTTCTTTGTCATCGTCGTCGTCATCATCGCACGACGTGAACGAGATTGCCGTGGCGATTATAGCCATCATGGCAATCATGAGTGATTTAATCTTCATCATTGTTTAAGTTAATTTGTTTATTATAATTGGTTGAAATGTTTTTCCTGCCTTTGCCGAATTTGATGCTGAACGAAGCATATATGGTTCTACCAGGGTTCGTCGTACCCAAATGATAAGGATGCATCGTGCGGTCGACATAGTTGAAGATGTTGTCCATGCCGAGTTCCACTTTGTAGGTCAGCGAACTCTCTGGATTTCCTATTTCGTGAGTTGTATTAAGCCTCCATATTTGGAACGGCTTTCCGTTTCCGTTGTTCTGATAGAATCTGCGGCTCGAACCATGCGCACTCAAATTTACACCTATTTTATATATAGGGTGGAATCTGTGGCTCCACGTGGCGTATGCATTCCACTTATGGTGTGCCATGCCGTCAATCGTCACCCTTACAAGACGTTCCTTTGTCGTATTGTATTCGTTCGCCCTCGTGTCAAGGTAACTGTAGTTCCCGCCCACTGTTAAAGCGGGGATTATATTATAACTGACGTTTACATCTATACCAGAAGTTCTTGCGTCTTCCATATTCATATATTTGCGTGCTATCACCTCGCCGCTTCCATCTCCGAGGTACGACGATGTAACATCCTTTGGAATCTCGCTTACCGGCACGTTGACCAACGCAATCATATTGTTCAACTTGTTTATATATCCGGTCAATGATGCTGTCAGCTTGTCGCCGCGGTATTCGATCCCAGCACTCCAATAGTTGCTCGCCTGCGCTTTCAGGTCTTTATTTCCCATATTGAAAAATGTGCTCGAACCCATTGTGTGCAAATATCTGTAGTACAGCTCCTTGGTCGTAGGCGTTTTGAATCCCTGGCTCCAACCCAGTCGAAGGCGGAAGTCACGTAAAGAGAACATTGTGCTTATTTTTGGTGTCGCCCTGAACCCGAAACCCTCATTTTCGTTCAACCGCAAACCTGCGGTAATGTTCAACCAGTCAATCAGGTGGAACTCGTCTTGAAGATAAAATGCTGCGGTCCAATCGTCAACACTGCCTGACTCCGTCCTCATTGGAGCCTTCAAGTAATCATAGCGATACTCCAATCCCGCACTTAGCTGATTGCCGAGTGGAAGGGTGAATACACCTTTCAAATTTGCCATCGCCCTTTGCTGGTCGCTCTGCAAGTTCTTTTGTCCGGCGAAATACGGGAAGTAGTTGGTGAAATTGCCGTTCGGATCATAGCCGTCGGTCAGTGTGGTAGCCGTGTATTTGTAGTAATACGCATGCTTGTTCCAATCAGCATCGAATGTTATCACATCTGTGTCGTTCAACTTCCACCTTCCTCCTATGGATGCGCTTGCGTTGCGATACATCAAGTTGTACGTGTACACATCGCACGACGCGTATTTTCCGTTGGTCGGACGATATATAGTTTTCGTGTAGTATGATCCATCGGCATACAGGTCCAAGCCCTTTCGCGCGTTATACGTCAGACGTTCGGAAACCTGCCAGTTTGTGTGTTTGTTAACCGTTTTGTTCCTCGAGTCAGGTACAACCATTGCTTCGGTGTATTCCTCCGACGTGTTCTGCCAACCGTCGGTATGTTGAAGTTGGAAATTGGTCATCGACGATAGCTTTCCGAAATTCAATTCCACCCCGTTGTGCTGGCGTAGATCGTTGTGCGCGCCATAGCGTGTCGTATTCTCAAGATATACACCCGTTGAATCGTGCTTCTTGGTAATAATATTAATGACTCCGGCCATAGCGTCGCTACCATATAACGCAGACTGTGCGCCTTTCACTATCTCTATGCGTTCAATATTCAACGGGTCGATAAGGCCTAAATCATTCTCGCCGCCCACGTCCCCGTGAATGCGCTTGCCGTCTATAAGGATTAGAACATAAGAGTTTCCAAGTCCTCCAAGTTGCATCTGGCTTCCCATGTCGCCCTCATTAAAAGCGAATGAGGCTGTTAGTCCGCCAAGAATTTCCTCCAAGCTTTTTCCTCCGTAGCTTTCAAGCATATTGTGCGAAATCACCTCTGTCTGCACAGGCACGTTTTTCAACAGGTGTTGTGTTCCCGTACCTGTAATCACGACTTCATTTAATGTGTCCGACATTTCAGTTTGTCCGTACATTCGTACACAAAAAACACTCATCAATAATGCGATGAGCAAAACCAAAAAACGATTCATTCCTGAATTACATAATTGATAATTAAACCCCTTACCTGGGAGTTATAATCCGTTTCGATGGGCTTTGGCAGGTCTTCTGGCTTACCACGAACCGGACGGTCTTCCCGAAAACTCAGTGACTCTTCGATTGTCCGGACTCTGTTTGTGGCATACAGCTGCAGGAACAGCCCAGGCTTTCCACCTGGTTCCCTCGCACGGGGCGCGGTCGCACCCTGTTTCCAAATCCGTTGCAAAAATACGGATATTTTTTTTATCGACAAAAATATAAATAAAAAAATTTATGAAAACAATACGCGCATGGTGCGAACCATTCATTAGTGTCTTGTCGGCTTTGCAGCTTAGACGGGAACCATGCTCCTCCTCATGATTTCTACTTACCTCAATTGATTAAGGCCTGACATTCGTCTTGCATGATGCAGTTGAAAGGAACAAGACAAGCCCTTGCATTAGTACAAGCACGCAAAAACATAAAAAAAAGCATGCAGTCGCTCTCTGTTTAAAATGAAATGATTACCTTTGCGGTATCATAAACGGAATATACATATTATATATATAAATATGAAAAAGTTATTAGTGTGGCTGACGCTCGCAGTATCAGCGTCCGCCCTAAATGCGCAGACAGAGCAAGGGAAGGTGCAGGTGACAATCAATGTTGACAATTTCGGTGACTCACTTATCGTGTACTACCAACAAAAACGTGATACCATACTTTCCACTAATGGAAAATTTGAATTTACGCTCGACGCAAACACGCCGGCAACTTTTATTTGTATGACTCCAGCGTCATCTCTTTCTGAATTAAAGTATTTCAATTACGTAGCGATGCCGGGCGAGACACTGGTGGTCAGCGGCGCTCATCCCGATTTGACATACTCGGGAAGTAAGTTCTATCAAGACTACGCTTCAATACAAAAGCAAAATGCAGAAGCTACAAAGGATTTGACAGAGTACAATCAGAAGATGTGGGCACGCATTGAGGCCGGGGAAAGCAGAGACTCAGTTCTTGAAGAATACAACAAGAATGTTGGTCCGCTGAAGGAGAAGGCTGAAGCGAATGTCATGGAAGTCATCAAGAACAATCCTGACAATGAGGGCGCTGCCTATCTTATTTCTTCTTTCGACAACATGGAGAAAATAGAAGCCGCAATCAATCTGTTGTCCGACAACGTGAAAAACGGAAGGATGAAAGACATAGTATACCGTCCGCTAAACCAGTTGAAAGCCCAAATGGAAGCCGACGCAAAAGCGGCGAAGGTACAAGCGGCCGGCGTGGACGAACAGGATTTCACACTTAAGGACATAAACGGAAAGGATCTTACATTGTCGAGCTTGAAAGGCAAATACGTGCTGCTTGACTTCTGGGGTTCATGGTGCGTTTGGTGCATTAAAGGAATGCCGAAGATGAAGGAGTACTATGACAAATATAAGGACAAGATGGAAATCCTGGGAATTGACTCGGGCGATACCAACGAGAAATGGAAAGAGGCTGTGGTGAAGAATGAACTTCCGTGGCTGCATGTCAAGGATGTCGAAGGCGGCCAAAGCGTAGTACAGAAATATGCGATCTCCGGATTCCCTACTAAAATCCTTATCGGTCCAGACGGGAAGATAGTAAAGACCGTAGTTGGCGAAGACCCTAAATTATACACATTCCTCGATGAGACATTCGGCGGGAAGTAACATTATGGAATAAACAACTTAAAAAATGACAATGAACAGACTGCTCCCTTTCAGTGCCATCGCATTAATAACTGCGTTGGTATTCGTGGCGTGTGATGATGACGACGACGGAACATCAACTGCGCCAAAATTCGACCAAATAGTTTTGACACCATCAACATGCAATCCAGGTGACAGCATCACTGCTACAGTAACGATTGCGGAAGAAGGTAACTACTATTATTATTCATATCAAGAATATACTATTGGCAACAGTACATACAGACTTGGCAGCAACAGCTACAATAATTCCAATCCCAACCGTACGAACGGTAGCATAAGTGCGTTAACCGGGAACGCCACTTTCACATTCAAGGCTCCTTCACAGAAGTCGGACACGACTTATGCGATCACGTTCCACGCGACATGTGCAAGCAGTGCAAACGGATTTGAAGGTGGAGGTTTGTATACGAACACCAACACCGTTCGAACCACATTGACAATCAAATAATCTGAAACCAGTATGAATATGAAAAGAGCTATTATGTTACTGGCAGTGTTATCGTTCACCGCCATGTTCAAAGCGTTTGCTAATGCGCCCGACTCCGTGTACGTCTTTACTTATGCGATTCCGACCGATGCGCACAAAGGCATACACATCGCATACAGCCCGGACGGGAAGAAATGGATGCCTATAGGGCAGGACCAGTCGTTTGTCACAAGCGACTTCGGCGCATGGGGGGCACAAAAACGCATGTACCATCCAAGCGTCATTAAAGATGGCGACACATGGTACGCTGTATGGCAGTTGAACGATAATACAAATCAGTTCGCTACTACACTTACACAAAAGCTGTCGGTTTGGAAGCCGCAGGACTATCCGTATGTAGAGACACCGAATGTGATAGCTCCTGTAATCGCCAAAAGAGACGGACTATTTGTAGTGACATACAAGACAAAGGATGGCAAAGTGTACCAAACTACAAGTCGCGACTTCAAGCGATGGAGTCCAGTTCGCGAGACACAAGTGGCCGAATACAAACCGAATGAGATAAAAGTGTTGATAGACGGAGTGGAGCAGGAAGGATGCGTTACGCGTGCGCCTTGGCAGTTGGTAGAAAATCTGATAAACAAAGGAAACGCTACAACACTGCTCAATCAAAAATACAATGAGTCACTTCGTGATGACGCCACACGTTTCGCAAATTTGAAAAGTTTAAGCGCGTCACTTACGATTCATCCTGAAGAGATGAAGTCCATAAGTCCCAATCTTGTCGGTATATTCTTCGAGGATATAAGTTACGCTGCCGACGGTGGTCTCTATGCCGAGCTGGTACAAAACCGCGACTTCGAATACAACAACTTTGACCGTGGCGAATGGAACGCTCAATCGTTTTGGAATCAAGGCGGTGACGGCAAAATGGAATGGAGTATAGAGACAAACGACCCTATCCATGCAAACAACCCACATTATTCCGTTTTGAAAACTTCAGAACCAGGAGGTTATATACAAAACGAGGGTTTTGATGGCATAGTTTTAAAGAAGGGAGCTAAATACGATTTATTTCTTTTCCTAAAAGGTTTGAAAGGTACAGGCAAAGTGAAAGTCTCACTCGTCGACGGTAACACAGAAGTGGCGGGTAAGACGTTCAGTACTACAACTGATTGGAAACAGTATAAGGCAACCCTAACAGCGAACCGAGATTGTGACAAGGCGGTCATCCGTATCACTCCACTACAAGCGGGGACAATCGCTACCGACTTCATCAGCTTGTTTCCACAGGACACATTCAAGAACCGGAAAAACGGAATGAGGCGTGATCTTGCACAACTGCTTGCTGACATGAAACCTAAATTCATACGTTTCCCTGGTGGATGCGCAAGCCACGGACAGGGACTTGAGGACATATATCGATGGACATATACTGTCGGACCTGTCTGGCAACGCAAATCCCTGCCAAATATATGGCACTACCATCAAAGTATGGGACTCGGTTTCTTCGAGTACTTCCAATTTTGTGAAGATATCGGTGCAGAACCGCTACCGGTGCTTGCTGCGGGTGTCTGCTGTCAGAATTCCGGCCGTGGCGGACACGGGCAACAGGGCGGACTACCTTTCAACGGTGAAATGCAAAAGGTTCAAACGTCAGAACCCCTTCCGACAATGGAGGAATATCTACAGGAACTGCTTAACCTTATCGAATGGGCGAATGGCGACCCCAAGACATCTAAATGGGCTAAGATGAGGGCTGAGGCGGGACACCCTAAGCCTTTCAACCTCAAATATCTTGGAATAGGAAATGAGGATCTGATATCTGATGTGTTTGTTGAAAGATTCACCTATCTGAACAAGGAGATTAAGGCAAAACACCCTGAGATTGAAATAGTGGGTACAGTAGGACCGTTCTTTGAAGGGAGCGATTACGAATACGGCTGGCAGCTTGCAAAGAAGGAGAATGTCGATATAGTCGACGAACACTATTATGTCAATCCGGGATGGTACATTCACAACCAGGACTTCTACGACAAGTATGATAGAAACGGTACAAAGGTTTATCTTGGAGAATGGGCAAGCAGAAACAACAAGTTTGAGAACGCGCTTGTGGAGGCTTTGCATATGACGAACCTCGAACGCAACGCTGATGTGGTACTTATGGAGTCATACGCTCCATTGTTCTGCAAAGACGGACATTCAAACTGGAATCCAGACTTGATTTACTTTAACAACCAGGGAGCCAGACCGACACCCGGATATTATGTGCAGTCGTTGTTCGGAAACAACAATGGCATGGCATACATCCCGAGTGAATTGACCATGCAGGAAAGTGAGGAAGTCCGTTTAAGGGCAAACTCATCTGTAGTAAAAGCGGAAAATGGAGACCTCATCGTGAAGCTTGTCAACTTGTTGCCTGTAGACGTGAAAACAGACATGCACCTCGTATCTCTTGACGGATTCAGCAAAACTGCCGTGCTGTCCGTCCTTTCCGGACAACCGGGTGATGCGTCTGTTGTGCCTGTTACACGCGCGATGGAAGTGGAAGAACAATGCACTTACGACATGCCGGCATATAGTCTGTCAGTAATCCGCATTAAAGCTTTACAGACTTCAAGGAAATGACGGATCACACTTCGACGGCACTCACTCAAACACTTCACCCTCTGACAATAGAGGGTGAAATTGTTTTACCTCAAAAGTTCACCTACCCGTTTTTATACACACCCCACCCTCTTGCTGTTGCCGCTTGTGAAGAATTGAAAGCATACGTGAGAAAGCAAGATGAATGGTCGGCGGAAATCAGTCTTGGTAAAATGTTCGGAGTACTTGTCGTACAGGGTATTCAAGGAATATGCAGCCTGTGGGCCTTTTCAGGGATGCTCAACGGGACATGTCTGCACGAAGGTTTTGTTCCTCCAGTTTACAATGTAGAAGCATGGAACAAGTACTACAACGCGGAAGATGCCATTATCTGCTCGATGCCAGATTGTCATGAGAAAAGTGAAAGGTCGCGTAGACTGCAAATGCGGCTATTCGAACAATTCAACTTCCTCAACGCACGAGGTGAGATAAAAAACATCATCGATATATTCGACAAAGAGGCATGTCGTATTCCGCCCACCGGCGCAGGAGAATGCTGCGCGCCCAAATTGCTTCAATACGCTTATGAAAACGCCCTCCGGCCGCTCTGTATGGCTGAGTTTTGGTTAGGGATGTCGCCTAAAGGCGAAATCAAATATGAAGGACAATACTACCCTGCATGCCATGTGAAATGCAAACCGATTCTGCGGCACATGCTCATAGGACTCAATGTCGAAGAAAACCCGTTATTGACAATGATGCGTGAAAAGGCTAAGCACATGCGAATCATTTATGAAGATGACGCCATTATCGCCGTCAGTAAACCAGCGGGTATGTTGGCAGTCAACGGAAACGTCGACGTTCCGAGCGTGGAATCCATTCTCAGAGACAGTCGTCCCGACATAAGTGGTCCGATGATCGTCCACCGGCTTGACATGGACACGTCGGGAATAATGATTATCGCAAAGAATAAGGAAGTCCACAAGGCATTGCAGACGCAATTCTATAGAAGGGAGATAAAGAAACGCTATGTGGCAGTCTTGGACGGTATAGTCAGTTCGGACAGAGGCACAATCTCACTGCCAATTATCCCTGATACGCTCAACCGTCCACGGCAAAAAGTGGACTTTCTGCGCGGCAAGGAAGCAGTAACCGAATATGAAGTGCTTGAGCGGACGAACAACACCACACGTGTCGCGTTACTTCCACTTACAGGACGAACACACCAATTGCGAGTTCACACTGCACACAAAGATGGCCTCAACTGTCCTATATTGGGCGACCGGCTGTATTCAAAAACTAATATGATTAACGGCATAACAGACATACGGCACCTTAACGACCGAATGTATCTGCATGCGGAATCAATAGATTTTACACATCCTGTCAGCTTAAAACGTATGCATTTAATAATAAACGCAGACTTCTGAGGCTCTTCATCCATTTACTCAATATTTAGTATTGGTCAGTTCAAAATTTATCAGTAAATTTGCGCGAAATTTAAAATAAGCAATGAAGCTATCAGAATTAAGCACAGGTGAATCCGGAATAATCATAAAAGTGCATGGACACGGCGGATTTCGCAAACGTGTCGTTGAGATGGGATTCATAAAAGGTAAAAAGGTTGAAGTCTTGCTCAACGCTCCATTAAAAGACCCTGTAAAATACAAAATCATGGGCTATGAAGTCAGTCTCCGTCACAGTGAGGCGGACATGATCGAGGTTGTAACTGAAGAGGAAGCCCGCAAACTTGAAGCCAAACAAAGGAAAGAAGCAAATAGCGATGGTGAAAGTCAAGAAAGACTCAGCACAGTCGTTGACTCAGACAGTATAGACGAAAGACCCCTTACAGACAAACAAGTGGAGGAAGTTGCCATAAAGGAAAGCAAAATAATCAACGTCGCGCTTGTCGGCAATCCAAATTGTGGAAAGACCTCACTATTCAACTTTGCCTCTGGAGCCCATGAACGTGTGGGTAACTACTCTGGTGTCACAGTAGATGCGAAAGAAGGCCATGCGGAATTCGAAGGCTACAAGTTCAACATAGTCGACCTGCCAGGCACATACTCGCTTTCAGCATATTCACCCGAAGAATTGTATGTGCGTAAGCAACTAATTGAAAAGACTCCTGATATAGTCATCAACGTAATCGACACATCAAACCTCGAACGAAACTTATATCTTACGACACAACTCATCGACATGCACGTAAGAATCGTTGTCGCACTCAACATGTTTGACGAGGTGGAAAAACGCGGAGATAATATAGACTATGACAAACTATCCGAACTATTCGGAGTGCCAATGGTTCCAACTGTATTTACAACAGGCAGAGGTGTCAAGGAGCTATTTCACCAAGTGATCACCATTTATGAGGGAACTGAAGGTTCGGACGTTCATTTCAGGCACATACATATTAATCACGGACACGAGATAGAACACGGAATAGCTGAAATACAAGAACACCTTAAGAATGAGGACCACCTGCGGGAACGTTATTCAACACGTTATCTCGCAATAAAATTATTGGAGAACGATAAACGGACCGAGGAGTTCATCAAGCAACTACCAGACGCTGACGAAATACTCCAACATCGTGACGAGGCGGCAAAACGAGTGCTTGAGGAGACTAAGGAAGACTCGGAAACCGCAATCATGGACGCAAAATATGGGTTTATACACGGAGCGCTTGAAGAGGCCGAGTATAAGACAGGAGAAAAAAAGGATACATATCATACCACACACGTACTCGACTTCATACTAACCAACAAGTTCTCCGGTTTCCCAATATTCATTCTAATACTCGCGATAATGTTCTACGTGACATTCTCACTCGGATCTTATCCAATGGACTGGATTGAGTCTTTTGTCGCATGGATTGGTGAAATGATAGGACAGTATATGCCTGAAGGAGCATTGAAGGCAATGCTGATTGATGGTGTAATTGGCGGCGTGGGAAGCGTTATCGTATTCCTGCCTCAAATACTTATCCTTTATTTTTTCATCTCTTTTATGGAGGACTCCGGCTATATGGCGCGCGCAGCCTTCATAATGGATAAAATCATGCACAAGATGGGATTGCATGGAAAGTCGTTCATTCCGTTGATTATGGGATTCGGATGCAACGTTCCAGCGGTCATGGCAACACGTACAATAGAGAGCCGCCGTTCAAGACTTGTAACGATGCTGATTCTTCCACTTATGAGTTGCGAGGCGCGCATACCTATTTATATTATGATGATCGGCAGTTTCTTTACAAGGAACACACAATGGCTCGTGATGCTTTCATTATATCTGGTAGGCATGTTGATGGCCGTAATAATGAGCAAGATCTTTACAAAGTTCATGGTAAAAGGTGAAGACACTCCATTCGTCATGGAACTTCCACCCTATCGATTCCCTACAAGCAAGGCTCTGCTACGACACACATGGGAAAAGGGAAAGCAATACCTCAAGAAGATGGGTGGAATCATACTTGCAGCGTCTCTCGTTGTATGGGCGCTTGGATATTTCCCTCACAACGACAACCTTGGTCGGCAACAGCAGCAAGAACAAAGTTATATAGGCAAAATAGGCAAGGCGATAGAACCTGTATTCAAACCTCAAGGCTTCAATTGGAAACTTGACGTAGGTATTGTAGCCGGTGTCGGTGCAAAAGAAATCGTAGCGTCGACTATGGGCGTACTCTACTCAAACGATGACAGTTTTGGTGATGACGAAAGTTATAATGATGAGGGAGGCAAATATGAAAAACTGCATGAGCAATTCACTGCTGATGTTGCAAAAATGCATGGTGTGAGCTATAAAGAAGCAGAACCGATAGCGACGCTTACCGCATACTGCTTCCTGCTGTTCGTGTTGTTGTACTTCCCTTGCATTGCGACAATAGCTGCAATCAAGGGTGAAACAGGCTCCTGGAAATGGGCCGCGTTCGCGGCTACATACACCACGTGCCTCGCCTGGATTGTTTCCGCCTTAGTCTATCAAATAGGGAGTCTGCTATAATGGAGTTGTTGATTGTAGTGCTAATCGTAGCCGCGGCTGCGCTGTATATCGTAGTAAAGGCATACCGCCAACTGACGCATAAGGCAAGAACAGGCAGATGCGAAGGATGTGATTTTCCATGCGCATTAAAAGATTGCACACGACTCCCAAAAGACAAACAAACATGCTCAAAGCAATCATAAACGAACAAATATAAATACAATATATTAACTGATACATATATTGACAATGGAAAGAAAACAGTTGTTGTTACCAGAACTTGGAGTCTGCGCACAATATTCTACATTCGCACAGACTGGAAAACTGGAGGAAGTGCATGCCATTCTTCAAATAACAGACAGAGTTAGCGAGCCGTTCGCCCAACAATACCAACGTATTTATGAGGCGCAAAAACAATTTGAGTCAGAGATAGGCTGTGAGAATGTCATCATGAAACGATACTTTGTGAGTGATGCGACAAACCAAATGGCTTTGATAGAAACTGGCGACAACGTGTCGGTAATACAACAAGCCCCACTCAACGGGAGTAAGATCGCTGTTTGGATTTACTTGCAAAAGGGAACAAGCAACTATACTCACTTATGGACGATGAACCTTACAGAGCCTGAAGGCGACAGCTACCATCAGTCAAAGGTAATACTGGAAAGGTATGAAAATATGTTGCAACAGGAAGGTATCACTTTGGCTGATAATTGTATACGTACATGGTTTTTTGTTCGTGATGTCGATACGCAATATAACGGATTAGTAACGGCAAGGAAAGAGAATTTCACCACACAGGGACTTACAGATAAAACGCATTATATAGCGTCAACCGGTATACAAGGAATGCCAGCAAATCCAAAGGCTATCATACAACTCGGAGCATACGCTATTAAAGAAGTGGAAAAGGGGCAACAGACGTATTTATATGCCAGAACACACCTAAATCCAACGTATGAATATGGAGTTACCTTCGAACGTGGAGTAAAAGTGACATTTGGCGACAGATCCCATATATACATTTCAGGAACAGCCTCAATTGACAATAAAGGCAGAGTGCTATATGAGGGCGATATTAAGAAGCAAACAATAAGGATGTGGGAAAATGTGGAGGCACTGCTCAACGAGGGCGACGCGTCTTTTTCCGATGTAGCCCAAATAGTGGTGTACCTGCGCGATGTCGCTGATTTCAATGTAGTACATGAGATGTTCCGCAAAAAAATGCCTGATATTCCGACTGTAATTACCTATGCGCCCGTGTGTCGGCCAAAATGGCTTATCGAAATGGAGTGTATGGCGATAATAGAAGGAGGCGACAAACGATTTAAGGATCTCTAACATGATTTGAATAACAAATTTATATTATATGGCTAAAGAGAATAAACATATCGTACTATGGATTATATTGATAGTACTAATACTTGCGCTGGCAGGTACATGCGCTTATCTCTACTGGAATAATTCGTCAGAGAATGAGAAGAAGAGCGAAGAGAACAGCCTTTGGTTGAAAATACGCATGTTCGAGGGAGAAATGCAACTTGACTCTCTCGAAGCCGCCATCAGCGACTATCAGTGGTTCTTTCCGCATGGAAAACATGCAAACGACGTGCGTGACATTAAGGACAAAATAGAAATAGAAAGAAAAGATTGGATTTCCGCAAGGTATTCAGACTCTATTGATCAAATAGAAGACTTCATCCGCGAGCACAGCAACAGCTTCTTCCGTCATGACGCGGACCGGGCTCTCGATTCACTTTACTTCGTCGACGCACAAGCAGAGGATACATATTCCTCGTATGAGAATTATCTGAATAGTTACAGCGACGGCATGTACGCTAAGGAGGCAAAGGAAAGAATGGAGCAAATTGATAACGGCACAGTCACTAATAGCGAGACTGTAAATGCCAGCCAAGTCATCACTGAACACTTCACAGCATTGGCAAACAATGACAATGAAAGCCTGAGAGAGACGCTCGCTGATGTGATTTCCACGTATATGGGTAGAAGCAACGCAAGTCCGGCTGATGTGGAACAATATATGCAAAGCATCCATTCTGACAAGAACAGGACGGTTTCGTTTGAGCTTCAGAATATTATCGTGACCAAAGAAGTTAATGAACATAAGCCCACCTACAACGTACAATTTCTACTTTACGAGACAGTCGTCACAGGCGGCCACACGGACAAGCTTAGTTTTGTCGGCTTGTCACGTATAAATGACGCAGGAAAGATTATTTCGATGATTTTATCCCGAAACAGTTGAACACATGGACATCATAACAAAGTATTTTCAGGATCTTTCCGATAGACAAAAAAAGCAATACGCGCAGTTGCAAGACTTGTATAATGATTGGAACGCAAAGATAAATGTCATTTCGCGTAAAGACATTCAGAACTTGTACGAGCATCATGTGCTGCATTCCCTCGGAATAGCCAAAGTCATACGGTTTCGTCCAGGCACGACAATTATGGATCTGGGCAGTGGAGGCGGTTTTCCTGGAATTCCTCTTGCGATAATGTTTCCTGAATCTCACTTTCACCTCGTCGACTCAATTGGGAAGAAAATCAAGGTGGCGCAATCAGTCGCTGATTCAATAGGTTTGACAAACGTCAGTTCAAGTCATGCCAGAGGGGAAGACATAAAGGAGAAATATGACTTCATCGTCACACGCGCGGTAATGACGTTGGGCGACTTAATGAAATGTACGAGGAAAAATGTTAAAAGGCAACAACATAACTCGCTGCCAAACGGCATAATAGCTTTAAAGGGTGGCGAACTCGATGCGGAAATCGCACCAATGAAAAAAGTGTGTACAGTTTGGGAGTTGTCCCAGTTCTTTGAAGAAGAGTATTTCTCAACTAAGAAGGTTGTACACGTGTCCGTAAAGAATTAACAATAATATTAAATAGAAGCATAAGAATGTTAGAAGTTAAGCCGTTTCAAATGAGTCAAATGATGACCAACAACTATGTAGTGAGTGATGACACGAAAAACGCTTGCATCATTGACTGTAGTTGCACAAATGAAAACGAGTGGGAACAAATTAAAAGTTACATAACAGAAAAGAAACTGAAGCTTGTGCACATGCTATGCACGCATTTGCATTTCGACCACATCATGGGTTGCGGATATGTTTATCGTGATTATGGACTCAATATCGAAGGAAACCTTGCAGACTTCGACCAATATGACCAAAGAGATCTGTATGTCGAAGCATTCGGACTGAATGCATCCCAACTCCTTCCTGCACCTCGTGTCACTGATATATCAAACTTAAATTATATATTTTTCGGCGACCATGAATTCAACATAATAAAGACACCAGGACACACGCCAGGCGGACTGAGCTACTATTGCAAAAAGGAAAAGGTGGTGTTCGTGGGTGACACTTTATTTCAAGCTTCTATCGGACGAACTGACCTTCCGGGCGGAAACAGCGAACAACTATTGCGGTCAATAAAGAATGGATTGCTCAGCCTCCCACCAGACACCCATGTATTCACAGGTCACGGACCATCGACTACAATTGAATACGAGTTGAAGTTCAATCCATTCGTATAAGCGATTTTTCGCGTTTGAATCCACTTCCCCTACTGATTTAAAGAAAATAATATCAATGTATGAACTTTTTTTGCCAAACTGGCATAGCCAGTTCAAATAAAATAAGTAAATTTGTCAACGATATACATTATACAACTAAGCAATAATGAACGAAACAAACCTTCAACAAATAAAACAACGATATGGAATAGTCGGTAACGCGACAGAATTGAACAGGGCTCTGGATATAGCCATTCAAGTGGCGCCTACAGACTTAAGCGTACTCATACAAGGAGAATCAGGAGTCGGCAAGGAAGTAATTCCGCGCATCATTCATGATAAATCAGTACGTAAACATCAGAAATACTTTGCCATCAACTGCGGCTCGATTCCAGAAGGCACGATTGACAGCGAATTGTTCGGACATGAGAGGGGGGCTTTCACTGGGGCTGTAGACCAACGCGAGGGCTATTTCGGCGTAGCCAATAAGGGGACGTTGTTCCTTGACGAAGTGGGTGAACTGCCAATGAGTACTCAAGCGAGATTGTTGCGCGTATTGGAAACAGGAGAATATATTAGAGTCGGTTCTTCGGAAATCCGGAAGACTGACGTAAGGATTATTGCGGCTACCAACGTAAATATCAGAAAGGCAATAAGCGAAGGCAAGTTCCGTGAAGACCTTTATTACCGCCTTGCGACTATTCCTATCAAGATGCCCCCACTCCGCGAAAGAGGGAAAGACATAGAGTTGCTGTTTAGGAAATTCGTATCAAGTTTCTCAGAGAAATATATGCTCGATCCAATAACTTTGACAGACGACGCCAAGCAATTACTATTAAAATACAAATGGCCTGGAAACATCCGGCAGCTGAAAAACGTGGCAGAACAGATATGTATAATCAGCCGTGACAGAACAATCACAGCTGAAGCCTTGGTGCAGTTCGGCATTACCGATGATTCTGATACAGGAAGCGGACTTATGCTTGCAAATACACAAAACGGACCGCATTCCTACGAGAGCGAGCGCGAAATGTTGTTGCATGCACTGGCAAGCCTTGGAAAGGACGTAAAAGAACTAAAAGAGATGATCAACAACCAAACGGTGCGCCAACAGTCACAGCAGCAAATATATCAGGAGCCAGAATACACCGTATCGCCTCGTATAGAACAAAAAAACAACTCACCGGTTAAAATACAAGAAGTCATCCCTGAGGCCGTCGAATATGTTGAAACAGCCCCACGTTCAATGAAGGAAATTGAAGAGATACAAATAAAGGACGCACTCCATCGCAATCATTACAACCGTAGTAAGACAGCCAAAGAGTTGGGGATCAGTGAACGTACACTTTACCGACGAATTAAGGATTATGGATTGGAAAAATAAAAATACTGTTATATCTACCTGCATCGTAGTGACAATTACCATGGTCCTTATGGCATGCAAAGTCACATATTCACTCAATGGGTCAAGTATCGACTACACTACGACAAAAAGTATTTCTATAACAAAGTTTCCTATCCGCAGCTCTTATGTGTGGGCTCCAATGGAAGCGATGTTCTATAATTCCCTCACTGACGAATTCGCGAGGAAGACAAAACTGAAAGTGTTAAAGAAAAATGGTGACATGAACTTGACTGGTGAAATAACTGAATACAGCCAGACAAACAAAGCCATATCTTCAGACGGATATTCAGCCCAAACGCAACTTAAGATAACCGTAAACGTGCGGTTCACTAATAACAAAAAACATGAAGAAGACTTTGAAAAAAGTTTCTCCGCAACAACAAACTACGATTCAAGTCAGTCTCTTGCATCTGTTCAAGACGAACTTGTGCAGCAAATGATTGACGATATTGTAGGACAGATTTACAACGCAACAGTAGCAAATTGGTAAAAAAGAAAAAAATAATTCGAAAATCATTTGTTCATTAGAAAAAAAGTGATAACTTTGCATATCATTATAGTATATAAAATCAGTAAGCGAATAAAACAAATAATAAAACAAACTAAATAAACAAACGTAAAATGTATTTTTTAATCATCGCATTAGTGATTCTTGCATCAATCTTGATGTGTGGAATCGTGCTCATTCAAGAATCTAAAGGAGGAGGTCTTGCCTCCGGATTCTCTTCATCGAACCAAATCATGGGTGTCCGTAAGACAACCGACTTTCTTGAAAAAGCGACCTGGGGACTCGCAATCGCCATGGTAGTCCTAAGCGTTGTGTCAGCCGCGTTCGTTCCAAAAGCAACGACGGAAGACCAACCTATCATCGCCCCGATAAACACTTCGACGGACGCTAACAATGTACAGTCATTCCCTTCAGCAACCCAACAGAATCAAGGTGCCGCAGACCAATCATCCAAGGCTCCGGTTGATAATGCACCTGCAGAAAAAACTGCTGAATAAACAACCAGCTCTGTAATCATTGCCAAAATGAAAAGAGTACGTTGTCCAAAATGTGATAACTTCATTGTTTTTGACGAAACAAAGTACAAGGAAGGACAAACATTAGTATTTATTTGCCCCAATTGCAAAAAGGAATTTAAAATACGAATCGGCATATCAAAGCTAACCGGCATACATCAAGAACGACAAATTGATGAAAATGCCTTTAACGAGGATTATGGCAGCATCATAGTGGTTGAGAACCAATTCGCCTTCAAGCAGATCATACCACTCGACTTGGGCGACAATGAGTTCGGACGCTATCTAAAAGGAACAAACATCAACAAACCTATTGAGACAAGTGATCCAAGCATCGACACATTCCATTGTGTCATAAATGTTGGGTACGACAAGAGAGGAAATCTGAAATACGTCTTGCGCGATGCGCCAAGCGATACTGGAACGTTCTATATGAACACCATATTGAAAGACATGGACAGGATAAACCTCGAAGACGGAGCGATAATCACAATCGGTGCCACAACACTAATCCTCAGAGCATCACATGCAAACAAAATAATAACCTCATCAATAGAAACAGGTAAAAAGTAATGGAACAAATTAGTTTACAATTAAACAAGGTGAATCAAGAAGTGAAAATATTCTCATACGAGGATAATTACTTCTGTGCAGACAACTTTGGACAGACAAACGATCCAAAAACCAAACCCTGCGACGCTGTACACAACAATGAATACTTCGTCCGTATAGGCATCATTCAAGGTAGCATGAACGTAAAAGTCAACGGAGTTGAAATAAAGCTCAAGTCAAATGATCACATCATCATTACTCCTTTCACAAACGTGGAAATACTTGAATCAAGATGCAAGTTCTTTTTAAGTGCGACCAAAGCCTTTATAGCTCTTGACCTGTATACCCACATGGGCTTGCAGATAGGCGTAAGGAAAGGATGCTACACATGCCACCACTACCACTTGCATACACAGCAAATGGACGTTCTTCAAAAGGACTATACGAGAATAAAGCAGGCTCTCTTAAAGGACGTGCCAATTAAGAAAGAGGACTTGATAAAGGCGAGACAAAGTATCTATTCGTCACACGTGTTGTCGTTCACGGAACATGTAACAGAAATACCACATGAAAAAGACACCGTAGCCGCCAAAGTGTTCAAGCAATTCCTTACACTACTCGACGCAGACTACATGAAAGAAAGATCTGTACAATATTATGCAAAAAAGATAGGAATTCAAGCCAAGAACCTCTCAACTGCCACTTTCAACATTACAGGAAAGACAGCGTCACACATTATAGACGACTATGTTGTCTACCACATAAAGGTTGAACTTTACAATAACCAATTGAACATAAAGGAAATAGGTCAGAAATACAATTTCCCTACACAAAGCTTCTTCGGAAGATACTTCAAGAGAGTCTCTGGTTATTCTCCACGTAAATATATAAGCATGAATAGTAAAAAATTGGCTCAATAAATACAATCGCTATGAAAAGTAAAACATTAAAAAACAGATATATAGAAGATTCCGTTGAAAGAATTTCCCAATACATTCCGTATACGGTAAGTGTCAAGAAGATGATTTATCTTTTTGATAATGCCAATAATGGTGGCAAGTTCAACGATGCGTATAGCAGGGAAAATACATACCGTCTTGTAGAGAGCGTATTCCTGCTTGTTATTCGTGGTGAAGTAATATTCAATGTCAACAACAAGGATGTAGTTGTAGGCAGTCACAACTTTTGTGTAATCACCGCGCAATCAAAAATACAACTCATACACGCCGATCCTGAGACTCAGTTCATATTCATACGAATGACAGAGGCTGCGCATGCGCAATGCTTTGAGGATCTTGGTATGTATAAGAACAAACTTATCAACGACTATGCCCAAAACAAACAACTTAATGATGATGATTATAACTACTTCATGAAGTTGTACTCTGAAATGCATGAGGATCTCAGCCACAAGAACGAGGCGTATATCAACATCACCGCGCGCTCATACAATTGCCTATTACACATCTTTATCTTGAACATATTCAAAATTGATGTGAAGATTAAGGGCCAGGCGATTTCACGCCAGGAGAACTTGTTCAGACAGTTCATCGAACTCCTCAATCAGTATGCGAGTCGGGAACGCGAAGTACAGTTCTATGCAGAGAAGCTTAACATCACTCCAAAGTACCTTTCGACAATAACCAATGCATACAGCGGCAAGAACGCCAGTCGCTGGATCGCCGAATATGTAGTGAAATTGGCTAAGGAACTGATGAAGGAAAACAAATGCAAGATTCAAGAAGTCAGTGAGATGCTCAACTTCCCAAGCCAGAGTTTCTTTGGCAGATTCTTTAAACGTACCGCTGGTATTTCTCCAAAACGTTACATGATGACAGAACTTAAATAACGCAGAATAAGCAAGGCTATGAGACTCATTCCCACATATAAATGGGCGAAGAATGTCAGGGCGGTCAAAAACGCAAAGAAAGGTTTTATACACCAACCATGGGCATCAGGGGCTGTTTTGTTGGCATGTGTCATCATAGCTATGCTTCTTGCGAACATTCCTCTCACGAGCAAACTCTACCATGACATCCTGCAAACAGAATTGACGATTCATATTCAGAGTCCGGGTGGACTGGTTGACTGGGTATTTCCAAGCGGTATGAACGTTGAGAAATTCATCAACGACATACTGATGGTCGTATTTTTCTTCACCGTAGGACTTGAAATCAAACGTGAAATCGTATGTGGAGAGCTGTCAACGCCTAAAAAGGCGATGTTGCCTGTTATTGCTGCGGCAGGTGGCATGTTGGCGCCAGCTATCATATATGCGTGTTTCAATCATGGGACTGACGCTGCAAGTGGTTGGGGAATCCCCACAGCGACAGACATCGCCTTCGCCATAGGCATCATGTCAATTATGGGCGACAAGGTTCCTATATCGCTTAAAGTTTTTCTGACCGCCTTGGCAATTGCCGATGACTTGGGAGCCATACTCGTTGTAGCGTTCTTCTATGGAGGGCACATCAATTTGGCACTGTTGGCTATTGCGTTATTGTTGCTCGCATTCACATTCGTTCTGAACTGCTTAGGCGAAAAACGCATGAGATTCTATCTCATACCTGCCATAGGAATATGGTTCTTGTTCTACTATGCGGGAATACATGCGACTATGTCCGGAGTCGTAATGGCGTTCATGATTCCTATGAAAGGCAAATACACGAGGGCGTACCTCACTCGTAGGAACCGCGAATACGAAAGGCGGCTGGTGGAGTATGATACAATCGATTCGGGAATTGCCAGTGAAGGCTACACTGCAGAGTTTCCAAATGAAATGCAACGCCATTGTTTGCGCAGGATGAGCTTCATCGCAAACAATACCATGGGCATGTCATACCGGCTTGAGCACATGCTTAACCACTGGGTCACTTTTGGCATAATGCCGATATTCGCACTTGCAAACGCAGGAGTGGAAATACCCGACTTAAGCTATTTCAATATATTCCAGTGGAGCCCGGAATATGGCAGCGTCGGGATGGGAGTGTTCTTCGGCCTGCTGCTTGGCAAACCTGTTGGCATAGTGACGGCAAGTCTCATTGCAATCAAGTTGGGAGTCGGTGAAATGCCGAAGAACGCTAATTGGAAAATGTTTTTTGCCGTTGCCTGTCTCGGCGGCATCGGTTTCACCATGAGCATCTTCGTCGACACATTGTCGTTCAGCAATGTGCCAGACATCTGCGATCATTTGCGCTCCAGTGGGAAGATTGCGATCTTATTGGGAAGCCTGTGTTCAGGATTGCTCGGCAGTTTCTTGATTTATATGATTCACAAGTTCAGTCCGACAAAAAACGCTTAGTGACAACAAACACATCCCCAGCCATGCCATAGGGCAGTCTGGGGATGTTTCCGTTTTATTTGAGATACTCTTCATCACGGACGAGGACTTTCTCAATCTTGCCAATGTACATTGTGTGATAGTCGCGGAGCGGATAGCTTTGCTCGATGGTCTGCTGATAGAAGAAGCCTTCCTCCTTCAAATCTTGCGCATACATCTTGCGGCATACAAGCACGAGTTTAGCCTCTGCGAAGTATGTTGTACCATCCTCAAAAACAGGTGTAATACCCGCCTTTGCGATTTTGTCCTCATCCCTGCCCGATACGCTGCCAAGATACGCCATCTGTCTCTTGAACGATTTGTCCATAACACAAAGAGTGAAATGATCCTCCTTGTCGATGAACTCCTTGGTGTAGCGTGACGGGCGAATGTATATTGTTGCCACGGGGTCGTTATGCCCCCACAAACAACCTATACCGCCCCACGAAGCTGTCATGGTGTTGCAGCCGTCTTTCTCGTTGCCGGCAGTCACCAGCATCCATTCGCCACCTATGAGGTTGAATGGATTGAATCTCAAATCCTTGTAGTTTACTTCTTTCATAGTCTATGTATTTATAATTTTATATGACTGCTCCCAATTTGTCAGTGTTTGAGTGTGATTGCCTCTTTCACATCCAAAAATCAATTATTCTTTCGGGTAGCCGACTTGACTGTTGAGTATGAAGTCATAATTGTCGTCAAGATTTAATTCCTTCTTCAAGCCATCCGTATCCATTGTCATTCGAGGTACGGTGTTCAGGCCGAGCGCACTGCAAATGAGGCAGATATTCTCACTGACATAGCCTGCGTCAATCAAACCCATACGTGACTTTGCCTCATTAGGCATTTGCTCCGGGAACTTGGCGTGATCGCTCACTAATACCAGAGAGACTGGCGCATCAGCGGCAAACGACTGACGACCTGCAACCATCGACCTCAAGTCCTTTCCGCTTACTTTTGCCAAAGCATTCTCCTTCGGCTCATAACGGTATGCGCCGTCCTTGCGGACCACATACACCATGATGTCCTGAGCGTTTATAGCCGACGGCGCTGTGATTTTACCAGACTCTGGGCGATTGATTCCGCATGCTGCCCAAAGCACGGTAGACAGCACATCGTCTGGAATGTCCTTGTCGGCATACTCACGCGCCGAATGACGTTCCTGTAGTGACTGCATCAGTGTTACGTTGTTGTTCATACTTGGTTTTGGTAATTTGATAGTTTCTTGTGCGTTGCACAATGTCGCTGCCATGAACATCGTCATGCAAGCGATTG
>CAZHZH010000018.1:0-37398 GCA_964537205.1 uncultured Bacteroidaceae bacterium
GATGCCTGTAGTTTAACGCTTTTGGTTGACTACTTTGAGCCTTGTTTTTAATACGGGTTGACTTGGTTAAACTTTACTTTTATTTTTGGTTGATACACTTTGCGGCTTAGTCACGTTTATGGTTGACACTACAGCAGAAAAATACAAAAGGGCGGGAAAGGGCAAAGGAACTTTCATATATGGCATGGACCAACATTACTACGGATACAAATACTGCTTATATGGTTATGGAATTATTTGAGACAAGCCATGAAACAGGTCATAAGTTTGTTAGGCACTACATAACAAATCAAAGAAGAGCCTTTTTCAACTGTTTTCTTGCGGTGTCCGATTACATTGATTGATTACAATCAACAAAACAGCGTTTTTCAAATAAAATAGTCGTAAATGTTTTTTCATGCACGAGAAACTATCTAACTTTGCATCGTCAAAAAGAAAGAGACATTCTTGAGACACCAAAAAGAATAGGTTTTAGAAAGATATAAAGGTTTATTGTTAATAAGGAATATCAATAGGTATTAAGTAAGGTAATTTTTTCAGTAAGTATTAGTTATTGGTAAAAGATTGTAAAAAAAAGGATTTGATTAGGTATTAATTTTAAGGTTAGTAATGATGAAGAGGCACTAGTGATAGTCCCTCTTTATTTTTTCTATTTATACACATGCAAATCAATCATATTAAGTAATAACTTGCGAATAGTTATTACATAACAGTTTTTTTTCGTACCTTTGCACATTAGAAACAATCAACCACATTGATGATGAGTACAGAACAAATAATACAAAACGCTGTAGTGAATTACATTAAGGGCCACTACAACACCGAAGTCGACATTAAGTTGATTCAGGTCCAGCAAACCAGGAGCGAGTTTGAAGGCCAACTCACTATTGTCGTCTTTCCTCTTTTAAGGATCACCAAGAAGAGCCCTGAGCAAACAGCGCAAGAGATAGGGAAATTCCTAACAGAGAGTATTCCAGAGACCGTTGCGAAATACAACGTTGTTAAAGGTTTCCTCAACCTTGTCATCTCAAGTCAGAATTGGATTGGCGTGCTTAATCATATTGTATCTACAAAGAATTTCGGCTTTACAGAGGTTACTGAAAACTCACCATTAGTAATGATCGAGTACTCATCGCCAAATACAAACAAACCTCTTCATTTAGGACACGTACGCAACAATCTGCTTGGGAGTTCTTTGGCGCGCATCATCGAGGCCAATGGCAACAAGGTGGTAAAAACAAATATCGTCAACGACCGTGGCATACATATATGCAAGTCCATGCTGGCATGGCTCAAGTATGGTAATGGCGAGACTCCTGAGTCGTCTGGTAAGAAAGGCGACCACCTTGTAGGTGATTATTATGTGGCATTTGAGCAACACTACAAAGCGGAGCGCAAAGAACTTACAGCCAAATACATGGCTGAGGGCATGAGCGAGGAAGACGCAGCAGAAAAGGCTAAAAACGACGCTCCTCTAATTAAGGAGGCTCATGAGATGCTTGTCAAATGGGAGCACAACGATCCTGAAGTGCGGGCACTATGGAAAAAGATGAACTCATGGGTATATGCCGGTTTCGATGAAACGTACAAGGCTCTCGGAGTAAGTTTCGACAAGATATATTACGAATCTGAGACGTACCTTGAAGGCAAAAAAGTTGTACTGGAGGGCTTGGATAAGGGGTTGTTTTATCGTCGTCCTGACAATTCCGTATGGGCCGACCTTACCAAGGACGGACTTGACGAGAAGTTGCTTCTGCGAAGTGACGGCACATCGGTGTATATGACACAAGACATAGGCACGGCAAAACTACGCTTTCAGGACTACCCTATAGATAAAATGATTTATGTAGTGGGTAATGAGCAGAACTACCATTTCCAAGTATTGTCGATATTACTTGACAAATTAGGATTCAAATGGGGCAAGGATCTCGTACACTTCTCTTACGGCATGGTTGAACTTCCGAACGGCAAGATGAAAAGCCGTGAAGGTACAGTTGTAGATGCCGATGACTTAATTGAGAAGATGGTGAACGACGCCTATCAAATGTCGAAGGACATGGGCAAAAACACCGACATGAGCGACGATGAGGTACATGAGATTGCACGACAGGTCGGCTTGGGTGCTCTGAAGTATTTCATACTCAAGGTTGACGCACGCAAAAACATGCTGTTCAACCCTGCAGAAAGCATTGATTTCAACGGGAATACAGGTCCATTCATTCAATATACATATGCGCGCATATCATCTATTATGCGTAAGGCCGTAGAAGCAGGTATTACAGTACCAGCGACCTTCACGGCAAACATTCAGCTCAACGACAAGGAAGTCAGTCTGATTCAGAAACTAAACAGCTTTAGGACGACAGTAAGCGAAGCAGGACAGAACTACAGTCCGTCGAACATTGCCAACTATTGCTATGAATTGACAAAAGAATACAACCAATTCTATCATGATTTCAGTATTCTCAGAGAAGAGGATGAGCAAAAAAAGATGTTCCGGCTTGTATTGTCAAAAGCCGTCGCACACATAATAAACGAAGGCATGGGACTGCTTGGCATTGAGATGCCTGAACGTATGTAGGATGACAAATATGAGTGAGAGACCATTGGGAGAAGCATTATGTGTAGATGCCGCATGCAGCGGTAATCCAGGGAAAATGGAATACCGGGGAGTTCATTTGCCATCAGGCAAACAGATATTTCACTATGGACCTGTGTACGGCACAAATAATATTGGTGAGTTTCTCGCAATCGTCCACGCATTGGCACTACTAAAGCAGAAAGGCTCAGCGATGCCTGTTTACTCAGACAGCTATACGGCACGTATATGGGTGCAGAAAAAGAAATGCAAGACGCAATTAGAAAGAAACGCCAAAACAGAGGCTTTATATAAAATAATCGAAAGAGCCGAGAACTGGTTGCGCAACAATTCATACTCCAACGTAGTTGCAAAGTGGGACACGAATCAATGGGGTGAGATTCCAGCAGATTTCGGAAGAAAGTAAAAGACGGCAATGAAAGAATTCTTCAAGTTAATGGGACCATATTTCCGTCCCTACAAATGTTACATAGCGGGAACATTCCTGTTTAATATCCTTACTGCAATATTCAACGTAGTTTCATTTACCTTGTTGGTGCCAATACTAAAGATTCTTTTCAACATAGAAGACAAGGTGTATACATACCGCCCTTTTGTGGTAGCGGGAAACATAAAGCAAAGCATAGACCAAATTATCGACATAGCGCAAAACAACGGCTATTATTATAGCCAGCAACTCATAACCGAATACGGGCGAGCCACAACACTGTTGATTCTCGGCCTTATTCTCGGAGTACTCACATTGCTCAAAACCAGCGCATACTTCGGCGGTTCCGCATGCCTCATGCCAATAAAAACGGGCATCGTGCGTGATATAAGGGCTAAACTTTATAAAAAAATACTACATTTGCCCCTATCATTCTTCACAGAGGAAAGAAAAGGCGACATTCTGGCGCGAATCAGCACAGATGTCAACGAAGTGGACTCGTCAATTGGAAGTTCATTAGACATGGTCATCAAGAATCCCATCTTCATTCTTGTATACCTCGGTACACTCTGCGCGCTTAGTTGGCAACTTACTATATTCGTATTGCTTGTAGTGCCATTTCTTGCCATAGGCATAGGAAGAATCGGCAAGAAACTTAAGAGTAAGTCATTGTTGGCACAGGCGAGATGGAGCGACGGACTAAGTATAATAGAAGAGACACTTGGCGGCTTGCGGATCATCAAGGCATTTATTGCAGAGAAAAAAATGGAGGATAAATTCGTAGCCGTAAACAACGAGTACAGGAAGATTTCAATGAGAGTGTCAATACGGCAATCAGCAGCGCACCCGGTAAGTGAATTTTTGGGAACACTTATGATCGTGATTGTACTTTGGTTTGGAGGATACCTGATATTCTCTGGAAACTCCCCTATTGACGCAAGCGCATTCATCTACTATCTTGTCATACTTTATACTACACTTCAGCCAGTGAAGGACTTGTCAAAAGCTGGTTACACCATACAAAAAGGCATGGCGTCCATGGAACGCATCAACAAGATACTTGACGCGAAAAACAACATCAAAGAAAAAGAAAACGCCATTCAGATTGACGGGCTCCACAAGTCCATCGAGTTGAAAAATGTTTGCTTCTCATATAACGAAGGGCATGAAATCCTACATGATATTAACATAGTAATTCCTAAGGGACAGACAATCGCCATTGTAGGACAGTCAGGCTCAGGCAAATCAACGTTGGTCGACCTGATTCCAAGATATCACGACATTTCATCGGGACAAATACTTATTGACGGCACTGATATACGCGACATGTCTATCCAATCATTAAGAAGCATTATAGGCAATGTCAATCAAGAAGCGATTTTGTTTAATGACACCATATTCAACAACATCGCCTTTGGAGTTGAAAACGCCACACAAAAAGAGGTGGAGGACGCAGCTCGCATAGCAAACGCGCATGATTTCATTATGTACATGGAAAACGGCTACCAAACGAACATAGGCGACAGAGGTTGCAGATTGTCAGGAGGCCAACGACAGCGAATATCCATTGCGCGCGCCATACTGAAGAATCCGCCAATACTTATCCTTGACGAGGCCACATCGGCTCTTGACACAGAATCAGAGAAACTGGTTCAAGAGGCACTGGAAAACCTGATGAAATCAAGAACTACTATCGCAATAGCACACCGGCTCTCAACGATCAAGAATTCAGAGCGTATTTTTGTGCTGCATGAAGGTAGAATTGTCGAGCAGGGAACTCATGACGAACTTATCGCTATCAACGGATACTACAAGCGGCTGAACGACATGCAGCAACTCTGACAAACGAGTGTTTATTTTTAAATATCATATCAGTATATGGACAGGTTGCTATTTATTCTAATATTGACAATCAACTGCACTGCGGCATTCGCCCAAACCCACATGCGTATTCATCACAAGGATGGGAACCATTCGGACGTACCGATAAATATGATTGACAGCGTCACATTCGTCAATGAGAACGATACCGAATCAAGCGGATTGGTTGGCAGTTGGTTTTGGGGAGATACAGTCGCCGGATATTATGAACTACTAACATTCAACAGCGACAACACTTATACAGGATACGACAACTATTTTTCTTTTGGACTTGACAATGCCACCTACGGATGGTACATACGTCACAATGCCCTTCTCACGTTGCAATCAAACGGCGTTGGTTACAGACGCAAATACACATGGTTTATCGTGGGGATGTCAGTCGACGCATTGGAAGTTATGACAAATACAGGCGATTTCATATATTACAGGCTTCAGCCGGAAAGCCTTACCCTTTCAGTAGGCGAATCATTACATTGCCAGGGTGACGACCGCTTTGTCTTTGCCGATGGTGTTACCGCAAGCATTGCAAACAACACACTGCAAGGACTAAGCAAGGGAACGACATATATAGAAAAATATATAGCGGCAAAGAATGCCATAGTCTCCTATAAAGTCATCGTTGAATAAGCCTATCAATGCCAGCTTGTGTCGGTATCGAGTTTATAACGATAGACCCTTGCAAGCTTCATGTCGAATATCAGCGTTGAATACGCAGGTATAGAGGCTGATGTGTATTCCGACGTTCCGTATCCTAAATAATAAGGTACATATACAATCCAACGGTCACCTTCATGCATGTGCATCAACGCCGTACTGAAACCTACAATATTGCTGCTTACACAAAATATCGTTGGTACGTCTGTAGCCTCATTAAGGATGTTGCCGCTATAGCTCTTACCGAAATTATATCCCGTGGGATGCTGGCTTGTCGGCATTAAACGCCCCGAATAGTGCACACGCACAGAATCAGAATACATAGGAGAAATCGTTCCAGAACCCGTTTCCACCTTTCTTACATAAACAAAATACTCCGGGTGGGTTGAATATAATGCGGAAGAATCACCTACAGTGAAAGACTTCAGTATTTCCCATGTTCCATCCGCATTGATTGCAGCGACATTGGCAATGGAGTCTACAAAATGCTCATTACGCACTTTCCAATTGTCATATTCACTAACCTCGTCCTTCTCGCTGCACGAAGCCAACGCACATACAGCGAGAAACGAAGTCAGAATGACATAGACAAAATATACCTTCACAACTTTCATTCGAACTGATTGAGTTTTTTCAGAAGGCTGGTAATTGATACCTTGTCCTCAATTATACCTTTAAGTTCAGAGATGTTAACCCTTTCTTGTTCCATTGTGTCGCGGAAACGGATTGTGACCGTATTGTCCTCAAGCGACTGATGGTCTATAGTAACACAATAAGGTGTTCCTATTGCATCTTGACGGCGATAACGCTTTCCAATAGAATCTTTCTCGTCATATTGACAATTGAAATAGAATTTTAAATCATTCATTATTTCACGCGCCTTCTCTGGAAGTCCGTCTTTTTTTGTCAGTGGCAGAATGGCCAATTTTATA
Organism: uncultured Bacteroidaceae bacterium; assembly: GCA_964537205.1. Lineage (GTDB taxonomy): Bacteria > Bacteroidota > Bacteroidia > Bacteroidales > Bacteroidaceae > Colivivens. The sequence goes on from CAZHZH010000018.1 coordinate 6,497, forward strand.
GGAGCCAGGGCAGCCGGCAATTTTAGAACCACGCGGCTCTCTCCGTTTTCCAACGTTTCCTCCTGATAGCTGTGGCACATAACAGAGAGGAACATACGGTCAACGCCAATGGACGTTTCAATGACGTATGGTGTATAAGATTCATTCAGTTCAGGGTCAAAGTACTTGATACTCTTTCCTGAGAACTTCTCATGTTGCGACAAATCAAAATCCGTACGGCTGTGAATACCTTCAACCTCCTTAAAGCCGAATGGCATTTTAAATTCTATGTCTGTCGCCGCGTTTGCATAGTGTGCAAGTTTCTCGTGATCATGAAATCGGTAGTTCTCTGCGCCAAATCCGAGATTTTGGTGCCATGCCATACGCGTCTTTTTCCAGCGTGCGAACCAATCGAGTTCTGTTCCTGGCTTGATAAAGAACTGCATTTCCATCTGTTCAAACTCCCTCATACGGAAAATAAACTGGCGTGCGACTATTTCATTACGAAACGCCTTACCGATTTGGGCTATGCCAAACGGGATTTTCATGCGTCCTGTTTTCTGGACATTCAGATAATTGACGAATATGCCTTGAGCTGTTTCAGGACGAAGGTATATTGTTGATGTTCCGTCAGCGGTACTTCCCAATTCTGTTTTGAACATAAGGTTGAATTGACGCACCTCCGTCCAGTTTCTTGTCCCGCTTATAGGGCAAACAATCTGTTCGTCCAAAATAATCTGCCGTAATTCATTAAGGTCCATGGCGTTCATAGCCTTTTTATAACGTTCGTGCAGAGCGTCGCGTTTTGCTTGTTCCTCAAGAACCTTCGGACTTGTCTCACGATACTTTTGTTCATCGAATGAATCGCCGAAGCGCTTCCTCGCTTTTGCTACTTCCTTTTCGATCTTTTCATCGTATTTTGCGATTTGATCCTCAATCAGCACGTCTGCGCGATAACGTTTCTTAGAATCGCGATTGTCAATAAGCGGATCATTAAATGCGTCCACATGGCCTGATGCCTTCCATATGGTTGGGTGCATAAATACCGCAGAATCAATGCCTACGATATTTTCATTCATCAAAACCATACTTTGCCACCAATATTGTTTGATATTGTTCTTCAATTCCACTCCGTTCTGTCCGTAGTCATAGACGGCTCCCAACCCGTCGTATATTTCACTTGATGGAAATACGAATCCATATTCCTTGCAATGAGATACTACCTTCTTAAATACATCTTCTTGTGCCATTTTTTCTTTATATTTTTTATTGCGTATGCTATTATTTTTTATGTCTTCGCCTCTATCTGTTGTAGCATAAAGGCATATATGAATACAAAGGTACGAAAAATCCCATAAAAAGGAATCCATAATTTATAATTTAAACCCATTATTAAATGTAATTAAGCTTTCAGGACCCATATTGAACAGTAAATCCACGATACTTAAGTCTGTTATAAACCCATGTTTGTTAGAAAATACTTGATAATATTCCGGTAGTTGCTGATTGACGTCACAATGTATGCTTACGTGCCTTAAACCAAGCAAATCTACCACTAAATGGAACAACTCGGCGTTGAAATCCATTAGTGACTCTTGATTGCCCTCATATATACAGCGGAAATCATCTTGATAATATTCAAAATACGGGCTATTATAGTAAGAAGATTCCAACGCGTGCCAATGTTTGTGCCTCCAATCGCCATGCTCACTTATCCTAACATCTCGAAGTGGAAGATTTTTATCCTCCATCCGCTGTATAGGCACTGTCAGAACCAAAGGGCCGTTGGGAGAATCTATTGTACAACGATTAAGTCTAAGGCGCTTGTCGAACTCTATTCCGCCATCCATTTCAGGCATACCTTTTGCCATCCATGCCATCCACCAACTTGTCTGTGGCAAATAACCTAATGCGATTCCATCTTCCTTCATACAAATAGTATACATAACAAAATTCATGCAAAGATATGAATAAAACCTCAATGCGCAACAGCATTCTTCATAATAAAACAGCGTGTCAAACGAATTGTGGCTTCCTTTGGTTATGTCACATGCAAAAAGTTGCCTTCAAACAACGCCTCTATCATTATTTTTCTATAACTTTGCATTAAATATAAAACAAGCATTATGACTAAGGCGATTATTACAGTTGTAGGAAAAGACACTGTAGGCATTATGGCAAAAGTGTGTACACACCTTGCCGACAATCAAATAAACATACTGGACATCAGCCAGACAATCGTGCAAGGATACTTTAACATGATGATGATTGTCAGCATGGATCATTGTACCAAAGACTTTGTCAGCGTAGCGGAAGAGCTTACGAAACTTGGCAATGAAATCGGAGTTCAAGTGAAATGTCAACTCGAAGACATCTTCGACAAAATGCATCGTATATGATTAATATAAACGAAGTATTTGAGACCAACAAGATGATCGAGCAGGAAAACCTTGATGTTCGAACCATCACAATGGGTATCAACCTGCTTGATTGCGCTGACGCCAGCGTTGGAAACACCTGTGACAAAATAGAGAAGAAAATTTTGCGCTATGCGAGGAATCTCGTGAAGACCGGAGAGGAAATCTCGCGCGAATTTGCAATACCTATTGTGAACAAGCGCATTTCCATAACTCCTATTTCATTGGTGGGGGCGGCTTGTTGCAACACTCCTTCTGATTATATACAAATAGCCAGAACCCTCGATAAAATCGCACATGAAGTTGGAGTGAACTTTATTGGCGGATTCAGCGCGATAGTGTCGAAAGGTATGACACGAAGTGATGAATGTCTTATACGCTCTATTCCTGAAGCGATGGCAAGCACCCAGCGCATCTGCAGTTCTGTGAATGTCGGTTCTACAAAAACGGGAATCAATATGGACTCCGTACGCTTAATGGGAGAAATCATCAAACAGACTGCAAGCATCACAAGGGAGGAAGACTCTATTGGATGTGCGAAATTAGTTGTACTATGCAATGCGCCCGATGATAATCCGTTTATGGCGGGAGCGTTCCACGGAGTCAGTGAGGCGGATGCCATAATCAACGTCGGTGTAAGTGGACCAGGCGTAGTGAAATATGCGTTGCAGCAAATTCCAGACGCCAATTTCGAAGTACTCTGTGAGACAATAAAGAAAACCGCTTTCAAAATAACACGCGTTGGGCAGCTTGTTGCCCAGGAGGCAAGCAAACGGCTTGGCGTGCCATTTGGCATAATCGACCTGTCACTTGCTCCAACACCTGCGATAGGCGACTCTGTGGCAGACATCCTTCAATGTATCGGAGTGGAAAAGGCCGGAGCGCCAGGTACCACCGCCGCTCTTGCACTACTCAACGACCAAGTGAAGAAAGGCGGAGTGATGGCAAGCAGTTACGTAGGAGGGCTGTCTGGAGCGTTCATTCCAGTCAGTGAAGATCAAGGTATGATCGATGCGGTCGAGGCTGGAGCCCTGACCATCGAGAAACTTGAGGCAATGACATGCGTCTGCTCTGTAGGACTCGACATGATTGCAATTCCCGGCAGCACCACGGCATCAACTATTTCCGGCATAATCGCCGATGAAGCAGCAATTGGGATGGTCAATCAAAAGACCACAGCGGTACGCATCATTCCAGTTGAAGGGAAATCTGTTGGTGACAGCGTAGAGTTCGGCGGCTTGCTTGGATACGCTCCGATTATGCCTGTCAACACGTTCAGTTGCAACCGGTTCGTTAACAGGGAAGGGCGCATCCCTGCTCCAATACATAGTTTCAAAAACTGATTCCCATTTATCCAATCATGATTAGCAATACAATACAAACGGAGTTGCAGCAATGTAAAAATATTCTGGATGCATCCTATAGCCATGAGAACCTGATACTTAACGAGGCGCTCGGTAAAATAAAGAACAGGTCAGGCAAAATGATGCGTCCAATATTAGTATTGTTAACAACGAGATTGTTTGGCAATATCAGTGATAATGCAATACTAACAGCGGCAGCCTATGAAGCATTCCATACGGCAAGTCTCATTCATGACGACGTGGTTGATGAGAGCGACGAGCGGAGAGGGCAGGAATCGCTGAATTATGCCGAAGGCAACAAAGTGGCGGTATTGGTGGGAGACTACATCCTCGCGAACTCTCTAAAATTCTTAGCGAAGACTGAAAGTTGCCAGTTATTGAATATCATCACCGATACAGCACAGGAACTTGCAAACGGAGAATTGTTACAACTGTCGAATATATCAGACACAGGTCTTTCAGAGAACACATACTTTAATATCATACGCAGTAAGACAGCGGCGCTCTTTTCCGCTTGCGCCGAATCGGCAGCCATTGTAGCCGGGGCCAACAGTAATGATATTGACATAATGCGGAAGTTTGGTGAGGCTGTCGGAATCTGTTTCCAAATAAAGGACGATATATTCGATATACAAGACGATGACATAGGGAAGCCTACAGGAAACGACTTGCGTGAGGGAAAAATCACGCTTCCAACGTTATATGCACTGAAACACTCAAAAACGGATACAGGAGCAATCATACATCGCATAAAAACACGTGTCGCTACCGATGATGAAATAATCCAGTTAGTGGAGTTCACCAAACGGCATGGAGGTATCGAATATGCCGTTTCAGTAATGGAGAATTACGCACACGATGCAATAGGGCTATTGGACATCTATCCGCATAGTCCGGCCAAACAAGCTTTGTGCGAGTACGTCGACTACGTAATCGGGCGTAAATACTAAATGGGGAGGCAGATGGTATGAGGATTACACTTCTTCAACAGGATACGGTATGGCAATCACCTCAATTCAATATTAGGAAAGCTAACGAAGCCATCAACAGGTCATTGGGGTCAGACCTGTACCTGTTGCCGGAAATGTTTACCACAGGGTTCCTTACTTATCCACAATGGTTCGCTGAATCATCGAACTCCGAATCATTACAGTGGATGAAAGAGAAGGCGCACGATATCGACGCAGCCATTTGCGGCAGCATTGCTGTTGAGGAAAAAGGGAAATACTACAACCGGATGTATTTCGTCGAACCCGACGGCAAAGTGACTCATTACGATAAAAGCCATCTTTACAATTACGGGGGAGAAGGGAAGCAATACACTGCAGGTGACGAGCGTGTCATCGTCGAGTTTCGTGGGGTGAAGATCTTGTTGGAGATCTGCTATGACCTGCAATTCCCGATGTGGTGCAGGAACAACGTTGACCAAGACGGCAACATTCTGTACGACCTCATCGTGTATTCTGCAAATTATCCTGTCGCGCGCAAGGCGGCTTGGGAAACTCTCCCTGTAGCTCGTGCAATTGAAAACCAATGTTTTGTCGCAGCATGCAACCGGATAGGCACCGATGAGTACGGGGAGTACTATGGCGGATCAAGGATCATCCATCCATACGGACACATTATAGCGGAGGGAGCGCCAAACACAGAATGTGAAATCACCGGTGAAATCGACATGCCCACACTATTGAGATACCGGCAGAAATATCCTACGTTGCAAGATATCATCTGGAACAAATTCTTCTGACATACAGGCTGTCTCAAGCTTCAACTGAATAAACAACAACACATTATAAAAAGTTATGAGAACACATCATTTTACTTGCATGCTATTATTGTGCTTGATAGCAAGCACAGCATGCGAATCACTTGCTCAAACAAGACATGATTCCTTGTCTGCCGCATTAACCATGGAAAGACGTATCAGCTGGGACGACTTCGTACAATCCCTGTATGAAGACGGGACAGATTATGACGAGGATGTCATTGAGGATCTCTATGGCATACATTGCAATCCCATAAATTTGAATGTGGCTGACAGACCGCAATTGGAGCAGTTGCCATTTCTTTCTGAAGAACAGGTAACTGCAATATTGCATTATATCAAAATTCACCGCCCAATGATGTCGTTGGGAGAATTGATACTAATTTCCGAACTCGACTATGTGACACGGTTGCGGCTCACGCTGTTTTGTTACGTTGACAACTCCACTCAGCAGGAGCTTCAACCGCCGCTGAAAACGCTTCTCAAACATGGCAAGCATGAAATGATCGTACGAAGCGACATACCTTTTTATAAGAAGGCGGGGTATTATTCCGTATCCGACAGCGTACTTGCCAAATATCCAAACAGGGTGTACCAGGGCGACCGTTTCCATAATTCGCTCAGATACAAGTATGAGTCAGCACAACATTTATTCGCCGGCTTGCAGATGGAAAAAGATCCCGGCGAGACAGGCATTGATTATTGGGCGGCGTATCTGATGCTAAATAGTATAAAAAGCATTCGTACGTTTATTGTCGGAGATTACAAGCTTAGCTTTGGGCAAGGGCTCGTTGTCAATAATTCTGTAAGCTTTGGAAAACTTTCTTCACTCAACTCATCCTCGCTTCTCAACAAAGGCATATCCAAGCACTCCTCCCTATCCGAAAGCAATCATTTCAGAGGTGTTGCCGCAACAATACGGCTGTTCAAAAACTTGAACGCCACAGCCTTTCTTTCTTATCAAAAGATTGATGCGACTCTGTATGCTGACTCTACAAACGGAAGCAAGCGTTTTGTCGCCTCATCGCTCAAGCAAGACGGACTGCATCGCACGAAATTGGAAATAAGCAAGAAAGGCAATGTATCGGAATTTTCAACAGGAGGGAACATTCAGTACATTAACAACGACATGACAATCGGATTGACATTAATCTATACTCACCTATCTGTACCTCTACTGCCCAAATATGGCACAAAAAACACGAGCTACCGTAAGATAAACCTGAGAGGCGATACGTTCTGCTCCGCTGGAGTCAATTATTCGTTGCGCTTTCATCACTTGTTATTACGTGGAGAAACCGCATTCGTTACAAATCATGAGGGGCACGAAAAGACCAATAGCGATGTGGCTACCATAAACTCTCTCAGTTATGCTTTTAACAGCAGCACATCGATTGTGCTGGTGCAACGTTATTATGGCATAGAATACGCGACATTGTACGGAAAATCGTTCGGTGAAAGCGGGAAGCCACAAAACGAATCGGGCGTATATGTAGGTGTAAAATCGCAACTTTTCAAGAAAATCTACCTTGAGGCGTATGTTGACGGGTTTCACTTCCCATACAAGAAGTACCAAGTGTCTGACAGCTCAAACGGTGTCGACGGCTTGTGCCGCCTCACATGGATGGTATCCGGCAAGTCGTCGCTGCTACTCAACTATAGGATAAAGGCAAAGCAAAAAGATTTTGTTATCAAGACAGACAAGACTGATTTATACTACTACGACACACAAAGTGTCAAACTCCAATATAAAAGCGACCTTACAGCAAGCATATCGTCGACCACAACCTTATATGGCACATTCATTTTCAATCCAGACGCGAATAATGACAATGGTTTCATGATAGCGCACAGCATGCGTTTTCTGCTACGTCAAAGTACAAAGCATAAGATAGATTTGACTGCTGCTTATTTCAATACCACCGCATACAGCTCACGAGTCTATCTATACGAACCTTCATTGTCTTATTCCTTCGGTACATCATCCTTCTATGGCGAAGGATTGCGGGCGTCCATTCTACTGTCTTTGCCTATCATACACAACCTGTACATCACTGGCAAGTTGTCCACGACCCGCTATTTTGACAAGGACTCCATAGGTACAGGACTGGAAAAAATTGCTGCCAAACACAAGGAGGACTTGCAAATACAGCTGCGCTGGGTCATATAGGCTGGCATCTGGCTCAAGCACTGTGGTGAGTCTTTCCCGCCCGACATAATCATGCTATCTTTTGCGGACATAGTAAATGTATGTGACGACGCAAATCACCAACGCGATTCCAGAAAGGGAGTATGTCGTAACAAGTCCACCACACAAGTCAGTCAACATAATGCCTGGTTGATCCTTGTACGCGTTAGTCATTATTACTGAAATGCCATTGTTTACCACATGACAAACTATGCAAGGAATAATGCTCCGGCTCTTGACATACAGAATGGCAAACAACAACCCTATGACGAAGGCGAACGGTATTTGGGCCGGATTGAAGTGTGCTATGCCGAACATAAGGGCTGACACGACAACGGCTATTCCCTTATCTGTCCCATGGTATAGCATGCTTCCCAGAATGGCACTCCGGAACACCACCTCCTCGGCAATAGGTCCAATCAACACAATGGCGATTATCCCCCAAAACGACGTTGAAAGTCCGACCAACACATCCTCCACAATGTTTTCGAGTTGTAACTGTTCGGAAAACACATCGAAGCAGAACATGCCGCAAAATGTGGCGACAAGCATGAGCGGAGCCCATTTCCAATGGCACAGCGACGGATTTAGTTCGTCTAAGATATTGTATTTTTGAGAGTGCCTCATAGCCTCAACGACGGCAATCACAATCAACGATGAAAGCATAAAGGTGAAAGCAAGCAGACCTGTAGTCATTTCTCCACCAGCAACCAACATCACCACTAATGCCACAGCCCACTGCGTAAGGCAGAAAGTAAGGAAGTATATGGCAACATCTGCTACAATTCTCCAAAATGTGGCTCGTTTCATGGCATCCGCTTTACAGTTATCTTCTCACTAAGAAATATGGATGCGTTTCCACTGAACCTCTCGGGCGACTCCGACGTGAAATACTGGCAAGTACCGTTCTTTGTCAGCCTTTCGTCCATATCCTTATGCCTGTTCAGATAATCTCGTAGGCTTGTGGCTACATAGCGCCCCTGCGTAAGTACTTCAATCTTGTCAGGACAAAACTTCCGTATCTTGTCAAGCAATAGCGGATAGTGCGTACATCCAAGTATGATGGTGTCGATAAGAGGGTCGAGGTCAAGCAGCGCGTCTATTCGTTCTTTTACGAAATAGTCGGCACTTGGTTTATTGTATTCTCCATTCTCGACCAATGGCACCCACATCGGACATGCCAAGCCTGTAACGACGCAATGCGGAAAAAGTTTCTTGATTTCCAAATTATAGGATGCGGACTTTACGGTTCCCTCGGTTGCAAGCACTCCTATATGTCCGTTTCTTGTTATGTTTCCTACAACTTCAGCTGTAGGGCGGATAACACCCAGTACCCGCTCATTAGGCGCATGTAAAGGCAGGTACGTCTGTTGTATGGTACGTAACGCCTTAGCCGATGCCGTGTTGCATCCAAGGATAATCAACGGGCAATGGAGTGCGAAAAGCTTTTGTACGGCTTCCAGCGTGTATTGGTACACAATATCGAACGAACGGGTGCCATAAGGAGCGCGGGCGTTGTCACCATAATATATATAATCGTACTCCGGCATCAACTTACGGATTCCGTCCAATATGGTAAGCCCCCCATAGCCTGAGTCAAATACTCCAATCGGTCCGCGCATCATTTTCTCAATTCAGCTATAACGTCGGCTGTTATGTCCTCGCCCAATGTCCCGTTGACATACGGATAGGCGTTGTTATCAGTATTCAGTATGTATGCGTAGCCTCTTTGCTTGCCAATTTTCGCAAGGACATCCTTTAATTCCTTGTGTACAGGTTGCATCAACTCATCCTCGGCGTTTGCAAGTAGCCGTTTCGCCTCTTCTTTGAAACTCAGCCCCTGCTCCATCAGTTGCTGCAGCTCCTTTTGGCGTTTAAGCAATATATTATCAGGAAACGACTTTTGTCCATCGACATATTCAGCGAACTGCCGGCTGAATTCCTTCTCTGATCGTGCCAGCTCATCTTCGTATTTTGATTTCAGCTCCTGCAATTTTTTCATTGCTTCGTCATATGCTGGTACAGACTTCAACGCCTCGTTATAGCTCAAATAGCCAAAGTGGTTGATTGTCAATACCTCATCCGCATCATTAGATTCTTGCGCGCCGCACACTCCGGTTGTCAGGAAGAACACCGACACCAGAACGCAAATCTTCAGTACACTCTTCATGTTCATTTTCAGAAAAACTTAATTGGTTCACCTATGATATCACTCAGAAGCTTATTGGCACAACTGCTTGTCCCCAACCTGAACATCTTGTTGTTGAGCCACTTTTCTCCGAGTACTTCCTTTACAATAGTATAATATACCAACGTGTCCTCAACGGTCTTCATGCCTCCAGCCGGTTTAAAGCCTATCTGTATGCCTGTCACGTCATAATATTCTTTGATTGCCTGACACATAACGTATGCGGCTTCAGGAGTGGCAGCCGGTTCGAGTTTCCCTGTTGAAGTCTTGATGTAGTCCGCGCCTGCGTACATTGCAAGGATCGACGCCTTTTTTATGTTGCTTGCCGTCTTAAGACAACCAGTCTCAAGAATCACCTTCATCTTATGTTCGCCGCACACCGCCTTCAGCTCGGCGATTTCATCGGCTACCGCCTCATAATCGCCTGCCAGAAACTTACCAACTGACTGTACAATGTCAATTTCAGTAGCTCCGTCGTGCAGTGCCAGTGATGTTTCCGCTATCTTCACTTCGATAAACGACTGTGAGGAAGGAAAGCAAGCCGACACACAAGCGATTTCGATGTCATCATTTTCAAGTGTGTCATGGCAAATCGATGCAAAGCAAGGGTACACGCACACAGTGGCCACATGCCCAAGTTCCGGATACACATCATCAAATTTGTTTACCCGTTCGATGAACTGCATGACACTGTCCTCACTATCATCTGTTTTCAGCGTAGTAAGTTCCACGCTGTTCAGTAGGAAAGTCTTCACTTCCTTAGTATTGTTCTCTGCAAGGTGCTTGGAAAGGAGGGTGTCCACTTCCTTCTTCACCTGCTCATCATCAAGTCCCAGATTATACTTTTTGAATGCCTGCATAATCTTGCTTTCGGTCGCCTCATTGTGATGAGGCCGTCCGCCTACATAATTTATTTCCATATTCATTCTTTGTTTTTTGTATCCATACATATTGTAACAGGCCCGTCGTTGACCAACGACACTTTCATGTCGGCTCCGAATTCACCAGTACCGACTTTTTTCCCTAAGAGAGTTTCAATCCGCCTGCAAAACTTCTCATACAGCGGAATCGTTATCTCGTGACTGCCCGCCCGCAGGTAACTTGGACGGTTTCCTTTCTTGTATGATGCCCACAAGGTGAATTGACTTACGATCAATATGTCCCCTTCCACATCACGTATGGAAAGGTTCATCACTCCATTTTCATCATCGAATATGCGAAGGTTTACTATTTTCTTGCACAACCATTCAATGTCCTCGTCGGCATCACTGTTCTCACACCCTACAAGTATGAGATATCCTTTGCCTATATGCGCTTTCTCTCTGCCACCAATTGCGACAGACGCTTCACTTACCCGTTGTATTACCGCCCTCATATCCTTACTTCATAGCCTCCTTCAGTATTCTTGCCTTTGATTTGCCCACCACACTCGCAATATCTTCCTCATTTGACTCACGAATACGCTTTACACTCTTGAAATGCCTAAGCAGTAATGTTTTTGTCGCTTCGCCAATTCCTTTGATATTATCGAGTTCGGATGCGATTTGGTGTTTCGACCGCTTGTCACGATGGAATTGTATGGCAAACCTGTGTACTTCATCTTGTATGCGGGTAAGGAATTGGAACAACGCGCTCTTCACATCAACGCCTACAGTCACGATAGAACCATCTTGATAAGTCAGCAACTCTGATGTCCTGTGTCTGCCATCCTTGACCAATCCCGCTATAGGAATCTTGAGTTTCAACTCATCCTCAATTACCCGGCGTATCACCTCCATCTGTCCCTTGCCTCCATCAGCGATAATCAAATTCGGCAACTCACCCGCTTCGTCAAGCATGCGCTTGTAGCGGCGGAACACCACTTCCGCCATCGACGCATAGTCGTCGGGACCTACTACCGTCTTGATTATGTATTTGCGATATTCCGACTTGGCTGGTTTTGCCTTTCGGAACACCACACAGCCGGCAACAGCGTCCGAGCCTTGTATATTCGAGTTGTCGAAACACTCTATATGCAGTGGCAGCCTGTCCAATTTCAGTTTGCCCTGTAGTTCCTTCAAAAGGTTGGTAGTCCTTTGTTCCGGATTCAATTTTTCCGCTTGTTTCGCCTTGTCGAACTTGTATTGCCTTACGTTGGCAATCGACAGGTCGAGCAGATGTTTCTTATCACCACGCTGAGGAACAGTCACAACGACATCCTTCAACTCAACCTCTATCGGGAACGGCACGATGACTTCCTTTGAGTCGCTCTTATAGCGTTGCCTCATCTCAACAATGCCAAGGGCAAGCAAGTCTTTCGGATCCTCATCCACACGCTTTGCGTATTCAAACGTGAACGCCTGGTTTATGCATCCGTTCGTGACGTGCAGGTAGTTGATGAAAGCCGATTTCTCATCATCAGCGATCGAGAATACGTCGATATTATGGTCGTATTGTGCGATTACCTCGCTCTTCTCACAGAATTCGAGTGCCAGGTCGTACTTTCGCTTCAGCTCCGCGGCTTCTTCGAACCTCATCTGCTCCGCCAACGCCGACATGCGCTCAAGCAGCTTGGCGCACACGGTCCGTGTGTTGCCTTTGAGGATTTCCTTTACTTCGGCCACGCTCTCCACGTAGTCCTCCCTTGTTTGCAATCCCACGCAAGGTGCCTTGCAATTCTTTATGTGATATTCAAGGCAAGCCTTGTATTTCTTCTCGGCAATCTGTTTGCTTGTCATGTTGAACTTGCAGCGTCTGAGCGGGTAAATGCGGTTAATAAGTTCAAGCATGTTGTTTAGGGTGCCAGGATGGCTGAATGGTCCGTAGTACGTACCAAACCTTGGAATTATCTTCCTCGTCTTGAACACACGTGGGAATTCCTCGTTGGTAACGCATACCGACGGGTAAGTCTTGTCGTCCTTCAACAGGATGTTGTAGTGCGGCTTGTACTTTTTTATGAGGTTGTTCTCCAGCAGCAGGGCATCCTCATCGGTCGGCACAACCACATATTTTATGTCTTGTATCTTGCTGACCAATATCTGTGTTTTCCTTGAATTTACTGTTTTGAGAAAGTACGAGCTGACGCGTCGCTTAAGGTTCTTCGCCTTACCGACATATATTATTGTATCGTTATCGTCAAGGTACTGATAGCACCCTGGCTCCTCAGGCAGGGCCGATACAATAACCTTCAACCTGGCGAGCCGCTCGTCGTCCTTCCTCATCTCATACACTTAACAGTGTGGTTATCTCTATGTCATTTCCGAGGAACTCGCGTCCTCTCAGTCCTTCGTCGCGAATCTCAATGATGAAATTCATATAGCACTTCTTCGGATGGAACTTCTTTACCAGATCCCATGCAGCCTTGATTGTTCCGCCTGTGGCAAGTAGATCGTCGTGCAGTAGCACCACGTCGTCCTCCGTTATGGCATCCTTGTGGATTTCAATCGTATCAGTCCCATATTCCTTTGAGTAGGTCTGGCTGATAGTCTCTGCCGGCAGCTTGCCCGGCTTACGGCAAAGGGCAAGTCCCGCATTGAGTCTGCGAGCAAGAATTGCGCCCATCACAAACCCTCTCGATTCGATTCCCACCACCTTGGTGATGCCCTTGTCCTTATAGAGTTCGTACATCTCCTCTTCCATAATCTCAAGGCACTTGGCATCCTTGAAAATCGTCGTCACGTCACGAAACATCACTCCCTTCTGTGGAAAGTCGGGGATCACCCGCAGGTGATCCATCAAATACTGATTGTTCATCGTAGTATCGTTTTTATTTATATTCATTACATTCTTTATTAACTCCGAGGTATGTGCGTCGTCATTGTCGCTTATCTGCCCATAAGTACAAGCAACACATTTATGTCGCTTGGCGACACGCCGGGTATCCGGCTTGCCTGGGCTAATGTGACAGGATTGATTCTTGACAGCTTCTGCCTTGCCTCGATAGATATCTGGCTCATGTTCATGTAGTCAAACTTGCCTTGAATCCTGATGTTCTCAAGCCGCAGCATCTTTTCAGCCACCTGGTTCTCACGGTCTATGTAGCCCTTGTATTTTATTTTTATCTCGGCGGCTTCCAGTATTTCCTCTTTCCGGTCTGTGATTTTGTCAAGTTCGCTCTTGAACGCATTGATATGCGGGGTGATGTTCTTGATAGTCACGTTGGGTCTGCCAAGCAAGTCGATCAGCTTGCATCCTCGCTCGAGCGGAGTGGTTCCGATTTCTTCGAGTGCTGGGTTGATGAATGCTGGCTTTATCGAAAAATTACGGGCGAACTCAATGATACTGTCGATTGTACGCCGCTTCTCCAACATGCGAGTGTATCTCTCAGCGTTTGCCAACCCCAATTGATACGCTCTTTCCGTAAGGCGCATGTCCGCATCGTCCTGACGCAACAGGATTCTATACTCTGCCCTGGATGTGAACATGCGGTAAGGCTCATCCACGCCTTTAGTCACGAGGTCATCGATCAACACACCTATATACGCCTCATTGCGCTTCAGCGTAAACGGTTCTCCTCCCGAACAGTTGAGAGCCGCGTTGATACCTGCCATCAGCCCCTGTCCTGCCGCTTCCTCATAACCGGTGGTTCCGTTGATTTGCCCCGCAAGGAACAGGTTCTTGACTACCTTCGATTCGAGTGTGTGAGTCAGTTGGACTGGATCGAAATAATCGTATTCTATAGCGTAACCAGGACGATAAACAACAAGATTCCGTAGGGCTGGTATCTGCTTCAGCGCCTCTATCTGTATGTCCATAGGCAACGAAGATGAGAATCCGTTGAGATACATCTCATTGGTCGTCTCGCCCTCGGGTTCGAGGAATAATTGGTGTTCGCTTTTGTCGGGAAAAGTATGCAGCTTGGTCTCGATGCTTGGACAGTATCGTGGTCCGATGCTCTTGATCTGCCCGTTATATAATGGAGAATCGGCAAGTCCCGACCTTAGTATGTCATGTACTCGTGGGTTTGTCTTGAACATCCAGCAAGGCAGCTGTTTAAGGGTTCGCGGCTCACTCATGAAAGAGAAGCGGTGGAATGTGGAGTCACCTTCCTGTATCTCCGTTTGCGAGAAGTCAACACTCCGCTTGTCAATGCGCACGGGCGTACCTGTCTTCATCCGCCCCTGCCTTATCCCGTTACTTGCAATCGATTCGGTCAGTCCGCCGACAGCCGGCTCGGCGATTCTGCCGCCTGGTATCTGCTTGCGTCCCATGTGCATCAGCCCGTTAAGGAACGTGCCGGCGGTGATGACTACACATTTGGCGTGAAACTCGGCTCCCCATATCGTCCGTACTCCGCACACCTCTCCGTTTTGGGTAAGCAACTCGCATACCTGATCCTGCCAGATGTTCAGATTGGGTGTGTTCTCCAATATCTCACGCCATGTCCATATATATTTCGCACGGTCACATTGTGCACGCGGACTCCACACGGCAGGGCCTTTAGAGAGGTTGAGCATGCGGAATTGGATGGAACATCGGTCGGTCACTATGCCCATCATTCCTCCGAGCGCATCGATCTCACGCACTATCTGTCCTTTCGCTATCCCCCCCACGGCGGGATTGCACGACATTTGGGCGATCTTGTTCATGTCCATCGTTACAAGACAAGTGCTTGCTCCAAGCCGTGCCGAAGCCGACGCAGCCTCACATCCGGCATGACCCGCGCCAACCACAACAACATCGTAATTGAAAATCATATTCCCTTACCGGTGGTATATATTCACGTGCAAAGGTAATAAATAATTGGCAACCTGCAAGTGGCAGTTCGGTTTTTATTGCTTTTTTCTTTCTGATGCCGACTCCCATATATGAAAGACATCTCCCAACCGGCTTTAGATTGCCATGTTGTAGAAATTCTTCCATATCATAGTGTGCTTACTTTTTCGTCCAGCTTTGGCTGGACGGTTCGCGAAACAGCATTACAATGCCAACGCAACAGCATTCGTTGATCGTCCAGCCTTGGCTGGACGATAATAATAAGATACAGCAAGAGCAAGCAGAAAATCCAAGAGTACCAACACAGGAAGACAGCCACTTTATCTCAAGCCATATATTTATATTACTTTGAGTTTGCTGTTGAGCATGATGTTCCCTCATTTTAGGGTCGTTACAAAAAATAAATCATAATTTTCTTTGCACATAAAAAAAGTTGCAATAACTTTGTCCCCAATAAACAATATAGTAAAAACAGTTGATATGAATTTCCCATTGAAGAATCCACAGAATGATGGTGGCATGAACGACCGTATTAAGCGTCTTCACAAACAAAGTTTGGAGACTCCGGCAACGTTGACTATTGAGCGGGCTCTTATTGAGACCGAATTCTATAAGGAAAACGAGGGCAAATGGCCTATCGCAGTGTTGCGTGCGAAAAACTTTTATGAGTTGTGCAAGAAAAAGACCATCTACATCGGCGACGACGAGCTGATTGTGGGTGAGCGCGGCCCTAAGCCAAAGGCTGTGCCTACGTTCCCTGAACTGACGTGCCACTCGGTGCAGGATCTGCACGTACTCGACACTCGCGAACTCCAGCCGTACCACATCAGCCAGAAAGACATCGACACATATGAAAAGGTTGTGATTCCTTATTGGAAGGGCAAGACCCAGCGTGAGCGCATATTCAATCATGTCAGCAAGGAATGGAACGAAGCATACAAGGCAGGTATCTTCACAGAGTTCATGGAACAGCGCGCAGCGGGTCATACGGCGATGGACGGCAAGATGTACCGCACCGGACTGCTCGATGTCAAGGAGAGGATTGAGAAGGAAATCAGCGAACTCGACTATATCAACGACCCTGAGGCAACAGACAAGCAACAAGAACTCGAAGCCATGGCAATATCCTGCGACGCGGCCATCTTGTTCGCCGAGCGTCACGCGCAACTTGCCGAGCAAATGGCAGTCAAGTGCACCAACCCTCAAAGAAAGGCTGAGTTGGAAAAAATAGCCGAGGTTTGTCAATGGGTTCCTGCGCACGCTCCACGCGACCTTTGGGAGGCAATACAGATGTATTGGTTTGTTCACCTTGGCACTGTCACCGAGTTGAACGGATGGGACAGTATGAACCCTGGTCACATCGACCAACACTTGTTCCCATTCTACCAAAAAGGAATCGAAGACGGCACACTCACACGCGACAAGGCAAAAGAGCTTATCAGTTGCCTTTGGATCAAATTCAACAACCAGCCAGCTCCTCCAAAAGTCGGCATTACGGCTCTTGAATCAGGTACTTACAACGATTTTACCAACATCAATATAGGTGGAATCACCCGTGAGGGAAAGGACGGCTCGAACGAAGTATCATATATAATACTTGAAGTACAGGAAGAGTTGCACGAGTTGCAACCAGGACTCTCAATACATATCAGCAAAGTCACACCCGACAAGTTTTTGCTCGCAGGGTGCAAGCTTATACGTCAAGGCTTCGGGTACCCGTCGGTATTCAACCCTGATGTCTATACTCAAGAATTGATGAACCAGGGCAAGTCACGCGAGGATGCCAACGAGGGCGGATGTTCCGGATGTATCGAGGTCGGTGCATTTGGCAAGGAAGCGTACCTGCTCACTGGATACCTTAACACTCCAAAGATTCTTGAAGTTACACTTAATAATGGCGTAGATCCGATGACCGGCAAGAAAATCGGCCTTGAGACCGGCGACCCTCGCAACTTCACCTCTTTTGAGGAACTCTATGAGGCATGGCACAAGCAGATGATATATTTCGTCAACTTGAAACTCTCTGTCAACAACTACATAGAGCGCATGTTCTCACTTTATGCACCTGCCACGTTCTTGAGCCTCTTTATTGACGACTGTGTGAAGAATGGCAAGGATTACTACAGCGGTGGCGCGCGCTACAACACATCATACATACAATGCACTGGACTGGGAACTATCACCGACTGCTTCACCACGTTCAAGAAGCACGTGTTTGAGGACAAGCGTTTCACCATGGACGAACTGCTGAAGGTGGTTGCCGACAACTTCGAGGGCGATGAGAAGATACGCCAGTACATAATGAATCACACCCCGTTCTTCGGCAACGATGACGACTACGCCGACTCAATCGCCGTACGCGTCTACAATGACTTGCTGAAGGCTATAGTAGGGCATCCTAACACGCGTGGAGGCAAAACGCAGCTCAACATGCTCAGCACCACTTGCCACAACTACTTCGGCAGTGTTTGCGGAGCATCGGTCAACGGTCGTCTTGCACATTTTGCCATATCCGACGGCACTTCTCCAGCACACGGAGCGGACAAACAAGGACCTACGTCTGTCATCAAATCACTTGGAAAGCTCGACCAGACAAAGAGTGGAGGCACACTACTCAATGTGCGTTTCGTGCCAAACCTGCTCAAACGCGACGAAGACCTGAAGAAGCTCGCAAGCCTCATCCGTACGTATTTCTCACTTGGAGGACACCATATACAATTCAACATTGTCGATACCGACACATTGTATGACGCACAAAAACACCCAGACAACTATAAGGATCTCCTTGTGCGTGTTGCCGGTTACAGCGACTACTTCAATGACATGACGGAACAACTTCAAAACGAAATTATCGCACGTACAGAAAACGAGGAGTTCTAACAAGCGAAAAATCGAAACAGTTATCTATCATGGCACTTATATTTGACATTAAGCGCTTTGCAATAAATGATGGTCCTGGAATAAGGACCACCATTTTTATTAAGGGTTGTCCACTCCGCTGTGTCTGGTGTCACAATCCTGAAGGGTTGGAGGACCGCCCACAGCGGATGTACACGAAGAAAAAATGCATCGGTTGCCAAAGTTGTGTGGAGGCATGCCCTAATGGAGTGCTTCGCCTCACTCCCGACGGCATAAAGGCAGATGAATCCAAATGCATCGTGTGCAGGAAATGCGCAGAGGTGTGTCCGACCCTTGCCATGAAGTTCGGCGGCGAGGAATGGAAGATGGACGACTTGATGAATATCGTGGAGAAAGAACGCAAGGTGATGGAGGACAGTGGTGGCGGTGTGACACTCTGTGGGGGCGAGCCGCTGATGCATCCGCAATATGCGCTTGATGTATTGAGGGAACTTGGCAAACGCGGATTTCACCGCACAGTCGACACCACGCTCTTCGCGTCATCGGCCACTGTCAAAGAGGCGGCAGAGAATTGTGAGTTGTTCCTGGTCGACCTAAAACTGATGGACTCTGCCAAGCACAAGTTCTACACCGGGGTGCCCAACGAGGTTATACTATCCAATATACGTATGATAGCTGATATGGAGCATGACTTCTTCATCCGCATACCGCTTATCGAAGGCGTGAACGCTGACGAAGAAAACATAGAAAGGTCGGCACAGTTCCTCGCCTCATTAGACAAATGGCAACGCAAGACGGTCAACCTTCTGCCTTACCACGACATCGGCAAAGGCAAACACGAGAAGATTGGCACGACGTACAATCCGAAAGGACTCGATATGTCCACTCCTACGGAAGACGCGCAGAAACGATGCATAGCGCAATTCGCAAAATATGGAATAACAGCTACAATCGGAGGATAATATGGACACGATCATTCAACTCAACGACCTTACTACAGGATATAAGGGGAAGGGTAAGGAGAAGGTAGTCAGCAAGGATTTGAATGCCGTTTTGCCCATTGGCACTGTCACCTGCCTTATCGGTCCGAACGGAACGGGCAAGTCCACGCTGTTACGCACCATTGCCTCTTTCCAACCGCCACTCGGGGGACACGTATCGCTCAAGGGGAAGGATGTTACGCAGTACAGCAATGAAGAACTCTCCAAGCTTTTGAGCATTGTCTTGACAAACAACTCCCACATAAAGAATCTCACAACATACGAGGTCGTCGGGCTGGGAAGAAGTCCGTACACTGGCTTTTGGGGTAAACTCGGAGCCAATGACAGGCAAATTGTGGATAGATGCATTAAGATGGTGGGTATCGAGAACGTGGCACAACAGCCGTTTCAAACATTAAGCGACGGCGAGCGGCAAAAGGCAATGATCGCAAAGGCTGTGGCACAGGAAACTCCCATCATACTGCTTGACGAGCCTACCGCATTCCTATACTACCCTAACAAAGCGGGGGTGATGTTAATGCTCCGGAGGTTCGCACACGATATGGGCAAGACAATCCTGCTCTCAATCCATGACATCGACTTAGCACTTCAAGTTGCCGACAACATTTGGCTGCTTGAGGAAGGGGGTACGTTGATTGAAGGTACACCAGACGAACTATGCAATGACGGTACAATAGAACGCGAAGTAGCCAGTAAAGACATAAGGTTCGACAAGACAAGCCGTACTTTCAGCATACGGATATAAGGGTCAAATACGACCCTTATAATTGGATTTTGCTCTTCTCAAGTCAATACTTAAAGGAACTTCCACCCATAAACTCACGCAAAAGTGATGTAGGAGGGGTCAAGCCCGTATCCTCAATAGGAGAAAACATAAGGAGCAACTTACGCAGACGGTCGGACACTTCGTATTCTGGTTGGCCAGGAGAAATCTCCGCCAATATAGGCAGTACCTTGTTGCGCAGTACAGCCATCTCATAGAAAGTGGCGCTATTGAATTCCACATCCGCGTTCTTCTGGAACGGGAACACCCATTTGTCCTCACCTCGGCGAACACTTGGCCATCGGTCTATAGTGGATTGCGGAGTAGACCCACGATAGCGATAGTCGCGCAATATCCTCCTGATCAACCGGCAGTCCGTCAGGCTGATCGACTTCTCCTTATTAATCTTTATAGGAGCAAGCACTGACGCATAGATCTTGAACTTATACTTATCGGGTACCAATGAGGTCAACTCGGGATTCAGCCCGTGAATACCCTCGAAGATAAGGATCATGTCGTCCTCAAGATGCAAGCGGATTCCACTCTTCTGGCTTTGCCCTGTTTGGAAGTTATAATGAGGAAGTTCTATTTCCTCGCCACGAAGCAGTTGCTCCGTGTGCCTCTGCAGAAGTTCCAAGTCAAGAGCGTATATCGACTCATAATCGTAATCTCCCGTCTCGTCCTTTGGAGTACGGGCCCTGTCCACAAAATAGTCATCCAAAGAGATAGGATAAGGCTTAAGGTGATTGGCCATAAGGTGCAGAGTCAGCCGCTTGCTAAAAGTTGTCTTTCCGCTTGATGACGGACCCGAGATAAGTACCAGCCTTTTCTCTGGCGACGACACTATGGAAGTGGCTATATTATTAATGTGATGGTCCATTACGATTTCAGTCATGTTGATGACGTCTTTTGTATGTCCGTTAGCGATTGCAAAGTTCAAATCTTTAATGCATGAGAGCTGTACAAACTCAATTTCATGATTTTTTTTGTTCTGAACTTGCAAAATTATCTCGTCTTGTTTCATGAACTTAATAAGTTTTATTATTTTTGCAACTGATAGTAAAGTCAAAGGTAAGACAAAAAACTATACATGCTACATTATCTTAACAAAAAATAAACAAAAACAATGCAAAATTATCTCCCATTCATCGTGCTCATCGGTTCTGTGGCACTACTCATGTATGGTATGAAAGTCATGAGTGAAGGCCTACAGAAAATGGCTGGTAGCAAACTTAGGAACGTATTAGGAACCATGACAACCAACCGGTTCACCGGAGTGTTGACAGGAGCGTTCATCACTACGTCCATACAGTCATCAACCGCAACAACAGTCATGACTGTAAGCTTTGTAAGTGCCGGGCTTCTTACACTCAGCCAAGCAATATCAGTCATCATGGGAGCCAATATAGGAACAACTGCCACCGCTTGGATCATGGTCCTCGGTGGCAGTTTTGATATGAAATATATCATCTATGCTTCCATCGCCATATCGATGGCATTGATATACTCAAGTAAATACAGGAACACGGGTGAATTCATAATAGGCTTGTGCTTCATGTTGCTCGGACTCACCACACTCAAGGATAATGCCAACAGTATGCACCTCGACGAGAATCAAAGTGTCATACACTTCTTCTCATCAATAAGCAACTGGGGCTACGGGTCGTACTTGCTTTTCCTGCTAATAGGAGGCTTACTGACTTGCGCGGTACAGAGTTCGGCGGCAATAATGGCAATCACAATGACCCTGTGTTCTTCTGGCATCCTTTCGATAGACATGGGCATCGCCTTGGTTATGGGCGAGAATGTGGGAACTACGATAACGTCAAACATAGTGGCACTGTCAGCATCCACACAGGCAAGGCGCGCCGCGCTTGCACACTTGGTATTCAACTTGTTCGGAGTCATTTGGGTGCTGTGTATATTCCCGTATTTCGTTGAGTTCATCTGTTCATTGTGGGACGTTAAGTTCACGCCTGGAGAAATTGGAGAAGGGGTTGACAAAAACAAGCTGAGCGCAGTACTCGCCACATTCCACACGGCTTTCAACGTGATCAACACCATGATCCTCATTTGGTTCATAAAACCATTAGAGAAACTGGTTTGCCTAATCATAAAGCCCAAAGAGAACCAAGACGACGACGAAACACGCCTCACCTATCTCAGCGGCGGCATGCTGTCAACGGCAGAGTTGTCTATTCTTGAGGCTAAAAAAGAAATTGTGCTGTATTCACAGCGAACATACAAGATGTTCGGGTTCGTACAAGACTTGCTCCATGAGAACAAGACAGATGACTTCACCAAACTGTTCTCCCGAATCGAAAAATACGAGCAAATCAGCGACAACATGGAATTGGAAATCGGCGACTACCTGAACAAAGTAAGTGAAGGCCGGCTAAGCGCAGAGAGTAAGACAGACATCCAGCAAATGCTACGCGAAGTGACAGAAATAGAGAGTATAGGCGACAGCTGCTATAACATTGCGCGCACTCTAAGCCGCAAACGCAAACACTCACAAGACGATTTCACCGAAAAGCAGTATGAACACATACATTCAATGATGAACTTAGTTGATGATGCCTTGAGCCAGATGATAGTGGCTGTTAGCCGCAACGACTACCAGCGTTTCGACTACAACAAGTCGTTCAACATAGAGAACGAGATAAACAACTACCGCAGCCAGCTCAAGAACCAAAACCTCAACGACATAAACAACCATGCCTACACCTACCAAATCGGCGTGTACTACATGGATATAATTTCGGAATGCGAGAAACTTGGCGACTACGTTCTGAACGTGGTTGAAGCGGTTGTCGCTGTAAAGAAAAAGATGATTGAATGATCAATGAATGACCGCTGAACGCGCTTCTGTTTTTAGGCAATGGAGTTAATTACCAAGGTTGAGGCCAATAATTACGGGCTGTATATAAAACACACAGACAAGATCGTTCTGCTCGGGTCGTGCTTCACCGACAATATCGGCTCACGATTGGTCGGCGCGGGATTTGACTGCATGGTCAACCCGTTTGGAGCGTTGTACAATCCCATGTCCATCATCAACTCACTCTCCCACCGGGACGATGAGTTCTACCATTGGACTCAACTGCCATACGCTGATATCCCAATAAAACAAGGCGACAGCATGGATGCCGACCTGTTGATACTTACATTTGGTACGTCTTGGGTATTCAGGCTCAACTCAACCAACCATATAGTCGCCAACTGCAAAAAGCGACCTGAAAAGTTGTTCACCAGGGAACGTCTGTCGGTAAAGGATATAGTAGAAACTTACGCCACCTATATTAACGAGAACGTTATCCCCACAGGGAAGAAGATCATATTCACCGTGAGTCCGATACGCCACAAAAAAGACGGTATGCATGGAAACGAATTGAGCAAGGCGATTCTGCTGCTCT
The DNA here is from genome assembly GCA_964537205.1 of uncultured Bacteroidaceae bacterium. Lineage (GTDB taxonomy): Bacteria > Bacteroidota > Bacteroidia > Bacteroidales > Bacteroidaceae > Colivivens. The sequence goes on from CAZHZH010000018.1 coordinate 30,131, forward strand.
CCGCGGATGAATTGTGCAAGATGTTCCCGGCTCATTGCCTTTATTTCCCTGCCTATGAAATCATGATGGACGAACTCCGCGACTACCGATTCTATGCCGATGACATGTTGCACCCGTCAACTACGGCTGTGGAATATATCTGGACAAGGTTCTGCGACACCTATTTTAATAAGAAAACTATAAAATACAAAGAAGAGTTTGAACGCCTGAACAAAGTGCTGGCACACCGTCCGTCAAATCCCGACGACAAAGCGTACAAGCAATTAGTTTCAGACACAACAAAAAAGATAGAAAGACTGAAAGATGCAGTACATAATAAGTGACATTGCCCGCATAATCGACGCGGACAGAACAGGATCGAGCGACGCAGTCATCAACTGGCTGCTAATCGACAGCCGCTCGCTGTGCTTCCCACGTGAAACCCTTTTTTTCGCATTGCGTACCAACCGCAACGACGGCCACAGATATATAAGAGAACTTTACAAACGCGGCGTGAGGAACTTCGTGATAAGCAAGTTGCCACAAGATATCAACCAGTTTCCACAAAGCAACTTCCTGTTAGTTCATGATACCTTGCAAGCCTTGCAACGACTTGCCGCCTATCACCGTGAAAGATTTGATATTCCCGTCATCGCAATAACAGGCAGCAACGGAAAGACAACTGTCAAGGAATGGCTGTATCAACTGCTCTCGCCCGATTTCAACGTATGCCGCTCACCTCGAAGCTACAATTCACAAGTGGGTGTACCTCTATCGTTATGGCTTCTGAATCCGCACAATGACATCGCTATCATCGAAGCTGGAATATCCAACCCCAATGAGATGGACAGCTTGAACAGGATGATACGCCCGACAATCAGTGTCATAACAAACATCGGAGAGGCACACCAGGAGAACTTCTTCACTAAGGAAGGGAAATGCGACGAGAAGCTGAAGCTTATGCGCAACTGCCAAACCACCGTCATAAACCTTCAAGACGAATTCATCACAAAAGTGGCACGCGAGGAAGTCCTGGACAAGGTGAAGTACTGGCCCATGGTGACCAGCGTTGAAAAGAAGGGCACACACGCGACAATCAGTTTCAACCTCAATGGTAGACAGGGGCAATACACCATACCTTTTATTGACAATGCGGCGATAGAGAACTCTGTGACCTGCCTTGCCACATGCGCAAGTCTTGGAAGCATGGTAGACTTAGACACCATTTGCAAGCGAATGAGCAACCTTGAGCCTGTAGCCATGCGACTTGAAGTGAAGGACGGCGTAAACGGATGCACGCTAATCAACGACTCGTACAACTCAGACATACACTCGCTTGATATCGCGCTCGACTTCATGAGCCGGCGTCCCGACACCAAGGAACAGAAGCGGACACTGATACTAAGTGACATACTGCAAAGCGGCGAGGCTCCAAGAACCCTTTACAATCGTGTCGCGTCAATGGTCGAGCGACGTGGAATAGAAAAGTTCATCGGAGTAGGCGAGGAAATATCCTCGTGCGCGCAGTATTTCAAGATGGACAGCTACTTCTTCAAGAATACAGAAGAACTTATAAACAGCGATGTGTTCAAAGGACTTGCCAACGAGTTTATATTGATAAAAGGGGCGCGCAAGTTCCATTTCGACAGGTTGAGCGACCTGTTGACCCTGAAGGTACACCAAACAATACTTGAGGTTAATTTAAACGCCATGATAGAGAACCTGCATTATTACCGCTCGTTCATGTCACCCGACACCAAGATGGTCTGCATGGTTAAGGCTTCGGCATACGGAATGGGAGCGTTAGAGACAAGCAAGACACTGCAGGATCAAGGCGTGGACTACCTCGCCGTCGCCGTGGCAGACGAAGGAGTGGAGTTGAGGAAGGCCGGCATCACAGCCAACATCATGATCATGAATCCAGAGATGACATCGTTCAAGCTCATGTTCGACTACCGCCTTGAACCAGAGGTCTACAGCTTCCGGCTGCTCGACGCACTGATATACGCTGCAGAAAAAGAAGGTATAACCAACTTCCCCATCCACATCAAACTCGATACGGGCATGCACCGTTTGGGCTTCGACCCTGTTCATGACATGGACACGCTTATAGACCGTTTGAGCAAGCAATCGGCACTTGTGCCATGCTCCGTATTCAGCCATTTTGTAGGAAGTGATGACGATGGATTCGACAGTTTCTCGCATCAGCAATTCACACTGTTCGATGAAGCGAGCAAGAAACTGCAAGCCGCATACAGCCATAAGATTCTTCGTCATATTTGCAACTCCGCCGGCATAGAACATTTCCCTAAGTACCACCTCGACATGGTCAGGCTGGGACTCGGACTCTATGGCATCAATTCACGTAATAACCAAATAATAAACAATGTTGCGACATTGAAGACAACGATACTGCAAATTCATGACGTGCCGGCAGGCGACACAGTTGGTTACAGCCGCAAGGGGCATATCAGCCGCGACAGCCGTATTGCCGCAATCCCTATTGGGTACGCCGACGGCATGAACCGGAAATTGGGCAACAGCAACTGTTACTGCATAGTCAACGGACAACGCGCCCCTTATGTTGGAAATATATGCATGGATGTTTGCATGATAGATGTAACAGGCATAGAATGCGACGAAGGCGATCAAGTTGTTATCTTCGGCAACGAACTACCTGTAACAGTCTTGAGTGATGCAATCGGCACCATCCCTTATGAGATACTGACTGGCATATCCACACGAGTCCAAAGGGTGTATATTCAAGAATGAGCCTATGAGTGACGGTAATTTCAACAGGGCATTGCTGCCAAAAGGCGAGCTGTCAGCGGGAATACGCGAGGGGAAGGCGCAGATGCGCACAAAGGCACAGCGCGCATTCGCCAAAACATTGACCCAGTTCCTACCCGAACTGAGTGCTGAGCGCATAGCCGAAATGGAATCATTCTTCATGCAGGAACTACGTTCGAAATAAGTTTCGAGTGAAGAGTTGCAATATCCAGTTCCCATTTGTTTGCATACTGATTGCGACAAAAGAGATATACAGGCACTTGTGTACAGGCAATCTTGCCATCGTATCTGATTTTTTGTCGTGTAACCTTTGTACGTTTGCATAAAAATGCTAACTTTGCACAATAGAAATCGTAATCATCAATACTCAAAACAAATTAAAAGATCTATTTATGTGGTTATTTAATTCATCAATTGGAAGGAAGCTGATCATGTCAGTCACAGGCATCGCATTGGTTCTTTTCATCACATTTCATGGATGCATGAATGTTGTGGCATTGATAAGCGAGAAGGCTTACAACACAATCTGCGCATTGCTCGGATCGAACTGGTACGCAATCGCGGCTACGTGCGCTCTCGGAGCCTTGGTGCTGATCCACTTCATCTATGCACTTATCCTTACGATTCAAAATCGCAAGGCGCGTGGAAATAACAAATATGCGATTAAAGACAAGCCTGAAAAGGTTGAGTGGGCAAGCCAGAACATGTTTGCGCTCGGTCTGATCATTGCATGCGGTTTGCTTCTACACCTGTACAATTTCTGGCATAAAATGATGTTCGCTGAAATCATCGGTGATCCTACTATGGGAGGACATCCCGCGACTGATGGCTTCGACTACATTAAGGACACCTTCAGCCATCCTGTCTTTGTTGTCATTTATGTCATATGGATTGCTGCTATCTGGTTCCACCTGACTCACGGCTTCTGGTCTGCGATGCAAACTCTCGGATGGAGTGGTCATATTTGGTTCAAGCGGTGGAAATGCATCGGACAAATTTGGAGTACGGTCGTTATGGCCCTGTTCCTCATCGTCTGTCTGGCTTTCGCATTCTGCCCTGACTGTTTGGGACATGTCGATTTCTCACTGCTCCCATTCAGCATAAAATAAATCATAAATCATAAAATGAATTAGTTATGGCAATCAAAATAGATTCAAAAATTCCAGAAGGACCAGTAGCTGAAAAATGGAGTAACTACAAAGCCCACCAACGTTTGGTAAATCCAAAGAACAAACTTAAACTCGATGTAATCGTAGTTGGTACAGGACTTGCAGGCGCAAGTGCCGCCGCCACTCTCGGTGAATTGGGATTCAACGTGCTTAATTTCTGCATTCAAGACTCTCCACGCCGCGCACACTCAATCGCCGCGCAAGGAGGCATCAACGCGGCAAAGAATTACCAAAACGACGGCGACTCAGTATACCGCCTGTTCTATGATACAGTGAAAGGCGGCGATTATCGCGCACGTGAAGCCAACGTATATCGTCTTGCCGAAGTCAGCAACGCAATCATAGACCAATGTGTGGCTCAAGGCGTACCGTTCGCGCGCGAGTATGGAGGAACGCTTGCCAACCGTTCGTTCGGCGGAGCGCAGGTGAGCCGTACATTCTACGCCAAAGGTCAGACGGGACAACAACTTTTGCTCGGCGCGTACAGCGCTCTTTCCGCACAAGTTCATGCGGGCAAAGTAAAACTGTTCACACGCTACGAAATGCTTGATGTCGTAATTGTCGACGGCAGGGCGCGTGGCATCATCGCCAAAAACTTGATTACAGGAAAGCTCGAACGCTTCACCGCCAATGCGGTAGTCATTGCGACTGGAGGTTACGGCAACACTTATTTCCTCTCAACAAACGCGATGGGATGCAATGTTTCCGCCGCAATGTCTTGTTATCGTAAAGGCGCATATTTCGCAAATCCGTCATACGTGCAGATTCACCCTACTTGTATTCCTGTCCATGGTGACAAGCAGTCAAAGCTGACGCTGATGTCCGAGTCACTGCGAAACGATGGAAGAATCTGGGTGCCAAAGAAACTTGAGGACGCAAAAGCCCTTCAGGCAGGCACAAAGAAAGGAACAGACATTCCAGAGGAAGACCGTGACTACTACCTCGAACGCCGTTATCCTGCATTCGGCAACCTCGTTCCTCGTGATGTCGCATCGCGTGCGGCTAAAGAGCGCTGCGACAAGGGTTTTGGAGTGAACAATACAGGACTTGCAGTGTTCCTCGACTTTTCCGAGTCAATACAACGTCTTGGAATTGACGTTATACGCCAGCGTTATGGCAACTTGTTCGATATGTACGAGGAAATCACCGACGTTAATCCTGGTGAGAAAGTAAAGACAGTCAATGGCGTTGACTATTACAACCCGATGATGATATTCCCTGCGATCCATTATACTATGGGAGGCATTTGGGTCGACTACGAACTTCAGACTTCAATACCCGGATTGTTCGCAATCGGTGAATGCAACTTCTCCGACCACGGAGCCAACCGCCTCGGAGCGTCCGCACTTATGCAGGGACTTGCCGATGGCTATTTCGTCCTTCCATACACAATACAGAACTACCTTGCCGACCAGGCCGTATGGCCACGTATTAGCACAGACCTGCCAGAGTTCGCAGAAACAGAGAAAAATGTGGAAGCCCGCATCCAAAGACTTCTGAACATACACGGCAAACGCTCTGTGGACTCCATCCACAAGGAACTCGGGCACATCTGCTGGGAATATATAGGTATGGGACGCACAGCTGAAGGGCTGAAGACAGGTATCAAAAAAATAGCCGAACTTCGTAAAGAATTCGAGAGCAATTTGTTCATTCCGGGAAAACGCGAAGGACTTAATGTGGAACTTGACAAGGCCATCCACCTCGAAGACTTCCTGACAATGGGCGAACTCATTGCCTATGACGCCCTCAGCCGTAACGAAAGTTGTGGCGGGCACTTCCGCGAAGAGTACCAGACTGAAGATGGCGAAGCCAAGCGCGACGATGAAAACTACTTCTATGTAGGCTGCTGGAAATATGAAGGTGATGATGAGAAGGCACCAACACTCATCAAGGAACCTCTCAAGTATGAAGCAATAAAGGTACAAACCCGTAATTACAAGAACTAATCACTATGGCAAGAAATATAAGTTTTACAATTAAATATTGGAAGCAGAATGGTCCGAAGGATAAGGGACATTTTGACACGCATAAGATGAAGGATATTCCTGATGACACCTCCTTCCTTGAGATGCTTGATATCCTGAACGAAGAACTTATCGAGGAAGGTAAGGAACCATTTGTATTTGACCATGACTGCCGTGAGGGAATTTGCGGTATGTGTTCGCTCTATATCAATGGTACGCCACACGGGAAGACGGAACGAGGAGCGACTACATGCCAGCTCTACATGCGCAGGTTCAAGGATGGTGATGTAATTACGGTTGAACCATGGCGTTCGGCCGCATTCCCTGTGATCAAAGACTGCATGGTCGACCGTAGCGCGTTCGACAAGATCATCCAAGCCGGCGGTTACACCACCGTGCGTACAGGCGCGCCACAGGACGCAAATGCGATTCTCATACCTAAAGAGGACGCTGATGAAGCTATGGATTGCGCCTCTTGTATAGGCTGTGGGGCTTGTGTCGCCGCTTGTAAGAATGGCTCCGCAATGCTGTTTGTCTCATCGAAGGTGAGTCAGCTCGCACTACTGCCACAAGGCAGGGTGGAAGCCGCAAGGCGCGCTAAGAGCATGGTAGCCAAGATGGACGAACTCGGATTCGGCAACTGCACCAACACTCGTGCGTGCGAGGCGGTTTGTCCTAAATGCGAGACCATATCCAACATCGCCCGTCTGAACAGGGAGTTCATTAAGGCGAAACTTGCAGATTGAATATAAGTAACTATTAATAATCAATTCCCCAGCCGGCAAGGCTGGGGTTTTTACATTTTTAAAACAAAAAAATACTATGGCACTTTTTGATCAAATCAGTAAAGACATCATGGCGGCAATGAAAGCGCACGATGCCATACGCCTCGAAACCCTCCGGAACATTAAAAAAGTTCTTCTTGAGGAAAAAACCCGTCCAGGCTCAGATGGCAACGTAACGGATGAGGCAGCCATCAAAATTATGCAGAAACTCGCAAAGCAGGGAAAGGAGTCGGCCGACCTGTATACTCAAAACGGGCGGAAGGAATTGGCGGACGAGGAACTTGCCCAAGTCGCTGTAATTGAGGAATACCTGCCTAAACAACTTGAAGAGGCGGAATTGGAAGCGGCGTTAAAGGAAATAATCGCAGAAGTCGGTGCAACCGGTCCTCAAGACATGGGCAAAGTCATGGGCGTGGCAACCAAGAAATTGGCAGGGCGCGCGGAAGGACGGGCAATCAGCGCATGCGTAAAGAAACTACTCCAATAGAAACCGTACTTGAATGCCTTGATATGAGGCATTATAATGGCTCAGTAGCAAAAAGGTGTGGTTATAAATAAAAATGTTACCTTTGCAGGCA
>CAZHZH010000019.1:0-36990 GCA_964537205.1 uncultured Bacteroidaceae bacterium
TTGCAGACTTATTGGACCAGCTATTATGAGCTGCAGAAACTTACGCTGTACGACTGGATTCTGAAACGTGATATCGAAGTCGACGTGAACAAGATAATCACGCGACAATGAAAGCGACTTTAAAATGATTAATGACTTTAAGGAATAAAGATGAAATACAGATTGAATACTTTCCACGCCAGATACAACGGAGGCATGCATAAGGCAACCTTTTCAGAGCAAGTAAGGGCGTCTCGCGTCTTTGCTATGCTTCTATTTGCGATCACACCTATTTATATATTTAGTTGTGGCAATGGACAGAAAGAGGAAAAGGAACCAGATATCAAGCAAGAAACGGAGTCGTTCATTTATGTGGATACCATGATTCTGCATCAAAGGACATTCAACAGGCAGCTGGTTTGTAACGGACGGTTGTCGGCATTGCAGAAGACCGACTTAAACATGCCAGTGTCAGGTGTCTTGAAAGTAATAAACATCAAAGAAGGGCAACGTGTGGAAAAGGGTGCGGTCATTGCCGCCATTGACGACAGAGACCAGGCTCTTGCATTGGAACGCGCCAACCGTGACATGGAACGCGCCAGGGTGGAACTTCAAGACAAACTCATTGGTCTTGGTTATTCTGGTATGGACGATAACATTCCCGCCGACGTATTGGAACGCGCAGAGGTCACTTCGGGCTATTACAGTGCAAAATATGAGTTGCAAGCGGCGCAGTCAACGCTAAACGATTGCAAACTGGTCGCCCCGTTCAGCGGCAAGGTGGCAAATGTGGAAGGCCGCCTGCATCAAAGGACTGACAAGCTGTGTACTCTTATCGACGACAGTTTCTTCGATGTAGACTTTAAAATACTTGAAGCGGAACTGGCTTCCATGACGGTCGGAACAAGAATAAAGGTCAGTCCGTTCATAGCCGAAGACCAGATATTCGAGGGCGCTGTCACCGAAATCAACCCGACAGTCGACGACCGCGGACTAATTGAGGTGAAGGCGAGAATAAAGAACACATCCGACATGTTGCTCGACGGAATGAACGTGAGAGTGGTGGTGGAGAACACTGTACCCGACATGTTTGTGGTTCCTAAGGACGCTGTGGTTGAACGCGACGGCTATCACGTCATATTCTTATATGAGAATGGAAGGACGGTATGGACGTATGTTGATATTGTATACAGCAACATTAACGAATACGCTATTGCCGGAAGTCAAAAGAAGGAGACCACTATTCACGACGGCGACATTGTAATTACATCTGGCAACCTTAATCTGGCTGATGACACGGAAGTGAAAATAAATGAGGAATAATCTTCTAAATAGTATTGTACGACGACCAGTTGCGGTCTCCATGTGCGTAATTACGCTGATTGTACTCGGCGTGTTGTCGCTGCGATACATCCCAGTATCGCTGATGCCTGATATAGACATTCCTAAAATCACCGTACAAGTAAGTGGCGACGGCATGTCGGCGCAGGAAGTGGACGGTAAGTTGATATCCCCACTACGTGGGCAACTGATGCAGGTGGCTGGACTGAAGGACATCGAGAGTGAAGCCAAGATGGACGGTGGAAGTATAACGATGACATTTGAGCCTGGATCTGACATGAGCCTGCTGTTTATTGAGGTCAACGAGAAAGTGGATCGTGCTATGAACTCGCTTTACAATGTGATGGAGCGTCCGAAAGTTGTGAAGGCAAGTGCAATGGACATACCCGCCATGTATATGGATATACGACTGAAACCGGGACACGACATGGACGACGGCGGCTTGAGGTTCGCACAGTTGGGACGGTTCGCAAGGAAGGTTGTCACGCACCGAGTGGAACAGATCCCATACGTGGCGATGGTTGATATCAGCGGAACAACAGGGACTGAGATTTTATGCATACCTGATCTGAGCAAGACACAGCCGCTTGGCATAACCAATGCTGATATCGAACATGCCATCAGTGAGAACAATATTACATTAGGCGCACTGAGCGTTGTCGACGGATTGTATAGATACAGCATCCATTTCGACTCGCAAATCCTGAACAAAGAAGACATTGAAAACATATACCTTAATATAAATGGCAGGCTGCTGCAACTTAAGGACATTTGTGACATAGAGGAGAGGGTAACCGTGCGCAACGGACTTGTACGCCACGATGAAGACAACGCCGTCACGCTTGCCATTATAAAACAGAACGACGCACAGATGTCGGACTTGCAAGAGAGCGTGGACGAGCTTGTGGCACAGTTAAGGAATGAGTATCCCGACTTGGACTTTCAGTTGACACGCGACCAAACACAGTTGTTGGACTATTCCATAAGCAGCTTGCGATGGAGCCTTATCGCAGGAGCGATAATGGCATGCCTGATACTCTTCCTTTTTATGCGTAACTGGCGTATGCCGCTTCTCATAATCTTTACAATTCCAATATCACTTATAATAACTTTTGCCTGTTTCTATTTACTTGACATATCAGTTAATATCATCTCGCTATCAGGACTCATTCTCGGTGTGGGCATGATTGTCGACAACAGTATAATCGTTATTGACAACATAGTGCAAAAGTGGCGCAACGGCATGCGGCTTGTTGACGCAGTGGTGAAAGGGACTACGGAAGTATTCGCTCCAATGCTCAGTTCTGTACTCACCACTTGCTCTGTATTCGTTCCGCTTATATTCTTGAGCGGCACTGCCGGTGCCTTGTTCTATGATCAGGCGATGGGAATAACCACAAGCCTGTTCGCATCGCTTGCGGTAGCCACACTCGTCATCCCCGTGTATTTCTATGTGCTGTTCAGCTCTAAGCACAAGGCACATCATCCTCCAACTGCGGATAATCAAACATGGCTTTTCAAATGGTATGAGAAAACCATGCGATTTGTCCTTAGGCATCAAAAAACAGCACTGGCAGGCTTTGTGGTCATCATTGCCGCCATAATAATTGTGTATCCACATTTGAAGAAAGAGCGCTTGCCAGAGATGGACTACACGGACGCCTTGTTGACCATTGATTGGAATGAGGGAATATCGGTCGACGAGAACGACAGGCGGTGTTCGCTCTTGATTAAATCTGTAGAGGACAAGGTGGAGACTTCAACATCGTTGATCGGCACTCAAGAGTTTATCCTGTCACATACAAAGGACATGTCAGCATCGGAATGTACGGTTTACTTTAAGTGCGGCTCAAATTCGGAACTGCTTGACGTGCAGGATCGGATAAGAAACTATTTGGAGGCGAATTATCCAAACAGCACGGCTGTGTTCAGCGCGTCTGGCAATTTGTTTGACATGATATTCGCAGGGCAGGGAAACGCCGATTTGGAAATTCATCTTCAGACATCGGGCGGAAAACGTCCAGACTTGATAACTGCGGAAAAATTCATCGGTACGCTGAAAGACAAGATGCACGACCTCAATATACAACCAATCGCAAAAGAACAGCAGATTAGGTATGAGGCAGATGTGGAACAGCTCGCATTGTACAAAATCAGCTATCAGACATTGTACAACAGACTCAAGGAACTCCTCGACAAAAACCAGATTTATGAAATTAACAGGGGCGAGAGAACGGTTCCTGTGGCTGTGGGTGTAAGCGCAAAGGATGAAGCCACAATATTATCGCACAGTGTGACCAATAGCGAGGAAGTTGAGATTCCATTAAGTTACCTTATTGTGCCGCAAAGGGTGGAGACTTACAAACGCCTGTATGCAGGTAGCGATGGAGAATATTGTCCTTTGTTCATCAACGCTGATGATGACGAAGTGGAAAGATGCATGGACATAGCCCGTGAAATAGCCGAGGACACGGATGGTCTGACTGTCTCTTTCCATGGTGATTATTTTGAAAGTCGTGATATGATTGCCGAAGTGATGGTAGTTGTGGTCGTAGCCATCTTGCTGCTTTATTTTATACTGGCGGCCCAGTTCGAAAGCTTGATACAGCCAATCATTATTTTATCCGAGATCGTGATTGACGTCATGTGCGTGATGCTGGTGCTGTGGATTTTGGGACAGTCCGTCAATCTGATGTCTATGATCGGCATAGTAGTTATGAGTGGAATAGTCATCAACGACTCCATACTAAAATTGGATACTATCAACCGGCTGCGTAGAAGAGGAGTCCCGCTTGTAAAGTCTATATTCGTAGCCGGACACAGTAGGCTAAAGCCGATAGTGATGACATCGCTGACTACTATTTTGGCGTTGGTTCCATTCTTGCATAAAGGAGACATGGGCGCTGCGCTTCAGTTCCCTATGTCGCTCACACTGATTGCGGGAATGATAATCGGAACTCTTGTGAGCCTGTTCTTTGTGCCTATGCTTTACTATGTAATTTACAGAAAGCAGAAATGAAATCGAATTTCCGTACATTGTTGGTCATGTGTGTGCTGATGATAATAGGTATATCATTAGTTCCACTCATTGATGTGGCGAACGAGCCACGAGCCGAACAAGGGAAGACACTGCGGATAAATTTCAATTGGACCGGAGCCAGCGCAAAAGTTATTGAGCAGAATGCGACATCAAAGATCGAAGGAATGATGATGGCTGTGGAGGGTGTGGAACAGGTCTCGTCTGTTTCATATTTCGGAAGTGGCGAAATAACTGTGGAACTGAAAAAGGAGGCAGACGTGTCGGCTGTGAAATTCGAGATAGCGTCACTCATAAAGAACGTATACCCGAAACTGCCCGAGAATGTAACATATCCGATACTGTCGGGAGGCGAAGTAGTGCGACGCGGCGAATCGGACAACTCTGTAAAACGTATATTGGAATACCAAATAAACGCGGAAGGAAGTGATGAGCAAATAAAGGAATGGTTGAACCAGCAGGTGAAGCCGCAGATAGAACGAGAGAAGGGTGTCCATGATGTGGAGATAACAGGTGGAACAGGGCGGTATATTGAAATAATATATGATCCTTCGAAAGCCGTTGCCGCTGGAATTACAATGACAGACATTGAGAATGCCATACGCAGTTATATAGGTAGAGAAGGATTTGTCAGCGACGTAATTGCCACTGAACGGCATGGAGGCAAGGAACGTTTGAGTCTGTATCTTGCCACGTCGCACTATAACGGAAATCTTGCCGACATACCGATAAAGAGGGTGGGGAACACTGTCGTTTATTTGAACAACCTTGCGACGCTGGAATATAAAGACCGTCTGCCTGACAGCTACTATCGGGTGAACGGACTGAACACCATCTACATGAATGTGAACGCTGACGCAGACGCAAATATGATATTGACAGCACAAAGAGTGATTGAACTTATCGACGGACAGCCTGATAGCGGACCACATTTCGCTCTTACTCGCAATGTGGCGGAAGAGCAGATGAAAGACCTCCGTAGTCTGGCATGGCAAAGCATGTTGTCATTTGCAATATTAATGGTGTTTGTATGGCTGACAATGCGCAACTGGAAATATCTTACGATCATAGCTTTGACTCTTGTCGCCGATATCCTGATGGCTGTCATCGCTTATTGGCTCTTCGACATACGCATGCATCCATATTCGATTGCGGGAGTAACCGTATCGCTTGGGCTCATCATTGACGCGTCCATTGTCATGACCGATCATTACAGCTATTACCACAACCGGAAGATATTGTTTTCTGTATTTGCCGCCTTGATGACAACTGTCGGTGCATTGGTTGTCGTATTCTTTCTGCCTGACGATATCAAACACGATTTGCGTGATTTTACTTGGGTTATAATCATTAATCTAATAGTTGCGTTGGTTGTGGCATACGCTTTCGTCCCAGCCATTACTGACATATTGCACTACAGTAGCAAAAAGACAGTTGTCGTACACCATAGGCACTTGATGCTATTATGGAATAAATGGTATGCCAAGTACATTCGCATGTTTTCACGTCATAAAAAAATATCAGTTGCCGTCTGTCTTGTGTTTGTCACCGCATTGTTGTACTATAGCATATACCTGTTCACTAACTCCACATCCATTAATAGAGGAGACAAAGAAAAAGAGTATGTCTTGCACGTCAGGGCGCAGATGCCATTGGGGGGAACCGCCGCGCAACTGAATGAGAAAATTGTGATGCTGGAACAATTTATATCAAATTACAAAAAAGAAGTAAAGCGTTTTGAAACCAATATCGGTTCGTGGGGAGCCATAGTCAACATTGAGTTCACCGACAGTGCCAAAGCAACGGGATTTCCGTATGCGTTTGAACAGAAGGTGATAGGAAAGATTGTTACAATCGGCGGAGCGGATTGGAGTACATACGGAGTCAGCGACAGAGGATTCAGCAACTCTCTTAATCTGCAATACAGAGCCTATAATATAAATATATCCGGGTATGACTATGACCAGCTATACCGTTATGCCGAGGACATAATGGACACGATTGCAAAAAACAGCCGCATTGTGGATGCGGTGATAGAGATTCCCGACTATGAAAACCAACCTGATGAATATTACATGAGGTACAATAAAGAGACGATGGCTCTTTATTCGGTAAGCATGCCACAAGTATATAGTACCCTTCAGGGTATGTTGTCAGAACAAGAGGCTGGTTCTTTTAGTGACGGCAAAAAGTTGACGGATGTGGTAGTGAAGTCCGGACAACGTGACAATTTCGACTTGTGGAACCTGCAGAATTCTTATATAAAGGTGGACACTACGGATGTCAAACTCTCTGATTTTGCCACTATAACGCGTCGGGAGGCGAAAAACTGCATTCCGAAACGCAACCAGGAATATGTGCTTAGGGTGGCTTTCAATATACTTGGCTCGTATAGTTATACTGATAAGTTGATGAAACGGCTGCGTGAAAACATATCCGACAGACTGCCTGTCGGATTCAAATGCGAAGCCCCTTCATTCAATTGGTATGAAGAGACTGCAAGGCAGTATTGGCTTATTGGCATTGTGATTTTGATTATATACATGATATGCGCAGTGCTGTTCGAATCGCTTACCATTCCTTTCGTCATAATAATCAACATACCAGTATCGTTGGCTGGCACGTTTCTTACATTCTATTTTATGGGAGTGGAGTTCGGCAGCGGAGGATTGGCTTCTATAGTATTGCTGTGCGGAGTTGCCGTTAATTCTGCAATTTACATCATTGCGCACCTTTGTGGTGACTCCAATTATAAACACCTAACTGTCCGTACATATATGAGAGCGTATAATCATAAAATCGTTCCTGTATTTCTTACAACCATCACCACGATGGCAGGACTTGTGCCTTTCATGCTGAACTCTGCGAATAATAATTTTTGGTTCGCCTTTGCTGTTGGCTCCATGGGCGGTTTGGTCGCCTCCGTCTTCTCACTCGTATTCGTTATGCCAGTCTTCTTCAAGCGACTCCACGCCGTGTAGCTTTTTCTTGTATTCCACGATGGTCAGTTTCTGAAGTTCCTCATATGTGCCGTTGAACACATTGATGTCCACATTTCCCGTTATGCCGTCAATTTCCCCTTGGTCGGAATGTTGCCAAAACTTCCATTCACCCTTATACGATAGTTCTTTCACATAATAGTGCGCAATCCAAAACGGATAACGGTCAAATTCCGGAGTGTTCAGGTAGTGAATTCGGAATGAATACGACGTATATAATATAGGTGGTACGCCATAGTGCTGTTCAACGTAGTTCATCCATTTAATGACATTCTCTCTAAGATGTTCGGGAGTGAGATTGTCGATCTTTTCAACATCAAGTATTGGCAAAATATCATAACCTTCAAGTTGAGCAATCCGACAGAAGTGTTTTGCCTGGCTGACAGGGTTGCTTTGTGTGGAAAAGAAATGGTATGCGCCGCGAAGGAAGCCATTCTTGTGTGCCTTTGCGAAATTCTCATTGAAGTTTTCGTCGATGATGTCTGTCCCTTCAGTCGCTTTTATCAGAATGAAGCGTATAGGCACTCCGTTGATTTCGGCGTTACGCAACTTGTCCCAGTCTATTTCCGCCTGATAATGGCTAATGTCAATTCCGCGTACTTCGCCATCCGGATAAACGATCTCACCAAACTTTGCCTTGATGACAAACGCATTATCTATTATAACGCGGCATGCAATATAGACGCACAATGCTACTACTATACCAATCAGCGTCCATAGAACGAAGTATGGTATACGACACAAAGGGGAAGAATTGACTGCCTTCTTCCCCTTTACATGTATTGTGGCTTTTTTGACAGTTGAAGGTTTGCGAGTGCCGACGTTCTTCTTTTGCGAAGCTTTCGGTCTTGTCGTCTTATGCTTTACCTTCCCTGCCTTATTGTTTGCCATATTATTTCATTTGCTCCAACTTAAGTGTCTTTGTAGGCTGGTCGCAAACTTCGGTAGGTCCCCAATACTGAATTGGTCCAGGATAAACGTATGCTGTCTGCTTTGCCCACTCGTCTCTGTGTGCCGCGAAATACTTGAATGGCGCTCCATCGAGTTCAACAAGGGCTTTGCGGATAACCGGCTTCATCTTGCCATTACGTTTTTCCATGTTCATCATCATCGTGATTGGCACCCCACCTGCAATCCATTCAGCGGCAGGCGCAGTTGTATTCTTGACGATTGACATGTAGCCAGTTTTGCCATTTACGATCAAACGTGATGCATTGTAACCGAGTGAGTAACAATAGTCGGCATCGTAATTAGAAGGTGCCGCACAGCGACCTTCATATCCGAAGAAGTGGTGTTGTGTTCCGAACTTGCCTACATACTTGCCTTCCTTCTTCCATTGTTCGAGCTTTGCCCCAACCATAGTGGAAAGAAGCTTTTCTGTCTCGATGAGTGATACCTGCACGTTTCCATGCGGATCGCGGTCGAGTGCGAGCTGACGTGCCACACTTGTTGGAAGTGAGTTGAAAACTGCGAGATTTTCTTTTGAAATGTGGTTCTTTACATAATCTATTTGCTCACTGCGTCCAAGATTCTTTGCCTCAGGCATAGCAAGAACATCATTGAGTTGCGCAATTAATTTCTTTATGGCAGGGATAAACTCAATAAGTCCTTCCGGAATAAGCACGGTACCGAAATTGTTGCCTTCAGCCGCACGGTCCGCAACAACCTTTGCTATGTATGTCACAACATCGTCAAGCGAAAGTTCTTTTGCTTCCACTTCCTCACTGATCAAACAAATGTTAGGTTGGCATTGAAGTGCGCACTCAAGTGCTATATGCGATGCGGAACGACCCATCAACTTAATGAAATGCCAATATTTGCGGGCAGAGTTACAATCGCGCTGAATGTTTCCAATCAACTCAGAGTATGTCTTGCATGCAGTATCGAAACCGAATGATGTTTCAATCTGTTCGTTTTTCAAGTCACCATCTATTGTCTTTGGGCAGCCAATAACCTGGACACCATATTTCTTTGCCGCATAATATTCGGCAAGTACACATGCGTTGGTGTTTGAATCATCACCACCTATAATTACAAGGGCCTTGATTCCAAGTTCGCGTAGAATTTGAATTCCTTTCTCGAACTGGTCTACTTCTTCCAGTTTTGTACGACCCGAGCCAATTATGTCAAACCCGCCAGTATTACGATATTCATCCATAATATCTGCTGTTATCTCCATGTATTTGTGATCAACCAAGCCTCCAGGACCTAAAATAAAGCCATAAAGACGGTTGGCCGGGTTCAGAGACTTTATGCCATCGAACAATCCAGATATCACATTATGACCACCAGGAGCTTGTCCTCCTGAAAGTATGACACCGACGTTGAATGGTTCGTATTCCTTCTTCTCTCCTGGCTCAAATTCAATGACGGGCATTCCGTATGTATTAGGGAATAACGCCTTAATTTCTTCTTGGTTGCCTACCGACTGAGTCGGGGCGCCTTCTTTGGCAATCACCGGACCAAGCAACGCCTTAGGGAGTTTTGGCTGATAAGCCGCACGAGCTATTTGCAATGCACTTTTTTCCATGTTCGTATTGTTTAAATTGAATTATTAATCTAATGGATTTCATTTTTACATGCAAAGATAGAAAAAAAATCACTACAAGAGGCGTAGTGCCATAAATAATTTGTAACTTTGGAGAACGAAACGATTGTTTAACTTTTAAATAGCAAATTAATATGGCAAAGAAAAGAATCATCAAGAAAAGCCTGCGTTATGTTATGAGTGACTTGTTCACTGCAACTATCATAGTGGCTGCCAGTAATAAGGCAGACGAGGCCAAGGTGACAGAGGTGCAGAAGCAAATACTTACAGTTTACAATGACTACAATAGTCGTTTGAGTAACTATGAGCGTAAAAAAGCAAAGGCTTTCTTCAAACAATTCAAAGAGGAGGTTAATAAGGAAATCGATCACTTGTCAGATGAAATAGACGGCATTATCGCATAATGGTCTGCCAATAGGTTTATAGTTTATTCCTGGCAAATAACTTTATGACTTATGGATATGCTTTTACGACACCAATGAGTGCGGAAACCTTGAAATTTTTAGGTTCAAACGATTGTCTCTCGAAACGTTTTATATATCTTTGCAGTGTGGATACCTAACAAGTATCAAAATTGCGAAGATGTTTATATACTATGAATTGACATGAATTTGATTTTTAACGGAAAACATTCTTAGTGGAGTAAATAAATATGCAGTAAATAGATTATATACTAAAACAAACAAATGCAACAAGTATGAAATGCTTCAAAAGAATCCTTTCAGTATGTCTTATGATGCTGATGCTGCCATTGGCGAGCATTGCAATTGAAGACGGCACCTATTATCTTTATAATGTAGGTGCAGGAATGTATTTCGAACATGGCGGATCAGACAACTATACCGCTTGTTTCAAACCACATGGTGCCCCTGTCATTTTGACGAATGTGGGCACAGACACATACACTATTCAAACATGCGTGGACAAAACCCGTTACTTGAATGAGAGTGGGAAAGTCTACTCTTCATCGTCTGGTGTCAATTTCACTATCAGTGCAGTTGACAGTGGCACTTACCATATCTCGGTGAATGGCAAGTATCTCGGCTATGGAGGAACAAAGGCTGATTTGTTAAGTCAGACATTGGTCAGTTTCGATCTTAGCCTTGGAGACGGTGACGATCTTCTATGGAAAATCTTAAGCAAGGAAGATCTTGAAAAGGAATTCGATAATGCTTCTGAGTCAAACCCTGTGGATGCTACATTCTATATTGAATGTGCGAACTGGAACAGGCATGATAAGAATCTCGCCGCATGGTCGAATTTTGTGAAAGACATAACTTCTGGCAACTGTAGCTCATACTTGAACAACAACTGTGGTTACTTCTATGGTACCGCAACCGATGCAAATCAAGTTCTGACAGGATTGCGCCCGGGAATGTATAAGCTGAAAGCCCAAGCATTTTATTGCCATGGCGATGCAAGTAGTGTGGGTACAAACTACACTGCCGAAACGATGCCAAAGAAGGCGGTGTTATACGCAGGAACAGCAGAGGTGCCAGTGGAAGGCGTGCTTGATGAGATTGTAACAGACAATATATATACAACAGGGCAAGCAGTAACTGGAGGATATATTCCAATAGTTAGTACGTATAATAGTAATGACGCTGTTGAGGCATTCGACAGGGGAATGTATAGCAACAATGAAGTTATTGGCATCGTTGGTTCAGACGGCAAATTGTCTATCGGAATCAAATTGGTCGATGGTGAGACAGGATCATTTATAGCACACGACAACTTTGAGCTATACTACCTCGGGCCGATAACCACAATAACAGACGAAGAAGTAGAGGCCTTGCTCGCAACTATACCGACGGGAACAATGACTGCGTCGGTGAAGACTGCGATGGACGATGCGGTAGCCACACTTAAATCGAATGTAACAGCTGACAACTATCGTTTGGCAGATGAGGCAATTGCCGCCGCAATAGCAAATGCCCAAGCCTACATTAATATAAAGGAAGCTCTCGATGCGGCTGAGGCCACGACTCTTAGCGACGAGGCAAGAAAGCAATACAATGAAGCTGTCGCAGAAATAGTAAGTGCATACGACTCGACGCTAATTGAAGGAGATGGCACCTCGGAAGTGGAGGCTGTCAATTCTGCACTCAACGATGCTAAGGCATACGATATATCGCAGTCGAATGATAAAACCGCACTTATCACCAATCCACAATTTGATGAAGGAACAACTGGATGGGAAGGCGATTTTGGCGCGGGAGCCCAAAAGGGACTCTCAAGTAATTACGTAATTACTTGTTATGGAACAGGCTTCGATGTTTACCAAGAGCTAACAGAATTAACTCCGGGAATTTATAAAGTACAAGCACAGGCGTTCAGCCGTCCTGCAAGTAATGACAACACATGGTCGCAATATCAGGAAGGTAAAGAGCTTGTTAATGAAACATACCTGTATGCCAACGGCGTTCAGAAAAAAGTGCCACTCATTGTTGAAGACTACTTGACTACATCGCAATCGAGCGGCAGTTGGAGTACATACAGTTTAAACGGCTCAAATATCTATGTGCCAAACAACTCAACAGCATTCTCAATTGCTTTTTCTGCCGGACTCTATGAAAATGAATTGATTTGCGTGGTTGGTGATGATGGCAAACTAAAGTTAGGCATTAAAAATGAAGACACTGATAATCCTGTCACTTATGCAGGTTATGATAATTTCCGTCTGACATATATTGGAAGCACAGACGCAACTGATAAAATTGTAAATCCGCAATTCGATGATGGAACGACTGGTTGGGAAGGAGACTTTGGCGCGGGAGCCAAGAAGGGACTTTCCAGTAACTATGTAATTACTTGCTACGGAACAGGGTTCGATGTACATCAAACCATAGAAGGACTAACTCCTGGAACTTATAAATTGCAAGCACAGGCGTTCAGCCGTCCGACAAGCAACGACGAAACATGGTCGGCTTACCAGGCAGGTACGAACCTTGTTAACGAGACTTACCTTTATGCCAATGGAGTTGAAAAGAATGTGCCTCTCATTGTTGAGGATTATCTGACTACCGCACAATCGAGCGGCAGTTGGAGTACGTACAGTTTAAATGGCTCAAATGTCTATGTGCCAAACAACTCAACGGCATTCTCAATCGCTTTCTCTGCAGGGCTTTACGAAAATGAGTTGCTTTGCGTTGTCAAGGAAGATGGTAACCTTACAATCGGAATTAAGAATAATGACGCTGACAACTCTGTAACTTACGCCGGATATGACAACTTCCGTCTGACATACGTCAGCAGTGACGTAGCCGAGGAGGAAGAAGACGTACTGGAAATCGCTAACGCTGCGGTTGCCGCTTACAAGGCAATTGCCGACCAAGCTGTTGACCATACTGCATTCGATGTAGTATATAATGCAGCTGTGGAGAAACTTGGATCAACAACAGACAAGACGGAGATCGTATCTGCTCAAGAATCTGTCTTTGATGCCTTGAAATCTTTGCTTAAAACTGGAACTACAGAGTCGGGACAATTTGACATTACAGGACTCATTAAAAATCCAGACTTTTCATCCGATGCAAGTGGTTGGACACAAGAAAACGGAACGTTCAGCTACAAGAGCATAGGAGTCCTTGAGTCTACCTCAAGTTCTGCTGACAAGCTGACCCAAGTCCTCACTGGCATGCCTGCTGGCAAATACACATTGAAAGTTCAAGGCTTCTATCGTGCCAGAGAGTGGAAACAAGCTCAATATGATTATGAACATGGAAATGAGGCAGTGAAACTATCACTGCTGTTCAACGATAAGTCGGTAAAAATGAAAAGCATCTTTGATGATGGACAATATACGCTCGCTTCGGCTTGCATATCACGTACAGAGGATGTGGGTGCCACAATTGATGGACGCGGATTCCCTCTGATGATGTCGAAGGTAAGTGAGACATTGAATCCTGGTGTGTTCTGGACTTACATAGAGGCAGATGTGAATGATGAAGGTGATATAACAATAGGAGTAGGACTTGACGCTTCATCCTATACCTCCACTTGGACTATCATAGACAGCTTCTGTCTCTACTATGGTGAGCATGCTACGGTGACTCTCGCTTCAGGCGGCATCTACAAGATGTCTGAAGACACACCTGCATCAGTCGTTCTCAAAAAGAAACTTACTGCAGGAGTTCCGAATCCACTCTGTGTGCCATTCGACATTTCGGGCGATAAGTTCAAAGCAGTCTACGAAGTAGGCTCACTTTCTCCTTCTAACCGCACAGCTATCATCTATCCTGTTACAAACGTACGCGCAGGTGTACCTTGCTACGTTGAAGTTGATGAGAGCGTTGATAGTGTCATTGTTGGTCCGACGGTTCTCAAAACATCAACTGCCGACACTCAACCGGTACTTTGGGATGGTGGAACCATGCTCCCGTATTATCGTACATTCAGCTGGCGGTCAAATGGCTTTGATACAAAGACCTATGGTGCGGCTTATTATACGACAATAGAGAAACTTGACCTCAACAACATGACTTTCGTGGCAAACATAGAGAATTACCAGGTTCGCCAGTTCCTTGACGAGACGTACACAGAGTCATCTTCATCTGTTGTAGCCCAATACAACAAGCCTATTCCTGCGCGTCGTGACCTCCCTCATGCAATCGGCATCCCAGTTCCGGAGGAACAAGCGGAAGGAGCAATCGTGAAGTATGGCACAGATGAAAACCTGGTTGACGCTGACACATTAGAAGTAATTAATGCGGCTACAGTATGCTACATACAGAATCTCGTCCCAGGTACACACTACTATTATGTAGTAGAATCGAATGGACAGACGGTATCCAAAGGCGATTTCAAAGTTGAAGGACCATTCCGCTCAATCTATGCACCAAGCATCTACAATATACGTGATTTCGGTGGATGGACAATGCAGGACGGACGCGTAACCAATTACGGATTGATATATCGTGGAGGAGAAGTCAATGGTTATCATCCTTCTGTCAAAGGTGATATAGAAAGACTTATCGCCCTTGGTATTGGTGCAGAAATCGACCTGAGATGGAAAGACACTTACGATCAAGACCGTGAAACGGGAAAGTCCGGCTTTGGGTTCACTCTTGGAGAAGATTATTACTTCGCTGGAGCAAACGATTACCTTGCGTCAGACTTAAGCGTAGCAGCGACCCAAAACAGATTGAAGGAAGAGTTCCGCTTCTTACTAAAGCACATACGCGAAGGTAAAGGAGTTTACTTCCACTGTGTGTTCGGAGCGGATCGTACAGGCTTCCTGGCATTCTTGCTGCAAGGTCTTCTCGGATTCACTCTCAACGATATGTATCACGACTATGAATTCACTTCGTTTGCAGCACCAGCGGGCAACCGCAGTAAGAGTGCCATACAGGAACGCATAGCCGTCATACAAGCTCTTGATGGGGCGACCCTCCGTGACAAGTTCGAAAATTATTGGGTCAATACCGTTGGAATTACGACGGATGAGGTTGAGGAATTCCGCACTATAATGCTTCATGAGGTAGAAGATACTCCTACAGCTATTGAAGAAGTGACCGACCAGACGGAAGAGAAGGCAAATGCCACTAAAGGCATATACAACTTAAACGGACAAAAGCTCTCGAACTTGCAGAAAGGCCTGAACATTGTTGACGGAAAGAAAGTATATGTAAAATGATAGTTTAACATAAAAATCAGTGAGAGGATGTATCACTATTTACTATTTTGGTACATCCTCTTTTGTTTTCTGATTGTTCTAAGGATTATTGTAGAAAAAAAATTGAACAAAGTGCATTAAAGTCTTGTGAGAGAAAAAAGTTTTCCTTATATTTGCCGTTAGTTTTATGCCGTGTTGTAAAATGAAGCGCAAAGTCAATACGATGGAATAAGTGATGATATAGGTAAATAGATATAACTATGGCTAATGAAGAGAAGAAAGATGGAAAGTATATGTCAAGACGAGAGTTCCTGAAGCGTCTTGGTGTAGTTTCCGTATCAGCCGCTGCCCTATGGGGGATGGGACCATTAAGTTCCTGCGCTGAAGCGTATGACAGGAAGTCACGCAGCCGCCGTGTTTTGCAAGCAGATCCAGGATCGATGACTTATCGTATTAACCATCACACCAATGACAAAGTGTCGCTACTTGGTTATGGTATGATGCGCTTGCCTCAGAATGGCAGGCAAATAGACCAAGATATGGTCAATGAGGAAGTGGACTATGCGATAGCTCATGGCGTGAATTATTTTGATACGTCTCCTGTTTACGGAGGCGGACAGTCGGAAAAATGTACTGGCATTGCATTGAAACGTCATCCACGCGAATCTTTTTATATTGCGACAAAAATGTCCAACATGATGGATCATTCGTTTGAGGGTGGCAAGAAAATGTTTGAGGATTCACTGAAGAACTTGCAAGTAGACTATATCGATTATTATTTACTTCATGCTGTAGGTGGAGGAGGTTTAGATCAACTTAATGCACGCTTTATTGATAATGGACTGCTGGACTGGCTTTGTGAACAGCGTGATAAAGGACTCATCCGTAATCTGGGATTCAGTTATCATGGTGATGTAAAAGTTTTCGATTGGTTGCTTGACAACAATGACAAGTATGGCTTTACATTCGTTCAGATTGAGATGAACTATATTGATTGGCGCCATGCGAACAGTGGACGGAAAAACGATGCCGATGCTGAATACCTTTATAATAAATGTGAGAAACTTGGCATCCAAAACGTAGTCATGGAACCACTTTTAGGAGGCAGGCTTGCAAAGGTTCCCCAAGAATATTCTGAAATGATGAAGCAGGTACGCCCCGATGCCACAGATGCGAATTGGGCATTCCGCTGGGTCGGAACGCACAGTAACATACTTACGACATTGAGTGGTATGACAACTATGGACGTACTCAAAGAGAATATAGAGACATTCTCTCCACTTGACCCTATGACAACCAAGGAATATGACTTGATGACACAAATTGCCGATGGTATGTCGGGTATTCCTGTTATTCCTTGCACTGGATGTCAGTATTGTATGCCTTGTCCGTTTGGTGTAAATATTCCGGGTAACTTTGCATACTACAACAAGACCGTGAACGAGAAGACATTCCCTGAGAAGGGTTCAGAAAATTACAGCGCGCGTCTTGCCGATTTTGTAAAAGGGTATAAAGACACACTAAAGGAAAGCGAGTGGGCTACTCAGTGTCAGGATTGTGAGCAATGTCTTCCTAAATGTCCACAGAGCATCCGTATACCAAATCAAATGGCTCGTATTGTTGAGTTAATCAGCAATAAATCATAGTCGTAAATGCATGAAAAGCAGATAATGAATTGAAAGATAAAGCAAAACAATGCGAAATCTTTCAATTCATTTTGTTATGTGATTGCTTTGCACTATCTTTGCAAGCGATCAGTTTGTATCGAAATAAAAATGCTGATATATGAAAAGGATTATTCTATTGAGCGCAATATATATGTTTAACGTATTCAACATTATTGCAATACAGCCAGAGAAAACTTGGCGTATTGTCACAATGTCTGATGGCACTCAAGCAAGAGTTATGTTGAAAGGAGATGAATGGGCTCATTACTTCGTTTCTGATGATGGTAGGATGGTCGACCTTTTAGCCGACGGAACGTATGTTTATGCTAATGCGGATTCTTTAATGTTGCAAATAAGGTCACGTATAAGCAGGCACAAAGGCATCGAAAGCAAAATCAGAAAAGATAAGTATTCAAAGATTAGAAAAAGTCGCAAAGCTGATGCCGTACAGGAAGAAACAGACGTGTCGTCTGATTACCTAAGTTTCCGAGGAGCCAAAAAGGCGATCGTCATATTAGCAGAATTTTCCGACCGTTCATTTGTATCTGGAGCTGGAACCTTCTACAATAATATGCTTAATCTTGAAGGATTCGATACAGATGGATCTCCTGGTAGTGTACACGATTATTTTACAGATATGAGCGACGGACTTTTCAACTTGACGTTCGATGTATATGGGCCTGTGAAAGTTAGTAAAAGCTCAACGTATTATGGCGGACAAAGAAGCTCATCCAGTGATTTGAGCGGGCTTGAACATGCGGGAGAATTTATTTGTGAAGCCATCAAGAAAGCTAACTCCACATACAATATAGATTGGACTAAATACGACTGGAATGATGATGGTGAAGTAGAGGAGGTTTTTGTTTTATATGCAGGATATGGAGCGGCCACTGGTGGAAGGCGTGGCACTTTATGGCCTCATATGTATTGGTTGAGCGCTCAACGTGAATATTATGACGACGGAGATGGCGCACTCAAATTCGATGGCATGATTATAGATACGTATGCATGTAGCAACGAACTATATGGAAGCAGCGGATCAATAAAGTTGGGGCAGGGTACATTCTGCCATGAATTCTCACATTGCATGGGACTTCCTGATATGTACGATACGGGTTCTGACGGCAACCGTGGAATGGGTCAATGGGATTTGATGGACGGTGGGAATTACAACTACAATTCCTACGAAGTACTTGGGAATTGTCCGGCTCCGTGGACTCCTTGGGAACGCCACTTCGCAGGCTGGCTTGATTATACAGAACTGCAAGTGAATGATAGCATAAAGAACATGCAGCCTCTGCTTGAAAAAGCCGAAGCTTATGTAATCTATAATGACCAGAATCGCAATGAGTATTATACACTTCACAATGTAGGTACTTCCAAATGGGATGAAGGATTGGAAAGCTCCGGACTTATCGCAATTCATGTCGACTATAACGATACCTTGTTTTGGCTCAATATAGTAAATACTACAGGTGATATTGATTACGGAACAGAGATCATCAATAATGACCACCAACGAATGATTCCACTTGGAGTTGCTACAGGAAGAGGGTTGAATAAGACTTATTACGAAACATATCCAATTAGTTACGGTGTTAATTACGTAGACAGCATAACAGATTATAGCAATCCGAAAGCCAGTCTCTGGAATCGTAATACTGATGGTTCATTACTAATGCATAAACCATTGTACGATATCACATACGACTCAAATACAGGGTATATTTCATTTAATTATATGCCAGTTGAAAATACTACTGGTATTAATGAGATAATTGAAAATGCTGATAAAGACGACCTTGAAATTTATGATGTTACTGGCATAAAGATGCCTGCTACTATAAATCAACTTCGTCCAGGTGTATACATTGTTCGTACTAAATCATCTACAAAGAAGATACTGATACGTTGACTTTGATGACATTGAGCATTGAAGGTGGAGTAGTTGCAAAAAATTGTCGGAATATAAGAATATAATTATAACAATGAAATAAACTTTTATTATGGCAAAGATCATAACTATGGGTGAGATTATGCTTCGGCTAAGCCCTGAAGGTAACTCACGATTCGTACAGGCGGAAAAATTCTGTATCATACCAGGAGGCGGTGAGGCAAATGTTGCTGTTAGTTGCGCCAACTTCGGTCATGAATCGTATTTTGTTAGCAAACTGCCTAAACATGAAATAGGTCAAATTGCAATAAATGGCTTACGGCGTTTCGGTGTTCACACCGACTATGTGGCAAGGGGAGGCGATCGTGTTGGGCTTTACTATGCAGAGACAGGTGCTTCCATGCGGCCATCCAAGGTCATATATGATAGGGCACACTCTGCAATTGCAGAAGCCAAACCTGAAGATTTCGATTTTGACAAAATATTCGAAGGTGCAGACTGGTTTCATTGGAGTGGAATCACACCTGCTATAAGTGACGCAAGCGCAGAATGTCTACGACAGGCTTGTATAGCAGCAAAGAAACATGGAGTAACAGTCAGTTGCGACCTTAACTTCAGAAAAAAACTATGGACAAGTGAAAAGGCGATCTCAGTCATGCGGCCGTTAATGCAATATGTAGATGTCTGCATAGGAAATGAGGAAGACGCGGAATTATGTCTTGGATTCAAGCCTGATGCTGACGTGGAAGGTGGTAAAACAGATGCGTCTGGGTATGAAGGCATTTTCAAGGCAATGATGAAGGAGTTTGGATTCAAATATGTGGTCAGTACCTTGCGTGAGAGTTTCAGTGCGAGTCATAATGGTTGGAAAGCACTTATATATAATGGAAAGGAATTCTACCAATCAAAACGCTACGACATAAGTCCGATAATTGATCGTGTCGGAGGTGGCGATTCTTTTTCTGGCGGACTCATACATGGACTGCTTACAAAACCTACACAAGGTGAGGCGTTGGAGTTCGCAGTCGCTGCAAGTGCATTAAAGCATACTATTCCTGGTGATTTTAATCATGTCTCTATTGACGAGGTAGAATCGCTTGCAGGAGGCAATGCAAACGGTCGTGTTCAACGCTAAAAACAATATAGAGATATGGCAAAATTTGATAAACTGGCTGTAATGGCAAAAATTGGAGAGACAGGCATGGTGCCTGTATTCTACAATAAGGATGTTCAGATTGCAAAGAAAGTGATAAAAGCATGTTATGATGGAGGTGTACGTGCATTTGAATTCACCAATCGTGGTGACTTTGCTCATGAGGTGTTTGCGGAATGTGTGAAATACGCGGCAAAGGAATGCCCTGAGATGGCGTTGGGAGTCGGCAGTGTTGTCGACGCACCTACCGCAGCTCTTTATATACAACTGGGGGCTTGTTTTGTTGTTGGTCCGCTCTTTAATCCTGACATAGCTTCAGTATGCAATCGCCGTCTTATTCCTTATTGTCCAGGATGTGGTACAGTAAGTGAAGTAGGAAAAGCACAAGAATTAGGATGTGACTTAACTAAGGTTTTCCCTGGTGACGTATATGGTCCCGCATTTGTGAAAGGTATGAAAGCTCCAATGCCATGGTCAAAGATAATGGTGACTGGCGGAGTGGCTCCTACTGAAGAAAACCTGACAGCATGGTTCAAAGCTGGAGTGTATTGTGTTGGAATGGGCAGCAAGTTGTTCCCAAAGGATAAGATAGCGGCTGAAGATTGGCAATATATCACAGACAAGTGCCGTGAATGTCTTGACATAATAAAGAATAGTCGCTAAAACCTGAATTGCTTGTATTCACAACTTTATTTGATTTGTACCAAACTCAAATTATAAACCATAAAAACGGAATCTCCAAAATATAGGGGTTCCGTTTTATGTATTTTATGTCTCAACAACTGTTATGTTGGACTAATGACTCTATGTATAACGATCTGTTATTACTTGCTAAGAACGGACTTGGTTATTGAATAAATATAGTCCAACAGTTCTTCTTTGCCTTGGCCAGTATAAGCACTTGTAAGAAAATAAGGCGGCAGTTCCTCCCATTGCTCTGCGATAGAAGCTAAATATGCTTTTAAATTCTCTTGTTGTTTTGTTTTACCCAGTTTGTCCGCTTTAGTAAACACAAATGCAAAAGGTATTTCATTTTCTCCAAGGAAGCTTATAAATTCTAAATCATTCTTTTTCGGTTCGTGACGAATGTCGATCAGCAAAAACAAACATGTTAGTTGCTCTCGTCCAAGTATGTAGTGGGTTATCATTTTACGCAGTTTCTCAGTTTCCTTTTTGCTTCGAAGCGCAAATCCATAACCTGGCAAGTCAACCAAATACCACGAATCATTTATTAAGTAGTGGTTGATAAGCATTGTTTTTCCAGGTGTGCTTGACGTCATGGCAAGTTTGCCATTACCTGTTAGCATGTTTATCAAACTCGACTTACCTACATTTGAACGACCTATGAATGCGTATTCAGGCAACGATCCCTTAGGGCACATGTCCGCTCTCGGACTGCTTATAACGAATTGGGCGGTTTTTATTTTCATCTCTAAACTTTTAATGCAAAGGTAAGAAAAGTTTTTGGTAAAAATATAATGGATGGTAAAAAACATTTTCACCATACGGCATTTATCACCTTCCCAAGTCTTAATGACGGTTGCACGTCAATAATCCTTTGATTCCTGCTTCCACGAAACAGAAGAGAGATATCACGTTGGGCAAGTATGAATGGTCCATCGACAAGTACATCTATATTTTGTAGTAAGGGATAGAACTCTTCATGTTTCAATATTTCTTCCCAAAGATATCCTGTATAGCACCAAATATTATATTTGAACTGTTGTTTTATTTGCAAGGCAAGTTCGGCGACCTCTTGCGCTTGGAAAAAAGGATCACCTCCTGAGAATGTTACAGGGAATTCATTATAGCCGATAATTTCTATGAGCTGTTTTATACTGGTGGGCTTACCGTGCTTTATATCCCACGATTGTGGATTATGGCATCCTGGACATTGGTGGACACAGCCTGCGAAATATATTGAAGTTCGCAGGCCTGGTCCGTCAACAGATGTCCCCTCTGATATGTCAATTACCGACAACATGCTTAATATAATACACACATTTCATTTATGCACTACGCGGTCGCGCAATTCTGCCAATTTCCCTGAGTTCCAACGTTCTGTCGTTCCTACAAGATAACCGGTTATACGCTGTAGTGTGTCGATATGTGTACTCCCGCATTGCGGGCATACTTTAAGTCCTTCTGTCGCATCTTCATAACCGCAATCCATGCAGCGGTTTCGGTTATGGTTTACTGAGCAATAACCAATGTTGTAGCGGTCCATAAGGTCAACGATGTTCATTATTGCTGAAGGGTTGTGTGTAGCATCGCCGTCAATCTCAACATAAAATATGTGGCCTCCACGTGTTAGTTCGTGATATGGAGCTTCAACTTCTGCTTTATGGCGTGGACTACAATGATAGTATACAGGAACATGGTTGGAATTTGTATAATAATCCTTGTCTGTAACGCCTGGTATAATTCCAAATTCTTTCTTATCAAATTTAGTGAATCGCCCAGCAAGTCCTTCTGCCGGAGTTGCAAGAATAGAGTAGTTGTGCTGGTACTTCTCGCTGAAGCGGTTTGCACTATCATACATATATCTAACTATACGCAAACCAAGTTCCTGGCTCTTGGGATCTTCGCCATGGTGATGTCCTGTCAATGCTATAAGACATTCAGCCAAGCCAATAAAGCCTATGCCCAACGTTCCCTGGTTAATTACACTTTCAATAGTGTCATTAGGCTTCAAGTGTTCAGCTCCAATCCATAGGCGTGACATGAGCAGTTGGAATTGTTTGGCGTATGCGGTTTTTTGAAACATGTAGCGTTCATGCAGCTGTTTGGCTGTCAGTTCGAGCAGGTTGTCTAACTTTGCGAAAAATGCATTTATACGTTCATCATAATTTTTGATATTCATACACTCAATTGCCAACTTCACAATGTTCATAGTTGAGAATGAAAGATTTCCACGACCTATACTTGTCTTTGGGCCAAAACGATTTTCGAACACGCGTGTGCGACATCCCATTGTCGCTATCTCATATTTATAACGTTCTGGGTCATTAGCGTTCCATTTCTCGTGGTAGTTGAATGTGGCGTCAAGATTTACGAAGTTAGGAAAGAACCTGCGGGCGGTTACTTTACATGCAAGGCAGTAGAGATCATAATTTGGGTCGTCAGGCAGGTAACTAACTCCTCGTTTTTTCTTCCATATTTGAATTGGAAAGATGGCGGTCGATCCGTTTCCGACACCACGATAAGTAGATTTTAATATTTCACGCATGACACAGCGACCTTCTGCTGATGTATCTGTTCCATAATTGATACTGCTGAATACCACTTGGTTTCCGCCACGTGAGTGTATTGTATTCATGTTGTGTATGAATGCCTCCATTGCTTGATGTACACGCGAAACAGTACGGTTGATGGCATGTTGTTTGGCCCGTTCCACACCAGTCAGTCCTGTCAATTCTGCGGTCAGATAATCTTTGATTGGTACATGATACAACTCGTGCAGATCCATCCCACTCATTTGCTCGATGTACTTCACCTCTTCTATATATGACGCACGCACATATGGTGCCATGTAGAAGTCAAACGCAGGAATTGCTTGCCCTCCGTGCATTTCATTCTGAGCGGTCTCAAGTGATATACATGCAATGACACTCGCCGTCTCAATGCGTTTTGCCGGACGACTCTCACCGTGGCCTGCACTAAAACCATTATTTAGAATGTTGTCAAGTGGATGTTGTACGCAAGTAAGAGATTTGGTAGGGTAGTAGTCTTTATCGTGAATGTGGAGATAATTTTTCTTGACCGCCTCACGCACATCCTCAGACAACAAATAATCATCAACAAAAGGCTTTGTGCTTTCGCTGGCAAACTTCATCATCATGCCTGCTGGTGAGTCAGCATTCATGTTTGCGTTCTCGCGCGTGACATCATTGCGTTTTGCCTCGATAATTTCCAAAAAGACATCCCGTGTCTTCGCCTTACGTGCAATGCTGCGCTTGTCACGATAAGAAATGTATTTCTTGGCAACTTCTTTGCGTGGACTTTTCATCAACTCAAGTTCTACTTGGTCTTGAATATCTTCCACGCTCATCTGTTCTTTACCTTGCATACCGATTTTGTCGGATATACGTTGTATGAGGTCTTCGTCCTCACCCTTTTCGGTTGTCAGCATGGCTTTCCTAATGGCAGCCTTGATTTTTTCTTCATTGAAGCCGACTATTCTGCCGTCGCGCTTTTTTACTGTCTGTATCATGTCGCTATTTATCAGTAAATACTTGTGTATTTCGTTGTTTCTTTCGAGCCACAAAGGTATATAAAATGTTTTTGACCAACAAACATTTTAGAGAAAAAATATTGACCGAGTTTTCTTTCTTGGAAAACTTTCGAGGATTTACAAATGTGTATGCAATTGATTGTCAAAAACATAAAATGTTAAAACGGGAAACTTTTATTTTATAGCAATGTAATAATTATTTTTATTTTGACGGACGTTTGCTCTTTGTAAGGTTGCATTTATGATGTATGTTCACTTGAACGTGCACTTTCAAAAGTGTATTCCCCAATTGAACCTGTCTTCTATCTTACTTACACATGTGTCAAGCCAACATAGTTGTTTTAATAAACTCGACTTTAAAGTGAGAGTTGCAAAATGGAGTTTGATTGAGCGTATATACTCACAATATAATGTACTGTGGGTAATTAAAATTTCTTGTTGAAGGTTGTTGGTTGCAGAATATTTCGTATCTTTGCGTGTCATTTAGATAATAATAATTGAAACTATAATTAGTAACACAATTTTATGGCGAATGTAATTAAATTATGCAAAGGCTTAGAGATTAATCTTTCTGGTAAAGCTGTCGCTGAGGTTGCTGTCGCAAAACAGTCTAAGGTATATGGACTTGTACCTGACTCATTTTGGGGAGTAAAACCGAAGGTGGTTGTCAAGGAAGGTGACCAAGTCAAAGCAGGAGATGCGTTGTTTGTTGATAAACTGCATCCGGATGTGAAGTTCGCTTCACCAGTCAGTGGAACTGTTTCGCTGGTGGAGAGAGGCGATCGTCGCAAAGTTTTAAGCATTCAAGTCGAAGCCGATGCCAAGCAGCAGTATGCTGAATTTGGCAAGGGTGTTCCTGCCGATGGGAAAAAAGTGTTGGAAGAATTGCTTGCCAGCGGTTTGTTTGGTTACTTCATACAACGTCCGTATGCAGTAACCGCCTCACCGACTGATAAGCCTAAGGGTATTTTTGTATCTGGATTCTCCGACATGCCTCTTGCCGCAGACTTTGAGTTTGTAGCAAAAGATCAGATGGCAGACTTCCAAACTGGTATCGACGCACTTTCAAAGATCGCTAAAGTTTACCTCGGGGTTAAACCTGACAGCGTGCTGGAAAGCGTAAAGAATGCAGAAGTAACAGTTTTCAAAGGTAAATGTCCCGCAGGCAATGTCGGGGTGCAGATTAATCACATTAATCCTGTAAACAAGGGAGAGGTAGTTTGGACTCTCGGTGCCGAGGAAGTGATTTTTGTAGGTCGTTTGTTCAATACTGGCAAACTCGATCTTACGAGGACAATTGCAGTGGCTGGTAGTGAGGTTGTCGCACCAAAGTATGTAAAAGTCATGGTAGGTGCAAAAATCGGTGACATCATCAACGTGAATGTGAAGAACGACCGCAAGGTGAGAATCATCGACGGTAATCCGCTGACCGGTATGAAAACGAATGACGAAGCATTCTTAGGAGCGCACACAACAGAGATCACCATTATTCCAGAGGGTGATGATGTTCACGAACTCCTTGGTTGGATCTCGCCACGCTTGAATGAGTTTTCAGTAAGCCGTTCTTATTTCTCATGGTTGTTGCCAAAGAGCAAGGAATACACGCTTGACGCCCGCATAAAAGGCGGACACCGCCATATGATTTTCAGTGGCGAATATGACTCAGTATTCCCTATGGACATTTATCCGGAACAGCTCATTAAATCGATCATCGCAGGCGATATCGATCGTATGGAGGCTTTGGGCATCTATGAGGTCGCTCCTGAAGACTTTGCTGTTGCAGAGTTTGTTGATAGTAGTAAAGTAGAACTTCAGCGCATTGTCAGAGAGGGTCTTGACATGTTGCGTAAAGAAAACGCATAAGCACTATGGCATTTATAAAAAACATTTTAGATAAGATGAAGCCTACCTTCTCAGAAGGAGGTAAGTTAAGCGCTTTTGGCTCACTGTTCGAGGCTGCGGAGACATTTTTCTATGTGCCAAGTGAGACAGCAAAAGTCCATGGTGCCCAAATACACGACGCCATCGACTCAAAGCGTTCCATTTTCTTCGTGGTAATTGCGCTCATACCTGCATTATTGTATGGTATGTATAATATTGGCTATCAGCATGACATCGCAGTGGGATGTACTGATGGTACAATCTTCAGTGAATTTCTATATGGTCTCGCTGTAATTCTTCCTAAGATAGTCGTATCATACGTGGTTGGTCTTGGCATTGAAGTCACCGTGGCACAATGGAAGAAAGAAGAAGTTCACGAAGGCTTTTTCGTAACGGGTATACTAATCCCTATGATTGTTCCTGTCAACTGTCCTCTTTGGATAATTGCGATTGCAACTGCTTTTGCAGTTATTTTCGCCAAGGAAGTCTTTGGTGGTACGGGTATGAACATATTCAACCCCGCACTCGTTACGCGCGCGTTCCTATTTTTTGCTTATCCTTCTATGATGTCGGGTGACAAAGTATGGGTAAACGAAAACTATATTGATTGTATCAACGGTACAGTTGACGGCTATAGTGCCGCTACTCCTCTTGGACAACTTGCAGCTGGTGAACCAGTGAGCTACAGCGCGATGGATACCATTGTCGGTAGTATTCCAGGTTCAATAGGTGAAACATCATTCATTGCTATTATCATCGGTGCTGTAATCTTGATTTGGGCAGGCATCGCAAGTTGGAAGATTATTTTATCTGTATTCGCCGGAGGAGCTATTATGGCATACTTCCTTCGTTATGGAGATGCCAGTGCGCTCAATTTCCAATGGTGGGAACAATTGACTGTCGGAGGCTTTGCGTTTGGAGCTGTATTTATGGCAACAGACCCGGTAACAAGCAGCCGGACAGAGACGGGCAAATGGATTTACGGATTCCTAATCGGAGCCATAGCAATTATCATTCGTGTGCTTAATCCTGGTTATCCAGAGGGAATGATGCTCGCGATACTCCTCATGAACGTATTTGCTCCACTGATTGACTATTGCATCGTATCTTGTAACATTTCAAAGCGCGCCAAACGTGCTGTAAACAAATAATAGGGAGGAAACATACAATGGCAAAATTAAATACAAACAGCAATATATACACAATCGTATATTCAACTGTGTTGGTAATTATCGTGGCTTTCCTTCTTGCGTTTGTAGCATCAGCGCTTAAGGAAACTCAAGACAAGAATGTAGAACGTGACACAAAGTCGCAAATACTTGCCGCTCTCAATATGCGTGACATTCCTACAGAGCAGGTAGACTCAACGTATAAGGCAGTCATCAAACAGGAAGAAGGTAAGGATACTGACACCCCATATGAAATAGCAGAAGTTAATGGTGAAACCAAAACCATAGTACATGTGAAAGGTGCCGGACTTTGGGGCGGCATTTGGGGCTATGTAGCCGTAAACGCCGACGGAGAGACTATTTACGGATGCTTCTTCAACCACGAATCTGAAACAGCGGGACTTGGAGCCCGCATCAAGGAACAGTGGTTCCAGGATTTGTTCAAAGGAAAGAAAATCTATAATGACAAGGGCGATGTAGACCTTGGTGTATACAAGCAAGGTAAAGCTCCTGCAAGTTTGTCTGCAGACTATTATGTTGATGCGGTCACTGGTGCCACACTCACATCGAATGGTGTTAACGACATGCTCAAGAATGGATTCAAAAAGTACGCAAGCATTCTTTCTGGTTTAACGTCTACAGTGTCTGCTGATGAACAGATTCCAGCAGAAAACGAGTATGAAAAAATACAGGAGATAAATACAATTGATCAACCAATAGAACAGGAGGACTAGAATATGAGTTTATTTTCAAAAGAGAATGGTGCCATATTCACTGGCCCACTCAATAAAAACAATCCAATAGCAGTGCAAGTGCTGGGTATATGTTCGTCTTTGGCTGTTACTTCACAGCTGAAACCTGCCATAGTAATGGGACTGTCCGTTACCATCATCACTGCATTCTCGAATGTGATTATTTCTTTGATTCGAAAGACCATACCAAACCGTATACGTATCATCGTACAACTTGTTGTCGTAGCCGCTTTGGTTACTATTGTCAGCAACATACTCAAGGCTTATGTCTATGATGTGAGTGTACAGCTCAGCGTGTATGTTGGACTTATCATTACGAACTGTATTCTTATGGGACGTCTTGAGGCATTTGCCATGCAGAACGGACCATGGGAAAGTTTCCTTGATGGTCTGGGCAACGGACTTGGTTACGCCTTCGTATTAGTTATTGTCGGATTCGTACGTGAATTGCTGGGCTTCGGCACTCTACTCGGTATGACAATAATACAAAGCGACGCATACATGGATAAAGGTGGTCTGTACCTCAACAACGGAATGATGACTATGCCTGCAATGGCACTTATCCTTCTCGCATGCTTCATTTGGGCACACCGTGCTATTAATAAGGAAGAAACAAAATAACACATACTTATAAAAGAAAAATAATATGGAACATTTCATTAGTTTGTTTGTCCGTTCAATATTTGTGGACAACATGATATTTGCCTTTTTCTTAGGTATGTGCTCTTACATCGCAGTATCTAAGACCGTTAAGACTTCTCTTGGACTTGGTATCGCAGTCACTTTCGTGTTGCTAATCACAGTACCGGTAGACTACCTGCTTCAAACCAAAGTCCTTGCCAACGGAGCTCTTGCAGAAGGAGTGGATCTCACATTCCTATCTTTCATACTCTTCATCGCTGTCATCGCAGGTATAACGCAACTTGTGGAAATGGTTGTAGAGCGATTCTCTCCAGCATTGTATTCTGCTCTTGGCATATTCCTTCCACTGATCGCAGTAAACTGTGCCATAATGGGAGCTTCGCTCTTCATGCAACAGCGTATTCTTCTCGATCCTGCCACATCCACACAGGCAATCGGAGGAGTAGGTGACTGTATCGCATACGCTCTTGGCTCTGGAATCGGATGGACTCTTGCCATTGTCTGTCTTGCTGCAATACGCGAGAAGATGGCATACTCGGATGTGCCTAAACCTCTTCGTGGACTTGGCATCACCTTCATCACCGTAGGCCTTATGGCGATGGCATTCATGTGTTTCTCTGGTCTTAAAATTTAAAAGAAAGGAAACGTCAAAATGAACATTACATTTATATTATACAGTATAGGGGTGTTCTTGGTAATAGTGCTTGTGCTGGTTATCATACTGCTCATAGCCAAGAAATACCTATCGCCGAGCGGTCAGGTAACCATCACCATTAACGAAAAGACAAAACTTACAGTTGACCAGGGATCAAGCCTTCTTTCCACGCTTGCCGAGCAAAACGTATACTTGCCTTCTGCATGTGGTGGCAAAGGCTCATGCGGACAATGCAAATGCCAAGTTCTGGCAGGTGGCGGTGAAATACTTGACTCAGAGAAAGTGCATTTCACACGTAAACAAATCAAGGAGGGTTTCCGCCTTGGATGCCAAACAAAGGTTAAAGGTGATTTGTCAATAAAAGTGCCTGAATCAGTCCTTGGTGTTAAAGAATGGG
Source organism: uncultured Bacteroidaceae bacterium (assembly GCA_964537205.1). Classification (GTDB taxonomy): domain Bacteria; phylum Bacteroidota; class Bacteroidia; order Bacteroidales; family Bacteroidaceae; genus Colivivens. The sequence goes on from CAZHZH010000019.1 coordinate 29,963, forward strand.
AATGCACAGTACTCAGCAACAACAATGTGGCTTCGTTCATCAAGGAATTCAAGGTGGCTCTGCCTCCTGGTGAGCACATGGACTTCGAACCAGGCTCATATGCGCAAATACGCATTCCAAAGTACGATATCGATTACAACCGCGACATCGACAAGTCCCTCATAGGTGAACTTTATGTTCCTACTTGGGAAAAATTCGGAATCTTCAACCTCAAACAGAAGAATGATACACCAACCGTGCGCGCATACTCTATGGCGAATTACCCAGATGAAGGCGATATAATCATGCTTACGGTACGTATTGCGACTCCTCCGTTCAAGCCAAAAGATCAAGGTCCTGGATTCCAAGATGTACCTTGTGGTATAGCATCAACATATATTTTCTCGCTCAAACCTGGTGACAAGGTAATCATGTCAGGTCCTTATGGAGAGTTCCACCCTAAATACAATACAGGTCGTGAAATGATTTGGGTTGGTGGTGGAGCTGGTATGGCACCTCTTAGAGCGCAAATTATGCATATGCTTAAAACTCTGCATGTAACGGATCGTGAGATGCATTACTTCTATGGAGCGCGTGGTATTGACGAGGTATTCTTCCTTGAGGACTTCCTCGAACTGGAAAAAGAATACCCTAACTTCCACATGCACCTCGCACTTGACCGTCCTGACCCTAAGGCAGACAAACTTGGTGTCAAGTATACTCCAGGATTCATTGCCAATGTTTTGGGAGACACTTATCTGAAAGCCCACGAGGCTCCGGAAGATTGCGAATACTATCTGTGCGGACCTCCAATGATGGCAAAGACTGTGCTTGACCTCCTCCACAGTCTTGGAGTGGAAGATGACATGATTTCATTCGATAACTTTGGATAAACAACCCATAACCAGATAAAAAACCGCGATGCTTTAAATTAGTATCGCGGTTTTTTAATAGTATCATAGTATGAGTCATGGAACCATCTTAATAAATAAATAGCTGTAAATTAGTACGTTCTGTGTATGGGCAAACGGATGGTAAACGAATTTGGAAACCATTGAAATCCGCCAGCAAGGATCATTGTTTCACCTCGTATCATTCTGCTATCGACATATTACGAGTTAAATGACATAGTGCTTAAGTGGATACATTAATCAGGCTGGTCGTCAGAAATGTTTTCAAGGCATTTCTCAATGATAATTGGGAAGTATTTCATTTCTAACAAATGTTCTTTTGCCGCAATGTCATCAACTGTGTCTTGTGCGGACAGCTGCACCTTGTATTGTGCTATAATTTCCCCACTGTCGTATTCTGGAGTTACCCAATGAACTGTCATGCCGGTTTCTGTCGCTCCAACTTTTTTCACAGCCTCATGAACACGATGTCCGTACATGCCTTTTCCTCCAAAATTAGGCAGTAGGGCTGGGTGTATGTTTATCATTCTATGATTGTACGCATCTATAAGGAAGTTTGGCACTTTTAGTAGGAATCCTGCGAGTACAATAAAATCAATGTGTTCGGTGTACATAAGTCTGAGGAGTTTAGATTCATCGTTTATCTCTTCTTTTGTCATTATAACGGTCTTTACTCCCAAACCTTTTGCCCTCACTAATGCATAAGCGTCAGATCGGTTGCTAAGGACAAAGGCAACATCAGCTTTGTCATTCGCATGGAAATAACGGATTATGTTCTCACAATTTGTGCCGTTGCCACTTACGAATATACATATTCTTTTTTTCATAATACAAAGATAATGAATCCTTTTGTTTTAAGATCACGTATATCCTATTTTTTTTTTTGACTATTCCAAAGATGAAAAAAAACGCATGATTAGAGGATGTGGCAGTCACATATATTATTAAAATTCAAATTCTTTCCATTGTTTAAAGAATTTGTTTGTATCTTTGTATCGTAAAAACATATTCCGCCTTGGCAAGGTGGGGCTTCGGTACATGATTCATGCTTTAAGCTCAATATACATCCAACGTTTTTAATATGAATAAGATTTGGTTTTTAATATTCACTTTATTGCCTTTTGCCGCATATCTATACATATTGTGGCACGTATGGCATATACTGCCGTTTTCAGGATCTCCTAAATGGATCGCGTTATCATTAATCTTAGTTTGCATGGTTTTATCATTTTCATACTTTATATTCAAACTTGACGATAAGCCATTTTCATTGGCGGTGGTTCTATATGAAGTGGGCAATTCAACCCTTTTCATCGCCTTGTACGCTGTCATGCTCTTTATCGTGCTTGACATATTCCGCCTCGTGCGTATCATACCAAAATCTTTTATGTACAACAGTCTTACAGGCTCTCTTGTTGTAGCTGGCGTTTTATCCGCTTTATTCATTTATGGCTATGTCCATTATAATAATAAGGTGCGAGTACCATTGGAAGTAAAAAGTCGTTATGCTTTGAATAAGCCCGTGAAAATCGTTGTGCTTAGCGACTTGCATATAGGGTATCATAATCGTAAAGAGGAATTGGAGCGTTGGATTGAATTAATAAACCGGGAAGAATCCGATTTGGTGTTAGTATGTGGTGATATTATCGATGGAAGCATACGTGCTGTACGCGAACAGGGCATGGACAGCGTGTTGCAAAAGATTCAAGCTCCGGTATATGCCATACTTGGTAATCACGAGTATTATGCGGGGAAAGAAGAATCGATGAGATTTTACCATGATGCGGGCATACACCTGCTTGTAGATTCTGTCGTGAAAGTGGGAGACATAACATTAATCGGCAGGGATGACCGTACAAATACAAAACGTAAAAGCTTGGCAACATTAATAAAAGATGTTGGTACAAACCCTGGTTACACGATTCTTTTGGATCATCAACCATATAATCTTGAGGAAGCAGAAAAGGCGAATATTTGCCTCCAGTTGTCCGGACACACTCACTATGGGCAAGTATGGCCAATTAGCTGGATTGAGGATGCTATCTATGAGGATGCGTTCGGTCCTTTGACTAAAGGTGGCACGCAATATTATGTCACGTCAGGTATCGGTATTTGGGGAGGCAAATTCCGTATAGGCACTCGTTCTGAGTATGTCGTTGTACAAATAGACTCATAAACAAGAATCGGTCATTAGTTACAATTACCTTACGTCATTACTGTCCCGTTAAAATTGGAACGAGTTTTGATATTAATATAAATGACCAACGATATTCATATCAATGCCAAACCATATTAATATAAAATGTCAACCATATTAATATATGATTACTTTTTGGATGGCAAAAATACAAAATCGCATCCGCTTAACTTCAAAGCCACTTATAAAAGGCTGTATTTCAATTATTTCAAAAGGCCTTTTAGTATTCTTTATTTGGACAGTGTGATCTTATGTGCCTAATGACCGATTGTGAATGACAATATATCAAGGCTATGCCATTGTTGAATACATGGTCCTTAAGTCCGACTCTTCAATTTTTATCGGATTGTTAAGGAGATTAGGGTGCATACTTCCTTCTACAAGTCTGTCAAATTGAACTTGTGTCAGATTAAGGAAGCGTAGGTTACGATGCATGTGGGTGTGTTCGCTCATCCTGTCGATTTTGTCCGCCAAATCATGAGCGTTTTTATAGCCTAACTTTAAGGCAAGATCTTCTATACGTTGGCATCCGTGTTCAGCGTTGAAACGAATGAAATATGTCATGGTCATCATGCATGCTTCGCCATGCGGTATGCCGAATAAATTGGTCAACGGATAGGAACAGGCATGAGCGGATGTTGTCTTGGGCATTGTGAATGCAAGTCCGGCGATGACAGATGCCTCAGCCATGCTCTCACGTGCCTGCTTGTCATTTGGACAATCATATACTTGTACAATGTTTTGCATTGCGAGGTTTGCTGAATGCACAGCCAAAGCGTCACAAATAGGTTGATGATGTATACTCCAATAGGCTTCAATAGAATGGCAGAGTACGTCAAAGCCCGTACATGCCGTCAGATAAGGAGGTACCGTGTAAGTAAGCTCGGGGTCAACAATGGCGAGAGTAGGGTAGAAGCCGGTAGAATTCATTGGCGATTTCACCCCTCGTGCATGGTCGGAAAGAACAGAGACGCATGTTATCTCGCTTCCCGTACCCGCAGTGGTTGGAACGGCAATTATTGGCAAATGCTTTGTCGGTATTGGTTTGCCCGTTTGCAGGTAGTAAGTCGATTTATTATCTGTCAGGCAGAACGTTGCCGCCGATTTTGCACAATCGAGTACGCTCCCTCCTCCCAGCGCTACGACAAAGTCACATCCTTCTTTGCGCATAATGTCGGCACAGGAGTCGCATTCCTCAACAGTGGGATTTGCAGAAACCTTGGCATAGACATGCTTTATGCGTCCACCAGATATTGTGCAGATCTGCGTTGTCATACCACGTTTCTCAAACGATTTTGATGTGACAAGCATTCCGCATTTGCCTCCTATCTTTTCAATTTCACTACCCAACTTGCTTATCTCGCCGTTACCAAAGATAATGCGCACTGGTTGTAAATATTCCCATTTCATAGTTTGTGTATTTTCAATTTGTTTATTTGAAAGACCTTGAAAGCTTGCCAGCTTCCAAGGTCCTATTATTAAGTCACGAAGCGTTATGCTTGGCGGTTAATTAGAATTCCGCGGATTTAGGAGTACGAGGGAACGGAATCACATCGCGAATGTTCTGCATTCCAGTGACAAAGAGTATAAGGCGCTCAAATCCGAGGCCGAATCCACCATGAGGACACGTACCATATTTGCGGGTATCCAGATACCACCACATGTCTTTCATTGGAATATGGCGTTCTGTGATTTCCTCCATCAGTTTGTCGTAGTTCTCTTCACGCACTGAACCTCCGATGATTTCTCCAATCTGAGGGAACAACACATCTGTTCCTTGTACAGTTTCTTCCATTTCCCTTCCATCATACACCGGTCTTTCTGCATCTTTCTTCATATAGAAAGCCTTAATCTTCTTAGGATAGTTTGTCATGATTACAGGCTTCTTGAAATGTTCCTCAACAAGGTAGCGTTCATGTTCAGACGCAAGGTCGTCTCCCCATTCACATGGGAATTCAAACTTTTTCCCGTTTGCCATGGCTTCATGAAGGATCTTGATACCTTCAGTGTAAGGCAGACGTACGAATGTCTCCTTTGTAACGCCTTCAAGTCGTTCAATAAGCTCATGGTCAACCATTTTATTGAGGAAGGCAAGGTCGTCTTTGCAGTTGTCGAGAGCCCAGCGCACACAATACTTGATGAAATCTTCCTCAAGGTCCATAAGTTCCTCAAGATCCAAAAATGCGACTTCCGGCTCAATCATCCAAAACTCGGCCAAATGACGCGGAGTGTTACTGTTTTCAGCTCGGAATGTCGGGCCAAACGTGTAGATTTGTCCGAGAGACGTAGCGCCTAATTCTCCCTCCAACTGTCCGCTGACTGTCAATGAAGCTTGTTTGCCAAAGAAGTCGTCATCATAAATAATCGCTCCGGTTGCATCCTTCTTAAGGTCATACAAGTTTTTGGTTGTCACCTGGAACATCTGACCGGCTCCTTCACAGTCGGAAGCAGTAATAATTGGTGTGTTGAAATAGAAGAATCCATGCTCATGGAAATAAGTATGTATGGCAATAGCCATGTTGTGGCGTATGCGCATGACTGCTCCGAACGTGTTTGTACGTAAACGTAGATGGGCGTATTGACGCATGTATTCAAAACTTTGTCCTTTCTTTTGCATTGGATAGTCTGAAGGGCATTCGCCAAGAATCTTTATATCCTCAGCTTGTATTTCAACTGCTTGCCCCGAACCAATACTTTGTACCATCAGGCCTTCAACAGCCAGACAGGCGCCAGTGGTGACAAGTTTTAGAACCTCAGGATCGAACTTATTGACATCGGCAACAATTTGCACGTTGTTGATAGTCGAACCATCGTTGAGCGCAATGAAATTCACAGATTTACTACCACGCTTCGTCCTAACCCAACCTTTCACACAAACGCGTGTACCATAGTCCTCGCGCTTTAGCAAATCAACAATCTTCGTTCTTTTCATCTTATAGTGTTCCTTTCGCTTTGTTTCAATAATGTCAGATAAGGCGTATATTGCAATTCGACCACTATGCGTTCATGTGCAACATAGCTACTTCTTGTTCAGTCAGGAAGCGCCAATCACCACGTTTCAGACCTTTCTTTGTAAGTCCGGCAAACATGACACGGTCGAGTTTCAGCACACGATATCCAAGAGATTCGAATATCCTGCGAACGATACGATTCTTTCCTGAATGTATTTCAATTCCAACTTGCTTGCGATCTGTGTCGCTGGCATAGCTGATGGCGTCCGCACGAACAACTCCGTCTTCAAGCTCTACTCCATCGGCAATTTTCTGCAAGTCAGCTGTCGTACAGTTCTTGTCAAGGAATACGTGGTATATCTTCTTCTTTAAGAATTTAGGATGAGTGAGTTTTGATGCAAGTTCTCCGTCATTAGTGAACAGTAGCACACCTGTTGTGTTCCTGTCGAGTCTGCCAACTGGATATATACGTTCCCGACAGCAGTTTTTCACAAGATCCATGACAGTTTTGCGTGCTTGAGGATCATCTGCGGTTGTCACATAATCCTTAGGTTTGTTGAGCAGGACGTAAACTTTCTTTTCGAGACTTACAAGCTGGTCGTGGAAGTGTACGGTATCAGTACGTTGAACTTTAGTACCAAGTTCGGAAACGACCTCACCATTGACCTTGACAACGCCTGCCTGTATAAACTCATCCGCCTCACGGCGTGAGCATACTCCGGCATTTGCAAGATACTTGTTCAAGCGAATAGGAGCGTTTGGATCTTCAATATATTCCTTGTATTCAATTTGCTTTTTCTGGCTGTACTTTGCGTTTGGATCATAGTTGGCACTATGCTGGCGGAACATTTGTCCACCTTGGCGACGATTATTGTAGCCTCCTTGTGGTCCACGGTTGTAACCGCCTTGCTGACCGCCACGGTTGTAACCGCCTTGCTGACCGCCACGGTTGTAGCCGCCTTGCTGACCGCCACGGCTGTAGCCGCCTTG